>NZ_JAQSEA010000124.1 GCF_029946185.1 Prosthecobacter sp.
GGCATCACCGCCTCCATCGGTTACGACTCCAACTACGTGTGGCGTGGCATCAACTACGGCCAGCATTGGGTCCGTGCCGGCCTTAACGGTGCCATCCTCCTCGTCGGCGGTGCCGCTGAAGACGGCGCTGGCAGCACCTCCCTCCTCTGGGATGTGAACTACGGCTCCCTCGCAGGTGACCAGGACAGCTTCTCCCCGAATTTTCCTGCTTTCACCGGCATCAAGAACACCGCATCCTTCCAGCGCCTTCAGCTGGGTGCAGCCATCTCGCATGACCTTGGTCCTGTCGCGGTGAGCTTCGGCTACAGCTTCATCCACAACATGGGCGACCTTGCCAATGGCAGCGGTATCAATCAGCTCCCGTTTTTCGGCAACGGCAACGGCTACGGCATGAACGATATCCAGCAGCTCACTCTGGGCGTCAACACCGACCTTGGCCCGATCAATCTGGCTTCGAGCGCGAACTATGACCTCTTCAACGGTGGCTGGTACTTCGACCTCACCGCCAAGTCCACCATCGCTGTGACTGATTCCTTCAGCATCGTCCCACACGCTGGTCTGGGCTATGGCCTGAACTACAACGCTGGCTTCACCCAGGCTTCCCGCAACCTCGTCGGCGGCGGCGGCCTCTTCGGCCAGTCTGCAGCTCAGGGCGGCATCTCCGGTTGGACCGCACTCACCGTTGGCATTGATTTCCCAATCAAGCTCAACAGCCGTGCGACCCTGACCCCTTACGTTGCTGCCAACGTGCCAATGGGCCCGATGGAAAATCTGGCTGCCTCGGCTACTCGTGACTACGGCTTTGGTATCGGCGGTGGCCCAGACACCCCCTTCACCAACATCGTTTATTACGGCGTGACCCTCAGCGTCCGCTTCTAATACCCGTCGTTCTCTGAACGATTCAACCCTTCAAGGTTAACCTCCCGGCGCAAGCCGGGAGGTTTTTCGTTATGCGTTGCGCGCCAATGAAGCCTGCTGAGGGAACAGGCATCAAAGCAAGGGGATCTCAGTGCGCTAGAGCAACGCTTCGCATCGCCACCCGGTATAGCGGTTCGCAAAACTCATTTCCGTTTAGCAGGCTGTTTCTTGATCGCAGATCATGGGCTTCCTTCTTCGCTCTCCTGCGTCGAGCTACGAAGGACAGGTCGATGGCGGCTGGCTGAGGACAGCCAGCCCTACCAGCGCTGGGCAGACGCGTGGCCATGCGCCGCTATCCGGAAATCCGTTTTGGAAAACGCTATAAACTCTTTTCGATCTCTGAAACTGGCCACTCGTTGAAGAACCCCTCCGGTCTGGGCCTCAGCATTTGAGCAATCGCGCTCATGCTCTGCCCGCTGGTGCGCCGTGTGAACGGCTTGAGTGCCTCCCCCCATTTTCTTCAAGGTCTTGGGATGAGCTTTGGGTTGCCCCATGTCCACGAACTTCGTCTTCTGCGGGTGCAGTTCCAGCCCGGCTCGGGCTGCCCACTCTGGCAAAGCTTGCAAGTGGCCAGGGCTTCCTGAACATCACGACACAAGATGACCATGTCGTCCGCGTAGCGCACCATCTCCAATCCGTTCCTGCTCATCAGATGGTCCAGCGGGTTGATGTGGATATTGGCCAAAAGCGGTCAGCCGAACGAAGTGAGACAGACAGCGAGGAACGAGCTGCACGCAGGGCAAACGTAGCGCAGTCAAACGACTCCGCCTGTGGCGTGCCCCCCTGTCTTCCGACTCGATCACTCCCTCCTGTTCCATGATGCCCTGCTGGAGGAAGCTTTCGATCAGCGCGAGCACCCGCGCATGGCCGTCTTTTCAATGTGCGCTCGCTGATACCGTCCACGCCGCAGGGCCCTGCGTTGGACTGCACCTGTTCCCAGGCCTGTTGCAGCGTGCTTTCAGCACAGATGTTGGCAGCTATTTTTAGATGATGCTTCGCTGGTTGTCTCGCTACGCTCGGCTGACGATCAGACTACCCCCTTTGATCCCTCTTTCGAGGGCCATGAGCACTTCTCGCTCCAGACAGCGCGTTGGCCTTGTAGCGCTGCCACAGGGCTTCTTTATCTTGCTTACCCGTTGGCGGGACTTCGCTTTGTCCTTTGCTGAGATGATCTTCTTTCCTGTCATCCTTTGCTCTACGGTCGTGCCTAGGTTGCTTTGCTGTCTATCTCCGCTTCGCTCCGGTTGTTCACGGCACCATCCTTCCCTGACATACGACCACCAGCCACCCCAGCATTCTCGAGCGTAGGTTCCGTATCCACGCACTGGTCCGGCGCTTGACGAGCCTGAACTTCGCCTTTCTCTCGCAGGCTCGCCGTATTGTTCTGGTCGAATCGTGTTCACTTTCGTGGTTGTCTGTCAGGTTCTAATTTTGTTCCTCTCCACACTCCTCGTGGCGACGCAGTTACCTTAGGTTCTCACCCCGAACACGGTTCCAGATGGCGGGGTCTCTCACCCCAGAGGGTCGTGACGCTCTACAACGCACGGCGCTGTCGCATCAATCCAAACCGGGGGGACGAGGATGATTCCTCTCCAGCCAGCCAAGCTCCAAGGCCTTAAAGTTTCCTGCTGGAGTTTTCAACAGGCTACCGATCCCCTTCATCAGGTTGGAGGCCGCAAACAGGCACCTGTCAGGAGCCACTGCAGTCAGTTCTTTCGATGCCTGACTCACCTCAAGCCGCGTGCCCAACTCAAATGATCGTCAATCCCGCAACGCTTAAGAACCCGGCAATAAAGCAACGTGTGTGAGCCTTGGCTGAATAGGCGCTGAACCACTACCAGCGCTCATACCCAACCTCAGCCAACTCAACAAGATACAGAGCAAGGAGGATCAAGGTCCCCGCTGAGGGAACACTCAGAAAGCAGTGACGCGAAGCCCGCTCAGAAAAAAACCCGAAGCCAGATTGATCGGCATTCCCTCAAAGTTGGCATGCCCCCTGCTATGTATTGGTGAGTAAGCTGCACGGCCTTCCCGGCTGGTCAGCGCCTCAACACCACCAATAACTAAACTCGACCCACACATGAAGCCCAAAAGCATGACATCATTCATTGCCAAGTCGGTGACCGTTCTTGCTGCCTGTGCAGCGCTGAACGCATCCGCTGGCACCGCACCCGTTAAAAACCCCGCCCCTCCCGTGGTGGAAGAATCAGGAGCTCTCTTCGACTCCATCGGAGCCACCTTCGATGCCGGTTACGACAGCCGCTACTACTTCCGCGGTCTTTGGTTCGCTGACAACATCATGTGGACCGCACTCAACCTCAGCGTGCCAATCACTGACAAGCTGACTTGGGGCATCGGAGCTGCCTACATCAACACTGCTGGCACTCCCTTTGCTGGTTCCAAGAGTGGCTTCCAATATACGGAAATCGACGCTATCACCAATCTGTCCTTCGACGCAGGATGGGCCAAGTTCGGAATGCAGTATCAACACTACTTCTATCCAGATACTTACGGTGGCAGCTTCAATGGTGGGGCAAATGCCCTCGCTGACCCAGAATTCGCACTCAAAGATGCTGGTGAACTAGGCTTCACCGTTGCAGTGCCAATTCAGGCCTTCAACATCTATGCAGGCTACTACTATGACCTCCGAATCAGCGGTCAGTACTTCTCCCTCGGTGCTGATTACACATTCGCAGTCACTGATTGGCTGAGCATTGTGCCTTCCGTCACCGCTGGTTACGGCATCGACTACTACACCGGCAACGGTTCCGGCTCGATCGCTGGTGGCGGCGTGGTTGGCAACAAAGGTCAGAGCCTGCAAAACGCTTCGACCTCCGGTATGACCCACGTTCTCTACACCCTCGCCGTCCCGGTCAAACTGACCAAGGCAGTGACATGGACGAGCTACGTTGCACTGAACCACAGCGAAAAGCTGCGTGCTTCCCTCAACACGACTCAGAACGAAGTCTTCTGGGGAACCAAGCTGAGCTTCGCGTTCTAATTACACCGGGCTTTACGCCTCACATATCTGATTAGGTTTAGCTCCCGACCAGCTCGTTCACTGGTCGGGAGCTTTTGTTTTGGCGTGGAACCTCTTTCCGTCTAGCATCCGCTCACAACACATGACTGAACATAAGCTCAACTGGAACTCGAACAATCTCACCCACGGCTGGCAGCGCGGCGTCAACGCCTTCTTCTGGGGCCTGGGTTTTAAGCCGGAAGATTTCGACAAGGCGCAGATCGGCATCGGTACGCCACTGCTCGACGGCAACATTTGCAACGTCCACGCTCACGAGCTCGCCCAGCTCATCGCCCAAGGCTGCAAAGAGGCAGGCCTCATTGGTTTCCCCTTCGGCGTCTCGCCGGTAAGCGACAACATCACGCAGGGAAATGTCGGCGGTGCGGCCTCCCTTTGCTCGCGCAATCTCATGGCGAATGGTGCGGAGATGATCTGCACCTCGCACTGCTATGATGCGCTGATCGGCCTGCATCATTGCGACAAAAACGGCCCGGCATTTGCCATGGCCCTGGCACGCACCAATTACCCGGGTCTCATCGTCAACGGCGGCAGCATCATGCCTGGCTGCCACAAAGGACACTCCACCTCGATTCTCGACGTCTATGACGCCGCCGCGAAGGAAAAACAAGGGACGATGAGCTACGAAGAGTCCGAGCAGATCATCCGTACCGCCTGCCCTGGCGCAGGTGGCTGCGGCATCGCTGCTTCCTTCAACACCTGGGGCATCGCGCTTGAAGCCATGGGACTCAGCCTGCCGGACACCTCCTCCATGCCAGCCATCGAAGCGGGCAAACGTGAGGAATGCCTGCGCGTCGGCAAAGCCGTGCGCCGCCTGTTGGAGATGAACCTTCGCCCCCGCGACATCATCACCAAGGCCTCCATCACCAATGCCATGACCGCCATCTGCGCGATCGGTGGCTCCACCAATGGCGTGCTGCACATTCTCGCCGTCGCTCGTGAGGCAGGAGTCGATTTCACCCTGCGCGATGTACAGGCCATTGGCCGCCGCACCCCTGTGCTGTGCAATTTCGCCCCACGTGGGCGCGGCACCATGGTGGATCTGTATCGTCTCGGCGGCACCACCATGCTGCTGAAGCACCTCATGAAAACCGGGCTGCTGGACGGCTCCTGCATCACTGTCACAGGGCAAACGCTGGCGGAAAATCTCGCCAACGCCGCTGAAGTCCCCTTCCCCAATGAACTCATCGCTCCCATCGAGGCACCGTTCAAAGAGTTCGCGGACATCCAGATCTGCTTTGGCAACCTCGCTCCCGACGGCATCGTCTTCAAAGTTTCCTCATTGGACGAACCAAAATTCCGCGGCAAAGCCATCTGCTTCCACGACTCCAAAGGCGTCTCAGATGCAGCCGCCGCTGGTCGCATCCAGCCCGGCCACATCGTGGTCATCCGTGGCTGCGGTCCGGTGGCTCTTGGCATGCCGGAAATGCATGTTGCCAGCGCCGCCCTCGCAGTGCCTGAGCTTTATGGCAAAGTCGCCCTGCTTTCAGACACTCGCGTCTCAGGCGTCTCTGGCGGTGCCGTGGGCGTGCATTGCAGCCCGGAAGCCGCCGTGGGCGGGCCGATTGCGGTGGTGGAAGATGGCGATGAAATCGAGTTCGACCTGCTCGCAGGCACCATTCACGTCAATGCCGATCTTGATGCCCGCACTCAGACGATATTCCCCGTCAGCCATCAGTTCGGCTACCTCGCTGACTTCGCCGCCACGGTGACTCAAGCCCATCAGGGCTGCGTGCCACGCTGGGTGGCTGAGCGCAAATAGAACGCTTTCCAAGACTCCTGCTCCGCAGGAACAGGGCTACTTTGCCATCTTGGCCGCCAGCAGCACAGCCTCCACGAGGCTGCGCCCGTTGGCTTTGCCCTGCCAGGCGATGTCGCACGCGGTGCCGTGATCCACACTCGTGCGCGGCACCGGCAGTCCCAGCGTGGTGTTCACGGCGGTGTCAAACGCCAGCGCCTTCAGCGGGATAAGCGCCTGGTCATGATACATGCAAATGTAGGCGTCCACTGTCCGGCGCTTCGTCGCAATGAAAGCAGTGTCAGGCGGAAGCGGGCCTTCAACGGTGTGGCCCTTTGCCCGTGCCGCTTCAATAGCAGGCGCAATGATTGCCTCCTCCTCACCCCGACCAAACAGGCCATGCTCGCCCGCATGAGGATTGAGCCCGCAGACTGCAATGCGCGGTTTTTTGCCACGCACACGCTGCACCGCCTCGGCGGTCAGCTCGATGACATCCAGAATGCGCTGGGTCGTCAAGGCGGGCACCACATCCTGATAACCGATGTGCACGGTCACCAGACTGCTGATCATTTCCTCGGAGAAAAAAGTCATGCAGGAGCGCTCTGCCTGCATCTTCTCAGCAAACATTTCGGTGTGGCCGGGATACTTGATGCCTGCGGCATGCAGCGCTTCTTTGTTCAGCGGTGCTGTGGCTACGGCGGCGACTTGTCCCGCCAAAGCGGCCTGAATGCTCTTTTCCACGTAGCGATAGCCTGCGGCACCCGTCCTGGCGCTGACGACGCCCGGCGTGAAATTTTCCGCATCAAAGCCAAAGAGATCGAGCACCGCCGGCTCGTCGATACCCGCACATTTCTCCGCCCATTCGATCTCGCTGATGATGCGTTTCGGAGCTGGGAGACCCGTCTGCCGTGCGCAGCGAGAGAGCAGCCGTGCATCACCAAACACCACGGGCGTGAGAAGTGAGCACACCTCCTCGTTGGCGAGCAGTTGCAGGCAGATTTCAGGACCGACCCCCGCAGGGTCGCCCATGGTGATTGCTATGAGTGGTTTCGGCATGAACCGGCACTCTGACTCAACGCAGCACCTTGTCGAGGAACTTGGCAACGAGGGAGGTGCGCTCGTCGTTATAAAACTCCGAGCCACCATGCAGGCTGCCGGGCAGCAGGAGTAAAGTCACTGGCAAGCCCAGGGCTTGATAGGCTTTGGCCAGTTCCTGCGACTGCTGCGGTGGCATCTGCGGATCGGCATCGCCATGAATGAGCAGCAGCGGCGGGTCATTTTTGTCGAGGTGGTCCACCGGGCTCGCCAGTTTCGCCAGTGCGGGCTTTTTGTCCGGTGTATCTCCCAGCAGCAGCTTCAGCGCAGGAATGCGGAAATCGAGGCCCTGCGGAGTACTCTGGGAGAGGATCGTTGCCAGATTCGAAGCGCCGTAATAACTCACGATCGCCTGCGCATTGCTGCTTTGATCCAGATGCTCACCGAGCTTGCCTTCGAGTTCTTTGCTCCCGTTGGTGACGCCAACCAACGCTGCCAAATGACCTCCGGCCGAGGAGCCGATGATGGCGATCTTGGTCGCATTGAGGTGAAACAACCCTGCGTTGGCCCGCAGAAATCGAATCGCTGCTTTGATGTCATGCGCCTGTGCGGGAAACACCGCCTGCGTGGACAGCCGGTATTCCACGCTCGCGATGGCAAAGCCTTTGTCGTATAAATCGGCGATCGGCACGTCCTTCTTGGATCCCGCCCGCCATCCGCCGCCATGCACATACACGATCAACGGTGGATTCTCTCCCTGCGGACGATGCAGGTCCAGCTTGAGCGAGGTTTCACCCACCTTCGCATATTCGATGTCCGCCTGGGTGTCCGCCAGCACTGCCGAACTGAGTAAAATCAGAGGGAAAAGGAACTTCATCATGGCCCGAACATCATCTGCTCCTCCGGCACTTCCAATCTGATTTTTGTGCCATAACCCAGCCCTTCCGTCCACGGCAGCAGCAGTTCCAGCACATCCGGCTTTTGAAAATGCACCGGCTTCGTCTCAGGATGCGGGTGGTATATCAAGCCACGCACCGGCTCAGCGTCCTCACGATGCACGGTGACATCGAAAAACGAAAAATCCTCCGCCGGATCTTCAGGATGCCACTTCAGCGCACGAAACATATGCCGGGGCTTCACCCCACGATAGCTCAGCGGTGCAATGCTTACGTTCAGAGTTCCGGGATAAAACGCGCTCAGATCAAGTCCAAGCGCCGCAAAGAATGGCAGTTGCATGCGCAGCGTGCCACCGGGGAAGCGCGGATTGCCATTCAAGCCGGAGGCCACGCGGTGCCCTTGAACGATGGTGGCTGGGATCATGCTAGGCCAAAATCTGTTTGATCACATGGCACGGATCCACGCCTGTCAGCTTAAAGTCGAGCCCCGCTTTGCTGAAGGTGAGACGTTCGTGATCAATGCCCAGGCAGTGAAGAATCGTCGCCTGCAGATCGGCGACGTGAACTTCGTCTTCGACGATGTTGAAGCCCATCTCATCCGTCGCACCAAGGGTGACCCCGCCTTTGATGCCACCACCGGCCATCCACATGCTGAAGGCCTGCGGATGGTGGTCGCGCCCTAGGCTGCGACCGAGAGAGACGCTGGCTTCGACCATCGGTGTGCGGCCGAATTCACCGCCCCACACAACCAGCGTGCTGTCGAGCAGGCCGCGTTGCTTGAGGTCTTTGACCAGCGCGGCGCTGGCTTGGTCAGTGATGCCGCAGTTCTTCTTCACATTGCCCGCCACATCGCTGTGCGCGTCCCAGCCTTCGTTGTAGATATTGATGAAGCGCACGCCGCGCTCGACCATGCGCCGTGCCAGCAGGCAGGCACGGGCGAAAGACGGGACCTTCGGATCGCAGCCGTACATTTTCAGAGTGGCCTCGTCCTCCTTGGTAAGGTCCATCAGTTCTGGTGCGGAGCTTTGCAGACGGTAAGCCATTTCGTAATTCGCGATGCGCGTGCCCGTTTCGCTGTCGCCATCGAGTTTGAGGCGGCGGTGGTTCATCGCGTTGATGAGTTCAATCGTGTCGCGCTGGGTGCCGGCCTCGATGCCCTGCGGCGTGCTCACATTCAAAATGGGATCGCCCGTGTTGCGGAAGCGCGTGCCGGAATACAGGCTGGGCAAAAAGCCGCTGCTCCAGCAGGCCGCCCCGCCGCTGATGCCGCTGCCGGTGCTCATCACGACAAACGACGGCAGATCCCGCGTCTCGGCCCCGAGACCATAGGTGATCCATGAGCCCATGCTGGGCCGCCCCGGCTGAGAGAAGCCCGTGTTCATGTAAATCTGCGCCGGTGCGTGGTTGAACTGCGTCGTGCGGCAGGATTTTACGATGGCGATGTCGTCCACCACCGAGGCTAGATGCGGCAGCATTTCGGAAAGCTCCGCACCGCTCTGCCCGTGCTTCGCAAACTGATAGCGCGGCCCCAGCACCGCTGCATCAGGCCGAATGAACGCATAGCGCTGCCCACCGATGATCGAAGGTGGCAACGGCTTGCCCTCGTATTTCGTGAGCATGGGTTTGTTGTCGAACAACTCAAGCTGCGAAGGCGCGCCCGCCATGAACATGTGGATGACCGCTTTGGCCTTCGGCGGGAAGTGTGTTGGCGCGGAGAGATTCGGACTCTGCCCCGCGCCATAGGCCGACTCCGCCAGCAATGAAGCCAGCGCGATCTTGCCGGTGCCGACGGCGCAGTCCTGGAAGAAGTGACGGCGGGTGATGTTGGAAGTGTTCATGGATGCGTGATGGCTTCGTCGAGGTTCAGTGCAGCGCGGCTCACATCGGTCCAGAGCGCTTCATCGGCGAGTTTCTTGTCGCGCTGCTTTTGCAAAAAGGCTTTCAGCATCGCCAGTTCGTCGGGTGCCGCAGGCCGGGTCGCGACGCGGCGGAAGATGTTTTGCAGGCGCTCATCATCACTCTGGGATTCAGCGATGACTTGCTTCGCCATCGCTTGCGCGGCTTCCATGAACATCTGGTCATTGAGCAGCGTGAGGGCTTGCAGCGGACTGTTGGAGACCTCGCGTTTGGCAAGGCAGGATTCACCGGTGGGCGCATCGAAGGTGGTGGCCATCGCAAACGGTGCCGTGCGTTTGGTGAAGGTGTAAAGACTGCGGCGGAAGTGATCCTCCCCTTCGCTGGTCTTCCATTCAAATTTGCCATAGGTGCCTTCCGAGGTGACACTGACAGGCTGTGGCGGATAGACACCCGGACCTCCCATCTTCGGTGACAGCACCCCGGCGGCTTTCAGCGCGGAATCACGAATGACCTCGGCATCGAGCCGGAAGCGTGCGCCACGTGCGAACAGGATGTTCTCAGGGTCTTTTTGTGCGTGCTCAGGCGTAATGCGGCTGCCCTGTTTATAAGTCGCGCTGGTGACGATGAGTCGATGCAGCTTCTTCACTGACCAGCCCTGCTTCACGAACTCAACGGCAAGCCAGTCGAGCAGCTCCGGATGCGAAGGCGGATCACTCTGATAACCGAAGTCTTCGAGCGACTTCACGATGCCGCGACCAAAGAACGCCTGCCACTGGCGGTTCACCGTCACGCGTGCGGTGAGCGGATTTTCAGGTGCAAACAGCCACTTCGCAAAAGTGTAACGATTCGCAGGCGCATCCTTCGGCAGCGCAGGCAGGAACGCGGGCACGCCGGGTGAGACCGCCTCCTTCGGCTGCAGGTACTCGCCACGATGATAGCGGTGCGTGATGCGCGGGTTGTTCGCGGGGCGCTCATTCATCACGAGCGTGGCCTGACCACGCGGCGGCGTTTTGCGGGCGATCAGCAAGGGCTTGGCGGCCTTCTCCATTTCAGGGGCGCTCTCGAGAAAACTTTGCAGCAACATGGCCCGTTTTAATTTGTCATCGCTGGCGAGCGCCTCCTCGACTTCCGCCGGAAGTCCCGTGGCCTCCGCGTGGTCGCTGGTGGTGACGGAAATGCGGAAGTGTCCCAGCGGGCAGGCGAAGTGCTTTTCAAACAGCATCTTCAAATCAAAGCCGCTTGTGAGATCGACTGGCTGATCAAAATGGAACACCGCCGCATGCTGCACGCCATAACCGCCCAGCACCTGCCAGCCGCTGGACATCTCGCCATCGAGCGTGGCGCTGGCGTTGTTCTTTTTCTTCGGCTTCGCTGCGGCTTTAGC
Source organism: Prosthecobacter sp. (assembly GCF_029946185.1). Taxonomy (GTDB): domain Bacteria; phylum Verrucomicrobiota; class Verrucomicrobiia; order Verrucomicrobiales; family Verrucomicrobiaceae; genus Prosthecobacter. Next base: position 10,866 of record NZ_JAQSEA010000124.1, read on the forward strand.
TTTTGCCTTGGGAGCACTCGCATCACTGATGCGATCATCCTCGTCATCGTTCGTGTCTTCAGCCCGGGCAATTTTGACGCCCTTGCCGTTTTGCGAAGCCTGCAGTTCACTCATGAAGAAGCCGCCGAGCGGTCCTTCGTAGTTGGTGAGTCCTGGACCGTCGTTCGGCAGGCTGGGATGTGAGGTCACCTCAATGCGGAGAGCACGCACACCCTTGATGGGTGCCTTGAAGCTCAGATCATAGACATCACTCTTCGAGATGTCACCGCTGCCGAGGATGAAGCCATCCGCCTCCTGCTCCAGATGCGGCATGGTGGTCTTCATGCCTGTGGGGCGAATGACCTCCCATTTCGATGCGCGATGGGATTCGCCTTCCAACCATCCCGCAAAACGGCTTTCCATGGCAGCCGTACCGCCGGGGAACTTCGCGGGCAGCTCGGCCTCGAGTTGGGCAATCTTCTCGGCATGGGCCTTCTGCTGCGCTTCAATCTCAGGCGTTGGAATGAAATAGGTGGGTTCGCTCGCGTTGTTCAGCAGCGCCAGCGTGCGATAGTAGTCGGTGTGGAGGATGGGGTCGTACTTGTGTGTGTGGCACTGACAGCAGTTCATCGTCAGCCCCATCCATGTCGTGCCGGTGACGCCAACTCGGTCCACCATCGCATAAAAGCGGTACTCATTGGGATCAATGCCGCCCTCCTCATTGAGCATCGTGTTGCGATGAAACCCGGTCGCGATGAGATCCTCCGGCGTCGCATTCGGCAGCATGTCTCCGGCGAGTTGCTTGATGCTGAACTGATCAAACGGCATGTCAGCGTTCAACGCACGCACCACCCAGTCGCGGTAGGGCCAGATCTGGCGCGGGCGATCTTTCTCAAAGCCGTTCGTATCTGCGTAGCGTGCGAGGTCCAGCCAGCGCCGCGCCCAGCGCTCGCCGTACTGTTTGGATGCGAGCAACGCATCCACGAGCTTGTCATAGGCATCAGGCGACTTGTCATTCACAAACGCATCCGCCTCCGCAGGTGTCGGCGGCAGACCGATGAGGTCGAGATAGACACGGCGAACGAGCGTGTAGCGATCCGCCTCAGCCGAGGGCTGCAAGCCTTCCTTCTTCAGACGATCTTGGATAAAAGCGTCGATAGGATGAATGCCGGCCTTGGGCAGCTGCACCTGCTTCGGCGGTACATAGGCCCAGTGCGCCTCATACGGCGCCCCTTCAGCGATCCATGCCTTCAGAATATTTTTCGCACTTTCCGGAAGGAAGGCCTTCGTGTGCGGCGGCGGCATGACCTCATCCTCATCGGTCGAGAAGACGCGCTTGATGAGTTCGCTGGCGTCCGGCTTGCCCGGCACGATGGCGAGTTCACCCGACTTGCCTTTTCCCATGGCCGAGTCACGCAGATCCAGCCGCAGCTTGCCTTTGCGCCCGTGTTCATCCATGCCGTGGCATTTGAAACAATGCTGCGCGAGCACGGGCCGCACGTCACGGTTGAAATCGACGGCGAATCCAGTGGCGGGCAGAGCAAGGCAGAATAGAAAAGCGTGGCGTATCATTACGGTGAATAAAAACGCCGTGAGCAGGCATTTTCTGACCACAAGACACGTACGAGCCGGATCAGCCAGCAGAAAGGCAGGTCTCTACTTTTCAGTCACCTGGATATCCAAAGGCGTCTTCGTCGCCTGTTCTTCAATGGAATAATAGGCAGTTCCTGAGTGCGGGTGCAGCGTTTTCGGATCGGTCCAGAACACCTGGCAATGGGTCTTGCCTGACACCCGGTTCCCCAGGGTGACCAGGCCTTGATCATCCGCCACGGCCTGCCTGGCAGTCCATGGTTCCTTTTTAAACTGCGCGTACTTCTCCGCGTCTTCTGCATGCATATTCATTCGGCTATAGCCCATCATGCTAAGTCCAGGCCATTCAAATTGAACGGTGGCTCCAGCGGCTGGACTGCCATCTGGAAGAAGAATACGCATGGTTCTTGTGACACAAGGCCTCGCGCTCAGGGTGACACTTTCCTTTACAGTCGAGTTCGCGATGTTGACGAGAGTGGAGCTGTCTATACTGAGAGGACCCCGAGTGGTCCAGCCTTTGCCGAGACCCGCCAGGTTCAACATTCCACGCGGTATACCCGTAAAATGGAAACGGCCATCACGTCCCACGGGTGCCCAGACCGTCCAGGGAACAGTGGGCGGATAACCTTTTGCAATTTGGTTCAATTCTCCTTCGGATTTGACATACACCCTCGCCACCACACCGCCGGTGCCGTCATAGTCAGCCGGTACTCCCTCGATTTTTCCTTCGATCTCGACTCCAGGCAGGAGTGTCACCGCCATTTTGACTTCCCGACCAGGAGCCTTGCTCGCGCCGATAGCTTTGGAGAACAGCACCTGGCCCTCCGCCGTCGTGCCTTGCAGGAGAAAGTGGGTGCCATGCTCCAGTGCCAGCTGCGTCCTCAGTTCTCCCCCCTGAAGAAGCTGGTTCTCTGCGATCATCCCTGCACTGCTGTTGGCTGACCATTTCACAATCGGGTTCGCGATCGTGATATTAACCGCTGTCTCAGGATAAATCCGGACCTCAGCCTTTCTGCCATCCATCAGCTCGGTTTTGCGAGACTTGGACCCATCCGGCGCGATTCCGATGATCTGCACTCCGGATGCTTGGCGACCAGGGACTGGCATGCGTGGAAACATCAGCGTGGCTCTGCCCTTTTCATCACTGGTTGCCATCACGGCCTGAGCCAGCGCCTTGCCCAGGCCCATGGGAGCTTGGGCATGATCGACAAAATCGAGGACTTCGATCTTCACTCCTGCCACAGGTTTCTTATCGGCATCCATCGTCGTGATCTCGATTTTGCCGTTTGCCCCTTCAACGAAGACGGCAGGCTGTGATAGAGCAGATGGATCCGCACGCGGCTTGGGAGTGAGATCCTCTTTCTCCAGGATAATGTCTTCAAGTCGCATGGGTGATGCATTGCCTCCCGCCTCCACTTGGAAGCGCATCCATCTTCCAGCATCTCGCGGCAGATCCATGCCGGGCCCTCTTGGCATGACGCTGACATTGAGTTCATAGTTCCCAGGCGGCAGCGCCTCGGTGATGAAGCGTCCATCCGGGTCCGGCTGCCGCATGCTGGGCACGGGCATCCCATTGCTGGTGATGTTAAAGAAAATGGAGTAGGCATCGCTGCGGAATCCATACCCTTCCGGCATTATGATCCGGCCTTGGACAGCACGAACCCCGCCCACCTGGCTTTGGCGCAGGAAGTTTCCGAGGATCATCTGTCTGGCGCTCTGCGGCCCTGTCCCTACTGTCACCTGCGTGGTCGACAGATATTCTTTTTTGATCCCTACTCCATCAATCGCGACTCCGCTAAAGCTCGCTCCCGGCAGCAGATGGTCGATCTTGTAGCCACCATTCTTGTCCGTGGTAAATTTAATGCTGTGAGTGATCTTGAGCGTTTCGGGGTTGGAAACGAGATCGGCATCTCCTCTGGCATTGATGACCACCGTCGCTTCCGCAACCGGGCTGCCGTCATTGCGGAGCATGCGTCCGCTCATGGATGCCCAGCGCTCCAGTTTGAAGACAACACCCGGCTTCAGATCTCGTGCCCGCATCCGTGCAAAGCCTGCCTTGGGATGCATGGCCACGATCCATAGCTTGTCCTTCAGCACGGGTTCCACATCAGGCAACCTGATTGCACCGTCTTCTTTCGAGTAGTCCAGGCTGATCAAGAAATTGCCAGAGGCCATGTTCACCCGGTCTCTCGACCGCATCATCTCCAGCGTGATTGGTTTGAAGCTCTCCACCAGCCTCACCGCATCCTCCACCACCCAGACCATGGCATCTTTGACAGGCTCACCCACAAAATTCACCACCTTGCCTTGGATGCGCTCCACCGCCTCCAAGGCTGCGTCAAACGTCGTCTCGCGTTCCGTAACTTTCATGACCTTGGACTGAACAGCCATGTCGGGAGCCCATGCACGCACGATGATCTCATTCAAATCACGCACCTTCACAGCAAGCCGGTATTCCCCCGCTTCATTGGTATGGGCGAAAGGATGCTTCCACTCAAAACGGCTGATGAAGGTCATCTTGTTTTCTATGCCGAAAAACACGCGTGCATCTTTGATGGGTTTGCCATCGCGCTTGTCCGTTATTTTACCCACGATCCAGGAGACTTGGGGCAGCACGAGGCGACGTTCTTCGCTCTGCGTGATCCCTTGGAAAATGAGCACGTTTGATTCGGCAAAGTCACCGTGCTCGGCGCGCAGATTCAAGGAGGCTGACTTGAAGATCTCTTCAAAACTGAACTTCCCCTCTTCACCCGTCAGTTGTTCTTTCCTGTCCGATCCGCTGCGCATGTTGATGGACATCCGAACCTTCGCCCCCTTCACCGGCCTGCCTTCGTCATCCACGACGATGCCAGTCACGCTCGTCGTCGCCGAATCATCGTCAGCCTTGCTAGGCTTCTTTCCTTCTTCCGCAGGTGAACTGCTCAGACCGATGACCGCCATCACCATGAAGGCCGCCATTCCAATCCCCCACCGTGTTCGTCGTCCCCGTGCAATGTCCATGAGACCCTCGATGCGGCGGCGCAGATCCTTCTTATTTTCCGAGATGCCCAGCAGCGTGGCGGAGGCCAGCCACACCATCCACCCGGCGGTCGCGTAACGTGAAAAACCGAGCAGCATCTCCCCATACCGGTGTGCCTCGCTGGCATCGGTGCAGCGCAGCGCATGCGCATCCGCCGCCATCTCTGCCTCGGCGCGCAGCCGTCTTGCTGCGATCCACACCATCGGATTAAACCAATGCAGGGCGATCACGCAGGATGAAAAAATCTGAGCCCACAGGTCATGTCTTTTGAGGTGTGCAAGTTCATGCAGAAGGACGAGCTTTAAAGCAGCCGCATCCTTCCCCACCGCGACCTGCCTGGGCAGCAGGATCACAGGTCGCAGCACTCCGAAAAGGGAAGGCGCGCGAACAGCATCCGTCACCATCAGCCTCGGCACATGCCGGACATGGGCAAGCCGGCAGGCCTCCTCTAAAAGGTCGCTGATTTCGCTGAAGGCCTCGCTGGCATCTCGGCGAATCCGGCGTTGCAACCTCAGATGCAGCACGATCATCACGCTGAACACCGCCGCCACTCCGCAGAGCCACAAAATGGAAAGCCTTCTCTGCAAAGACCAGGAAGGAGCCTCCGCCATGGGCGCAGGAAGCTGCACCACAGGTCTGACAACACCTGGCATTTCCGGCACAGGCACAGCAGGGCTGAGGGACAGCACTCTCACAGCAGGCTCCTCCGCCGCCACCTCTTCCTCAACAACCACCGCAGGCGCTGGCTCAAACAGCGCCGGAACATCGGCCAGCCCATGCAGAGAGAAGGAGAAATGACCAAGGTCCGGCACCATGAAGCGCAGCAGCACCAGCAGCCACAGCCCATGCCGCCATGCGGGTGAAAGGTGCCGGTGCAGCACCAGCAGGACCAGCCCGGCGACCAGTGCCAGGAGCGTGCCCTTCGATGATAAGAGCGCCAGAGATTGCAGCCAGAGTTCGACGAATTCGATGAGTGCATTCATAAAAAATTTAGGAGTTGGGTTTGATCTGGTCCAGCAGTGCCTTGAGTTCAGCGATGTCCTTCTTCGTCAGTGAATGATGCTCGGCCACATGCGCGACAAGCGGCTGCAGCGCGCCGCCGAACATGCGGTCCAAGAAACTGCGCGTCTCATCCTCCACACACGCGGAGCGCACCACGGCGGGCGTGTAGAGAAAGCGGTTCCCCTGCGGCTCTGTCGCCAGCGCACCTTTCGCGGTAAGCCGCGCCAGCAGCGTCACCACCGTCGCCCGCTTCCATCCCCTGCCTTCCTCCAGCAGGGTCGCAATCTCCTGGGAAGTGCGCGGGGACTTCTCCCACAGCAGTTCCATGATGTCCCACTCCGCCTCGGTGATAGCGACAGCCTCAGGTGCCGGAGGCGCGGTTTTTTGAACATGTTTTTTGCTCATGTTTACAACTGTAAGCAATAACGCCTACATCTGTAAACAATTATTTTTCGCCCCGCTCAATATCCCCCGGCGCCAATTTTACCACCAGCGGCATCGCGCGTGCCAGCCGCTTCCCGCTTGCGGTAGTCGTCCATCATCGCCGCCGTCGCCGTCGCACCGCAGCGGCTTCCGCCGAGGTCACGCACCTTGATAAGCCCATTGAGATCACGGACCCCACCCGCCGCTTTCACCTGCACCTTGGGTCCGCAACTCGCACGCATCAGAGCCAGATCATGTTCAGTCGCTCCTTTGTAGTTGTAGCTGCCATCCACCTGCTTCACAAAGCCGTAACCGGTGCTCGTCTTCACCCAATCGGCCCCGGCGCGTTCGCAGATTTCGCAGAGCCTGCGCTTGAAGTCGTCGCTGCTGAGACCCGCACCGCCGTTGGTCAGATAATCATTTTCAAAAATCACCTTCACCTTCGCCCCGTGCTTGTGCGCTTCGTCGCAGACCGCTTTCACGTCCGACTCCACGTAGCTCCAGTCACCTCCCAGTGCCTTGCCAAGGTTCACCACCATGTCGATCTCGTTCGCGCCGTCTTTGCAGGCCAGTTCAGTCTCGTAGCGCTTCGATTCCGTGGCGCTGTTGCCATGCGGAAATCCGATCACGCAGCCAACCAGCACACCGGACCCACGCAGCCATTCCACCGCCTGCTTCACCGCGTAGGGCTTGATGCAAACCGAGGCCACCTGGTACTGCGCCGCCAGTTTGCAGCCCGCTTCCAGATCCGCATCCGTCATCGTCGGATGCAGCAGGCTGTGGTCGATCATCTTGGCGAGGTCGGAGTAGCTGTATTTCATAAGTGGCTAAGCCAATTCCTAAATTGGCTTAGCCACTTGTCAAAGCCCGGTTTGTTCGCAAAGTCTCGCCGTGGCAAAATCAGCATCCTTTCACGAACAACTGATCGAAAAGCTGCGGAAACTCCTCCGCAGCCGCCAGTTCGTCCCCGGTGCCAAATTTTTGACCGAACGCGAGATCGCCGAACGCTTCGACACCAGCCGCCCCACCGCCAACAAAGCCCTCAGCAGTCTTGTCTCCACCGGCTTGCTGGAGTTCCGCCACGGCGCGGGAACTTTCGTGCGCGGCAGCGTGCTGGATTACGATCTGCAACATCTCGTGAGCTTCACCGAAAAGGCCAAAGCCGCAGGAAAGAAGCCCGGCACGCAGGTCATCGCCCTGCAAAAGCTCTCTGCTGCCGAGGCACCCGCAGCAGCTCAAGCACTGAAAGCAGCTTCTTCTGAACCGTTGTTTTATCTCGAACGCATTCGTCTGGCGGATGCTCAGCCCGTCATTTATGAACGCAGACATGTCACCGCACGTTTCTGCGCCGGCATGAACAAGGCCTATGCCAAAGGCTCACTCTACGACTTCTGGACGACCAAGTGTGGGCTGACCATCTCCGGCGCCGACGAATCCATCCGCGCCGTCAACGCCTCACCCGCACAAGCCTCGGCACTCGGCATCAAGCCAAACACCGCATGCCTGCTGGTCATCGCCACCGGCTTTCTCGAAGGCGGCGTCCCCCTTTGGTATGAAGAGACGCTCTATCGCAGTGACGCATATGAGTTTCGCAATCAACTCGGCGGCGTCTCAGGCCCCAAGCCCGCTCAGGGCCGCATGCGCTGAGCCTCTTATTCGAGACGTATCTCAGGACTAGAAACGGTCAGCGTGGAGCCGCTTTCCTCCTGGGCGTGGACGGTGATGACATCGAGCATATTCACATCACCCTCGACGTTGATTTCACCGCTGTAGGTGGCCGCACCGGTTTTTTCCAGCGGGGCTGATGCCCATTCATCAAATTCCATGGCAATGGAATAATCAGGATGGCGGTTCACCGACCACCACACGGCATTGTCCTGCGGCTCGCTGTGATCAGGAAAAACGACCTTCACCGCGAGCCGGTGCGTCGCCTTGTCCCACTGCGTGCCGACCTGCGGCGGTGCCACCATGTGCCGTGTGCCAAAGAAGTGATGCAGGGCAAAGGCGCGCAGATTCTCATCTACCTCCGGCAGTCCGCCGACGGATTTGACAAAGCCCGCCTCCTTCGCGCCGCCATGCTGGCCACCTGGAACGATGTAAACGGGCAGCTGTGGGAAGCGACGGCCAAGTTCGACGAGACCGGGACTGACGTTGTCATTGGAGCCTTGGTTGTAGAAAATTTCGGTGCCGCGCTTCTTCAACTCTTCGAGGTAGTTCGTCGTGCGGCAGGCTTCCCAGGCGGCATTGCACGCGCTTTTTATCTCGGCATCACTCCAGCCGGCATCGCGCACCATTTTCATCGTGATGCGTTCGTCCGAGCGCGCCTTCTGCCGCACCAGCAGCTTTTCGCGCCCCACCGGATCGGTCATCGCAGCGATGAAGTCCTCGTTCATCTTCGTGATCTCCGCAGGCAGCATGCCTTCAACGTAAGGACCACCAGGACTCTCGATCACAGGTGCAACAACGGGCATGATCGCGGTGACGCGGTCATCCGCAATGCCCGCCGCCGCAGTGGCCACCCCGCGCTTTGAGCCCCCGGTCGCCAGCACCTTCTTCGGCTGAAACACATCCTTTTCGGCCACGGCTGCGGTGAGCGCACGCATGTCGCTGATCCCCCAGATCCATGCCGGCGTATAACGCGTGTCCTTGGTCTGGATGAAGCGCTCCTCCATCATCAGATGAAGTTTCCCCACCGGCTCCATCCCATCAATGGGCACCATGCCAATGAAAACAAGGCCAACGCCATTCTCCTTCAGCAGACGCAGTTTCGCACCTGCCGCAGCAGCAGGCTTCAACTGCAGTCCCGTGTTCTCGATGATCACGTTCGTACAGACCCCAGTGGCGGGAGCCAGAAAGGTCACCGGCAGCCGCACCTTCATCCCCGGCCACCATTCGCACACCGTGATCTCGACGAGCTTCTGCCGAATCGACGCATCTTTCGGATTTAGATGCCAGTCCGCAATCACCTTCGTTTCCAGCGTCCCGGTGTCGCGGATCGATGCCATGTCAAACCTGCCAATCGTGATCTCCGCACTGGCGGAGACAATCGAAAACAACAGGGCGAAAAGAATTGCGGCAGATTTCATGCCTCACTCAACGCACCACGGCTCGGACTTCTGCCATGATTGATGTGCAATGAGCAGTGGAAAATAAAAACAGCCTTGCGGATTGCGTCCGCAAGGCTGTGTAAAACATCGGCTTGACCGATTAAGAAGCCATCGCTGCGGCCACGTTGCCGACGAGGTCCTTGCCCGGCTTGAGCGTCTTGGAGCCCGGAGTCCACTTGGCAGGGCAGGCCTCGCTAGGGTTCGCCATCAGGTGCACATTGGCTTCCATTTTGCGGACGAGTTCACCAGCATCACGGCCCACATTGTAGAAGTTCACCTCGGAGGTGACCAGCTTGCCTTCAGGGTTGATGATGAAGGTGCCGCGTAGGGCGAGGCCGGTGCCGCTGTCATACACGCCAAAGAGACGGCTCACCGCGCCGGTGGTGTCCGATGCAAGAGTGTACTTCACGTTCTTCATCAGGCCTTCGGTGTTGCGCCACACCATGTGGGCAAACTTGGTGTCCGTGGACACGGCGACCACCTGCGCGCCGAGTTCGGCAAGTTTGACCTGCTGATCAGCGAGATCGGCCAGTTCCGTAGGGCAGACGAAGGTGAAATCAGCCGGGTAGAACACGAGGACGGTCCATTTGCCAGCCTTCTTGATATCAGCGAGGGAGACCTTGCCGAAATCACCATGCGAGGGTTCGTAAGTTTCCATTTCGAAGTCGGGCACGTGGGAGCCGACTGAGACGAGAGTTGTTTCCATAAGTATGCGAGTTTTAGAGGTGGCGGCGCTTCCGAAAGCGCCAAGGGGGACGCGACTTTTGCCGCCCAATCGTCCGCCGGTCAAACGCAAAGGCGCGCATCGCACCGCTTACACCGCAGCCAGACCGTCCATCTCCGACTCACTCGTCGCAAAACGCTCATCCTGCAGCCCAAGGCGGTGCAACGCGCTCATGTAGAGATTCGGCAGCGGGTAGTTGTCCTTCTGGTCAAACGCCAGGTGCTGCCCGTGCTTGAACCCGCCACCGGCAAACAGCACGGGCATGTTCTTGTTATCATGCGCGGAGGCGTTGCCCAGATTGGAGGTGAGCAGCACCATCGTATCATCCAGCAGCTTGTCGCCCTTGAGCCTGCGCAGGAAATGCCCCCACTGATCAACCACGCCCTGCTCCACGATGGCGAGCTGCGCGAGTTTCTCCTCATCCATGCCATGATGGCTGAGGTTATGATAGCTCTCCTCCACACCCTCCAGGCCCTGCACGTTGTTGCCAGTGATGTGGAGCGTGACAAATCGCGTGCTGTCCGTGGCCAGCGCCATGTGGATGATGTCCAAAAAGATGCCATCCACCGCGACTTCGTTGTCACGGGGAATTTTACCCGGCGGTTTCATCGCGACTTTCGGCTTGGGCCTGTGCGTCCAGGCTTCATTGGCGGCCAGCCGCGTTTCGAGATCGCGCACGCTCGTAAACCACGCGTCGAGTTTGTCACGGTCCCCCGCCCCGAGTTCGCGCTGCAGCATCTTCGCCTCAGCTCCCACCACATCCATCACGCTGCGCCCGCTGCGAATCAGCTCCGCCTGCCTCTCCTGCTCGGCGGGCGTGTCATTGACAAACAGACGCGTAAACAAACGCATCGCATTGTTCTCAGCGGGAATCATGGAGCCATTCTCCGTGTAGGACGGGCTGGTCTGGCTGTTCGTGTTTAGCACCAGCGAAGGAAATCGCGTTTCGTGGCCCAGTTGCTTCGCCATGAGCTGATCCAGCGAGATGGTGTTGCGTGAGGTGGCACCGCGCGCATTGGGGCAGGCCGTATAAATACTGCCCTCCGCCGTATGCCCGCCATTGACGCCCGGATGCGAGGAGCCGGACACCACCGTGAAGTCGTTGCGCAGATCCTGGATGCTCTTCAGATAGCGCGAGGGCTTGTAGTCACGTCCGGCACCTTCAGGAACGAGATTCGGATTGTGCAGCCCGAGTGCCATGCTCACCCCGACAAAACGCTTCGCCTGCTTTGATTCCTTAACCGCCGCAAACGCCGGCGTCATGGCCTCCAGCAGGGGCAGCCCCAGCGAGATGCCCGCACCACGCAGCATGGCACGACGGGAGATGCTGGCGCCAAAGTTGAAATAGACGTTTTTCATGATGGGAATGGGAACGGTTACTTGCTAAGAAAAATCTCGCTCAGAACTGCAGCGCGAACTAGAGAGCGCATTCCGTATCCGTTTTGCGCGGTCGCGGAAATCACTTTCTCACGCGCATCCTCGTTGCTGAAGCGCAGCGGAGCGCCGGTGGAATAGGTAAGGAAATGCGTGGCAAAACCACGCGCAAGTTGATCGGCATGCTGCGTGTAAATGTGCTGCCAGGAATGAATGTCAGTGAAGGTCTGCCCTTCGGGTGTCACGCCAGTCGGGTCTACTTTGGCTCCGCGATTGTTTTTGCCGTAGCCAGTGCGCCAGACGCCGACAGGATCGTAGTTTTCGAGCGCGAACCCGGGCGGGTCGATGGTCTGGTGGCAGCTCGCGCAACTCTCATTGTTTCGGTGCTTGTCCAGTTGATCGCGGATGGAGGTGGCACCGCGAATGTCGGGTTCGATGGCAGGAATGCCGGGCGGGGGTGGCGGGATGTGATTGCCCAGAATGCGCTCATTGATGAACACCCCGCGCACCACCGGCGAAGTGCTGGTGCCGTCAGCCGTGACTTTGAGAATCGCCCCCTGCGTGACGAGTCCGCCACGAATGTCCTTGTCAGTCAGCGCCACTTTCTGCATTCCTTCGCCGGTCTTGACGGCCGCTTCGGTGCGATAGTGCCGCGCCAGTCTGCCATTGAGAAAGGCGAAGTCCGACTCCACGAGATTCGTGATGCTCAGATCCTGTTTGATCATCTCGGCGAAATAGGTGCGCGTCTCCTGCAACATGGATTCCTGCACCACGGAATCGAACGTGGGAAACTGACGTGAGTCGGGCGTAGTGAAGTCGATCTCCTTCAGCTTGAGCCACTGGTCCGTGAAACTGGTCACAAAGCGCTTCGACTTCGGATGCGCCAGCATGCGGTCCACCTGCTGGGCCAGCACCTGCGGATCATGCAGCTGCTTATCGTTCGCGAGTTGGATGAGCTTGTAATCCGGCATGGACACCCAGAGCGCGTAGCTGAGACGCGAGGCAATGGCGTGATCATCCAGCGTCCCCCGAGCTTCAATAAAAGTCAGGAAACGCGGCGAGCACAAAATGGCACGATAGGCGCTGCGCAGCGCCTCGGCTGGCGGATCTCCATCAGCGAGCGCTTTGCGGGCGATGTCACGATAGGCGACAGCTAGCTCCTCCGTCACAGGCCGGCGGAAAGCACGCCGCGCAAAGCGGGTGACGAGTTTGTCGACTGTGGCCGCATCCGCCGTTTGCACATCGGCCTCGCCAAACAGGTTCTTCCGCAACGCCGCACGATCCGCATTGGGATAGATGCGCTCAATGTCGATGCCCGTGTGCGCAATGCCTGCAAAACCTTCCTTGGCCAGATCACGTCCCACGAAGGACACATTGCCCCCTTTCGCACCGCTCTGAGGGTGCTTGTAGGTGGCGTCGTTGGGCTTGAGTTCGAGCCGATGCTTCTCCTGAATCCATCCCTCAAAGACCATGTTTCGTGGCGTGCTTGTGGCCTCCACGAGGCCGATCATGTAGAGCATGGGCGCATTCGATTCACACTCACCGGAGCGCAGCGTCCCCCACACCGCGCCGTCGCTGCCCGGATTGATGGCCTGAACATCGTGCAGCGTGATGCGATACCACCCGCTCTCAGGCACAAACGTCGGTGTGCGGCCAAAAAACTGCAAGGTCATCGGCCAGGTGATGCTCCTGCTATCACGCAGGTCCGGCCCGCGATAGTTACCCCCGCGATTCTTGGTCAGCATTTCTGGCGTGTAGTGCTCCTTGAAAGTTTCGTCGCCCTTCAGCGCACGCTGAAAAGCATCGGTCAGCGCGAGGTCGGCCACATCAAGGTACCGCGCCAACAGGTGCTGTGAGAGCTGCTGCCCTGCAGCCACCGTTTCAAATCCATAGGACGCACGGTCTTCCGGCAGCAGCACCTTGAGCGGCATGTCGATGCCAAGCAGATCATGCATCGTGTTCTCATACTCCGTGCGCGTGAGTCTGCGGCTGCGAGTCCGACCGTTGGCGGCAATGTCTTCAGCATCTGCCTTCAACAGCGCAGGCTTGAGACTCGCGAGAAATTTCTCCGCGTCAGCTTTCGCTGGCTGCGGCTTCTTTTTGGGCGGCATTTCACCATCGCGCACACGCTCAAAGATTTTTTGCCAGTTTTGGAACGCATCCGCATTCGCAAGATCAAATGGCAGCGCGCCAAGATCCAGCCCGCCTTTCTTCATGTCCGCATCATGACAATCGACGCAATGCTGATCCAGAAACGCAGGCAGCGGCTGAGGCAGCTCGGCGAAAACAGCCGGAGAGAAGAGGATAAGGAGCCACCAAGGTTTCATGAACAGATTTTTAACGCGGGAACTGTTGAAATCTGACCACTCATTCGCCGTTAAAAGGTGATGTCCACATTTCCCCGCCGCCATTTCCTTAAAACCGCCGCCCTGAGCGCCATCGCCGGGCCGAATATCCTACGTGCGGCTGAATCAAAACAGAAAATCCGCGTCGCATGCGTGGGCATCGGCCAGATGGGCAATGGCGCAGTCAGCGGCTCGCGCGATGAAGAAATCGTGGCGTTTTGCGATGTGGACTGGCGCGATCTCGGCGGCCGCAGTGCCGCCGAGATCGCCAAGAAGCACCCGACGGTCCCCAAGTTCACCGACTTCCGCGAGATGCTGGACAAGAAAGGCAGCGAAATCGACGCTGTCCTCATTTCCACCCCGGATCACACGCATTTCGCCGCCGCGATGGCCGCCATGGAGGCGAAGAAGCATGTCTTTGTACAGAAGCCGCTGGCGCACAACATCTGGCAGGTGCGCACCCTGCAAAAGGCCGCCAAAAAATACGGCGTGCAGACCGTCATGGGCAATCAAGGCCACTGCTGGGAAGGCATCCGGCTGGTGAAGGAATGGTTCGAAGCCGGAGTCCTCGGTGAAGTGCGCGAAGTCCACTGCTGGACGGACCGGCCCAAGGGCAAGGTGGGTTTCATCAATCCACCGCCAGCGCAGCCCGCGAAAACGGCTCCCGTGCCGGAAGGTCTCTCATGGGATCTCTGGCAGGGACCTGTGGCACCGCGCGAGTACAGTCCGGAGTATCTGCCGCAATTCTGGCGCGGCTGGTGGGATTACGGCTGCGGCGGCCTGGGCGACATCGGCTGCCACTGCCTCGACGCCCCGTTTTGGACGCTGCAGCTAGGCATGCCGGAGAAAGTCGAAGTCGTGGAGCAGGAAAAGTGGGAGCACCGCGCCTATACCGCTCCGGCATCCCACATCATATTCCACTTTGCCGCACGCGGCGAAATGCCTGCCGTGCAAATTCACTGGTATGAAGGTGGCCTGCTTCCCGAGGCGCTGCCGGGCATGACGAAAGGTCTGCCGGACAACGGCATGATCATGAAAGGCAGTAAGGAGACACTCTTCTCAGATGGCATGCGCGTGCAGAGCCCGCAGCTCTGGCCGCGTGAACGCATGACACCGCTGATCGACATCCTGCGCCGCAAGCCGCTGCTGCGTTCCGTCGCTGGAGAGCCCATCGGCGAGCTCTTCGCCGCCATCCGTGGCGACATCCCACACGCAGGCTCCCACTTCGACTACGCCTGCCCGCTCACCGAACTCGTGAACACCGGCGTGCTGGCCATCCGCTCCGGCAAAACCATCGAATGGGACTCCGCCAGCATGACGGTCAAAGGCGCACCCGAATTCGACGCCTGGATCAAGGAACCTGTGCGCGATGGCTGGAGCTATGGCGAAGATCTTTGGAAAGCATAAAAGAGAAAATCCGTTCACTTTTCTGCCTGCCAGTTAACGAGCTGGAATGCGCGGCATGTTTTACCGCCCACTCAGCCAACACTGATCGGCCCCTCATGCACACCCGCACGCAGTTTCACCGGCGCTTGCGTGTGGTTGTGAATCACCGCATCTCCTTTAAAAACGACACCGGCACCGCATTGCACCGGACCATGCACCAGCAGGCTGCGGCAATGCAGCAGGCTGGGTGTGTGTGGGAAGTTCTGCGCCAGCCCGTCCACCAGCTTGCAGAGTTTTTGATCAAGATGCAGATGCGGCGGCTGTCCGTTGCGGCTCGGGTGCAGCCGCAGGCAGAAGTCCTCGGTAAGTTCGTACGCGTCAGAGCGCACCGCCAGCAGATCACTCGTCGTCTTCACCGGCGCAAACCGCACCCGCGAGACCTCAATCGCACCAGCTCCAGCAAAGCACTCGATCGCCGCTCCCATCGCCGTTTCCAGCTGGACCACCGCAGGCGAAGCTGCATCACGCGGATCCACCGTCTTCTTGTTCATGATCGGCGGCAGCGGGATCAGCCCATCATTCGCTTCCAGCGCAGCCTTCAGCGCCTGCAGATCAATCCACAGGTTGTTCGTGTTGAAATAACGATGCTCATCAATGTTTTGAAACAGATGCTCATCTGACTTTGGACACTGCGCCGACTCACGCAGCAGAAAGCGCCCATCGCTCAATCGCACCGCCAGATGCCCGCCCTTTTTGTCCGACTCGGTACGGCGCGTGACCTCCATCACAAACGGCATGCCGCTGTCCGCAAACCACGCGAGAATCGCCGGATCAAGCGTGGCCCCCAGGTTGTCCGAGTTCGACACAAAAGCATACCTCACGCCACTGCCGAGCAGACGTTCCAGCCAGCCCGAACCCGCAAGGCACGCATAGATGTCGCCATGCCCCGGCGGGCACCATTCTTGATCAGGGCTGTCAGGTGAAGTCGCCGGCTCCAGCGAACTGGCCAGCACCTTCGGCACCTTGTTCTGCATCAGCTCCCACGTTTCGCGTCCGCCCAGTTGCGGAAAACGTTTCGCGAGATGCTCCGCCGAATCTGCCGAAGTACTAAAACTGTTCATCAGCATGAACATCGGCACTTCACCACCAGTCTGGGAACGCAGCAGCAAAATCTGCTGGGCGATCAAATCGAGAAACGTGTCCTCGCCACGCACTGGCAGCAGCGACTTCGCCTTCTCCAGTCCCATGCCCGTACCGAGACCGCCATTGAGCTTGATGACCACCGTCTGCTTGAGCAATTCCGCCGCACGATCCACTGCCGGAGGTGGAAGCGCATCCGCACAGGGCAGGGCCTGCGCCGGTGAAATGGTGTCTTCAGGAATCATCCCCGTCTCACCCGCCAGCAGCGCCGCATAGCTGCCACGAAACGCACGAATGGCGGACTCGCTCAGGCCTTCCGCCTGCATTTTTTGACGAAAAGGGGCGAAGGATGTCTCGATGCTTTCAGGAGTACGGGAGGTTTGGCTCATACAACCTCAAGGCTAGAGGATCAGCCTGCCGAGGCAAATGCTGATTCATCAGACATCACTCAGTCAGGCTACAGCACCGGCCCTGAAGGAAGTCGAATGCTCAAAATATAGGCGATGATGTCCCAGCGCTGCTCCTCATTGAGCGTCGCCTCAAAGCTCACCATAGGCGTGCCGTTCAAGCCCGTGGCCAGCACGCGGAAGATATCGGCGGGAGAGTCCCCGCAGCGCAGATGCGCCTGCCGCAGGTCGGACGGCGCGGCAGGCGCCCCCCATACATCCTTCAGGCTGACCGCCGCAGGGCCTTTGCCATCCGCCTTTTCACCATGGCAGGCGGCACAGTTGACCCCGAAAAGCTTTTGCCCCGCCTGCGCATGAGTTTTGAGCGTATCTGCTGCCTTGAACCATTCCGGTGGCGGAGAAAAGTTCAAAGCATCCGCATGGTTCTCCCGCTTCTTCCAGCGCCGCGAAAACGACTTCACATACGCGATCACCGCCTCCACCTCGTCCGCCTGCAAATGGCCAAACATGCCCATCGCGGTCCCACTCAGCCCATGCGTGATCGTCCTCCGCAGATCCGCATCCGTCGGCAGCATCCCATACGGCGTGGTGCGGAATTTGAACATGCCTTCACGAAACGAGCGCGGCTTCGGTTTCAGCGTCGGACTCAGCTCGCCATTGCCATCGCCACGCGGACCGTGGCAGACGATGCAGTTGCGCTCATACACATACTTCCCCTGCATGTAGAGATTGAAGTCCAGCGCCACGCCACCATCGGCCGCCTCCGCATGCAGCAGGGAACCCAGCATGATCAAAAAAGCTGCAGGCAGACACCTCATCGGTCCACCGTTGAACAGCAGTCGCCGCATGGCCACCCCATGTTTGCCAAATCCTGCGCCTAGCCTGCTTTAAAGGCCGCTTGCGTGACGGTTCAGGCCTGCCATTTTGCGTTTTCTCAACACCACCCCTTTATGCCCAAGAAAGCCTCCGCCGCAAAGTCAGACCTCCATCGCAAACACAGCGCCATCGTGGTCGATGGGGTGGATCGCGCCGCCAGCCGCGCCATGCTCCACGCTGTGGGTTTCAAGCGCGCTGACTTCCAGAAATCGCAGATCGGCATCGCCTCCCTCTGGAGCATGGTCACCCCCTGCAACATGCACATCGACCGCCTGGCCATCGAGTCCGCCAAAGGCGTGGACGCTGCCGGTGGCAAAAGCATCATCTTCAACACCATCACCATTTCCGACGGTATCTCCATGGGCACGGAGGGCATGAAGTACTCCCTCGTCTCCCGTGAGGTCATCGCGGACTCCATCGAAACCGTCGTCGGCTGCGAAGGCCTGGACGGCTTCGTCGCCATCGGCGGCTGCGACAAAAATATGCCCGGCTGCCTCATGGCCATGGCCCGTCTAAACCGCCCCAGCGTCTTCGTTTACGGCGGCACCATCCTCCCCGGCTGTGTCGGCCCTGAGAAGAAGGACGCAGACATCGTCACCGTCTTCGAAGCCGTCGGAAAACACGCCAACTGCCTGATCAATGACAAGGAGCTCATCGACATCGAAGAGCACGCCATCCCTGGCGAAGGCAGCTGCGGCGGCATGTACACCGCCAACACCATGGCCAGCGCCATCGAGGCCCTCGGTATGAGTCTTCCCAACTCCGGTGCCCAGTCCGCCGTCGGCAATGAAAAGCTCATCGACTGCTTCGACGCCGGCGCCGCCGTCATGCACATGATCAAGAAGGGCATCACCCCTCGCGACATCATGACGAAGGAGGCCTTCGAAAACGCCATCACCCTCATCATCACCCTCGGCGGCTCCACCAACGCCGTTCTCCACCTCATTGCCATGGCGCACAGCGCCGGCGTGAAACTGGGCATCGAAGACTTCGTGCGCATCGGCAAGAAGACCCCCGTGCTGGCCGACCTCAAACCCAGCGGCAAATACTTCATGAATGACCTCGTGAAGATCGGCGGCACCGTTCCGCTCATCCGCATCCTGATCAACGAAGGCCTCATGCACGGCGACTGCCTCACCGTCACCGGCAAGACCATGAAGGAGAACATGAAGAACTCCAAGATCGTCTGGCCCAAGAGCCAGACAATCGTCCGCCCGCTCAGTGATCCTCTCAAGAAAGACAGCCACCTCGTCATCTTCAAAGGCAACCTCTGCCCTGGCGGTGCCGTCGGCAAAATCTCCGGCAAGGAAGGTCTCAAGTTTGTGGGCAAGGCCATCGTGTTCGAGTCCGAAGAGACCGCACTGCAAGCCATCCTCAATGACAAGGTCAAGAAAGGCCACGTCATCGTCGTCCGCATGGAAGGCCCGAAAGGCGGCCCCGGCATGCGCGAAATGCTTTCCCCCACCTCCGCCATCATGGGCAAGGGTCTCGGCAAAGACGTTGCCTTCATCACAGACGGTCGCTTCAGCGGCGGCAGCCACGGCTTCGTCGTCGGCCACGTCACCCCCGAAGCCTTCGTGGGTGGCCCGATCGCCATCATCAAAAACGGCGACCCCATCACCATCGACGCTGAAAAGCGCGCCATCACCCTCGGCATTCCCGCCACTGAACTCAAGGCACGCCTCGCGAAATGGAAGCAGCCGAAGCCACGCTACACCCGCGGCGTCCTCGCCAAGTACGCCAAGCTCACAAGTGATGCGAGCCATGGAGCGGTGACGGATCTCGGACTCTAGTGGATTATTGCCACTCGTAGGAGGGGATCATCTTGATCCCCATTTTGGGACGGGTGAAGTACGGAGGGATCAAGTCGATCCCTCTCTACCAAACAACCTTCGATTCCTCAATCCGGCACGATGATCTGATCTTCAGGTTGCAGCTTGATGTCCCGAGAAGGGTCTGCGCTGATGTCCTTGAGGTTGATTTCGGTGGTCACACCATTGCGGATCAGCTTGGTCTTGCTGGGCTTGGCAAACGGCGAGAAACCGCCGGCTGCAGAGATGGCTTTCAGGACAGTCATGCTGGAGCTATACGGCACCGTTCCGTTACCCTTGATGCCTCCCACGACATAGATCATCCGCGCGGTGCTGGCACTGTCATCCGTGGTCACGGTCACAGTAGGCCGGGTGTAAATTTCACGCGCAATGTAGGTCTGCTCAATCGTGCGCTGCAGTGCGGACGGCTTGAGGCCAGAGGCGCGCACTTCCCCAATATGGAGCAGATTGACGGTACCGTTGTCGCTGATCGTGTACACCTTGCTGATCTGCGGCACTTCGTTGTCGGGGATGCCGCCGATGGAGATCGTAACGCGATTAGTAGCCTTGAGGGCGATTTCACCGTTCTGGGCATGCGCAGTGGCCAAGGCGCCAACAGCGAGAATGCAGGAAAGAATGCGTGTGTTCATACAGTCGTTTTAAGTGGAATTAGAAGACATCGTCCCCATCCAACCGCGAGCCTGTCTGGGAGCTGCCCAATGCGGTGGCGGTGGTTTCGGCTTTGATCTTGCGGCGGCGGGATTTCCCTCCTGAACCGCCGTTGGGCGTGTTCGTCGGCGAGTAGTAGGTGTAGTAGCTGGTGTAGTACTGGTACTGCGCATCGCTGCGGAGATCGACGTTGTTGAGGACCACCCCGACCACCTTGCCACCCACGTTTTCGACACTCTGCTTCACGCGCATCAGCATCTGGCGCGGCAGCTTGCGGTGCTGCACCACGATCATCGTCATGTCAGCCAGATTGGCGAGCACGGAGGCGTCGCTGACCCCAAGGATAGGCGGCGAGTCGATCAAGACCAGATCAAAGCGGCTTTTGACCTCTGTGATCAAATCCACCATTCGCTGGGAATTCAGCAGTCCTGCGCTGTCTGCCGGCAGCAGGCCGCTGGGGAGGAAAAATAGATTCTCCACCGGCGTGCGCAGCACCACATCTTCCAGCCGGATATCAGTCGTGAGGTAGTTGGTGAGGCCTGTGGCGTGGCTGACGTCGAAATGCGTGTGCAGGCTGGGACGACGCAAATCGGCATCGATCAGCAGCACGTTGTATCCGCCTTGGGCGCAGACATAGGCGAGGTTCACCATGGTGGTGGATTTCCCCTCCCCTGCCCCGCCGCTGACAACACTAAGGCAGTTGGCGTCCGGCGTTTTGCGGTTGAATTCAATGTTCGTGCGCAGAATGCGGTAGGCTTCTGCGTCAGGATTGAAACCACTGGACCGGTGCAGCACCCCTACATCCTTCGGCACCACCGCCAAAACGGGCACGCCGAGATAGCGCTCCACGTCATCCAGGTTCTTCACCGTGGTGTCCATGTATTCGAGGAAGAAGGCAAGGCCGAGACCAAACATGAGACCCAGCACACCACCCAGGGCGAGATGCAGCGGCACATTGGGCTTGGCAGGCTTCCCTTCCGGCTCTGCTTCAGAGTAGATGGTCGCGGGCGATTTCACGAGTTCGATCCCCGCCTTTTCCTCGAAATAGCGGGAGCGCATTTTCACTAGCAATTCTTCCAAGTAGGTGACTTCGTCCTTGGCCGTCTTGTACTCGGTGTAAAGAGACGACATGTTTTGCAGTTCCTGCTTGGCGTCCTCATTGTATTCCTTGAGGGCTTCGCGCTTCTTCCTCGACGCATCCTGCCGGTTTTGCAGGCCTTTCACGTGCGACTGGGCAGCACCCACGATGAGCGATTGGTACTCAGCCAGCTGACTGTCCACACTCAACACCTGCGGATGCAGGCGTCCCCGCCCTTCATTGACCAATCCTTCACGCGCGACCTTAAGGTCCTGCAGTTTCATGGTGATGGCTGTGATGTTTTGATTTTCCAGTTTAAGTCCTGACGCCTGATCAATGAGTTCGTCGGGAGAGAGCTTGCTCACTTGGTCGATCTCCGACTGCAAGGTCAGAATTTCCTGATCGGCGATCATGAGCGCCTGCTCGCGCGAGATGACCATCGAGTCTTTTTCACTGCGCATCTCACCGCCAGGATTCAGCGAACTCCCACCGCCAACGATCCAGTCGCCCACGATGCCGGCCTTGCGCCTGGCTTCCTGAGAGCGCACCTGCGCCTGCCCCCGAAGGGACTCCTGATCGGAAATTTGCTGCTGCAGCACATCAAGGGCCTTCTGCTTCTTGCCGCTCTCGATGTTGTTGCGCTGTTCCATGTAGCTCTTGGACACTTCATTGGCAATGATGGCCGCAAGCTGCGCATCCTGATCGTAGTAATCAATGGTGACAAAATCTGAGCGCAGCATCGACTGCGTTTCCAGATTGGAGCGCAATTTCCCCAGTGCGGCCTGGCGATTGGGAAGCTCCCACTTCTTGGCGAGTTCGAGTTTTTCGATGACCGGATATAGCGTCGTCGGCTTGGTAATGGTCTCGAACTGGGTTTTGATGTATTCCTGCGTGAAGGCCAGACCGTCGCTGCGATTGCGGTCAAAGACATTGATGTCCTGCGTGATGCGCTCAATGGTCATTTCGACATGACCGCGATACTTGCGCGGCATGATGTAAGTGAGCACCGCCGCAGCCGCGAAGATGAGGATGAACGAGAGCGAGATGAGTCCAAAGCGATTCTTGACCACCTGCCAGGTGTCCATCGCATGCTTCTGCAGTTCGGTGCCGGACTCGTTCATGACTGCTCGGTTTTAATTATTAGGAGAGGTTAAGAAAGCGGTCTTGAAATGCCGCCAGCGGGAGATTCGTGGGGTCCGAATCTGCCCGCCGGCGGATTGTCGTTTTGGCTGTTGGGACTAAAAGGTGGCCGTGGCTCCGACTGAAACCTGATTACGATTGAATTCGACCACAGGGTCGTTGGACAGTTGCGTGGAGAAAGAATAATTGGCATTCAGATTGAGGTTATCCATCAGCTGATAGCCAATGCCTGCATTGAGGAACACCGAGTCTTGCGTCTGATCCGGAATGGGTCCGCCCGAAAGTACCGAATGCGCATAACTCACCCCACCGTTGACGCTGAAGCGTTTGGAGACTTGGTGGTTCACCTGCACTCCCGTGTTCACCCCATAGCTGCTGCGGTAGTTGCCGATCAAAGCGCCATTGAAACCCAGCATCGCAAACCAGCGGATCTGTGTCTGTTCTGCCACTGCATAGTTGAGTGCGCCTTCAGCATAAGGCTTCGTTTGCCGCCCTTGGGCGTTTTCGTAGAGTTCCGCACCGCCTCGCACTGATGTGGACATGTTCTCGCTCCACGCATGATCGACTCCAACCAGGGCGAAATGTGAACGGTAGTTTTGGAACCCGCTCTTGGTGTAATCCGTCAGACGGTAGCGATACTCTGCCGTCAGACTGGTCCGTTTCCCAACCTTATACGCAAATTGCTGCGCAATCAGATGCGAGTAGCGATCCTGAGAGGTGGCCACCGCAGAGTTCTCGTAGGCGATCCCGTCAAACGTATAGGACGTTGTGGTCGAGAACCGCGGCGACCATGCGTAGCTGACATTGAAGTTGTTATAGCCATACAGAAACTGTCCGTTCCACAGCGCGCTGGTGGCACCGTAGCCAAACGCACTGTTGGGATTGGTCCCGTACGTGAGATAGAAATTATTGCTCATCTTGAGCCGCTCAGAAAACTGGTGCTCAAAATTGAAGGTCGCCCGGCCATTGTAAAAAGTGCTGCCATAAGTCGGCACCCCATTCACATATTCCAGCACGCTGGCCTCAAGACTGAAGCTGTAAGGCGTGGTCTGGTCGGCATGGGTATAGGACGCCGCGGCACCGACCTGCCCGTACCAAGACTCAATGTTGCTCAACTGGGCCGTAGGCACCTTGTACTTAAGCACATCATAACCGGAACTGCCGGTCAAAGAGAAGGTCAGTGGCTCCTCGTTTCTAAAATCCGCCGAGTAGTTTTGGATACCCACCAACCCCTGCGCACGCAATGCGGCTGGGCTGAGGGCAGCGACGGCCAGTATAAGCATTACTAGTTTAGAGCGCATGAAAATCAGGAGAGATTTCGAATATCAGGGTTGGATGTCCGGCTTTGTATGATCTCGGAAGATCACGGAAGCGCAGTGGAAGGAGACACCGGAATGGTGATGATCCGTGGCGGCAGCGGGCCGGATATGGGCGGCATGATAAGGAACACTCCACGGATGTTGGATGGAATGTAGAAATCCGGTTCCGAAGTCGGAATGATAGGATTCTTATCAACGTAGATGGGGTTTTTGGGATTCTTGGCAGACACCATAATGGGTCGCTCGATTTCAGACACGGGTGCAACCGTCGCAAGACTAGGCACCACAGAGAGAGCCGCGTCATTGATCACGGCAGCCATTTTGGGTGCCACTGAAGCGCCGGTCTGAACGATTTGACTAGCCAGCGTTGCGTCTGCCTTGGAGGCAATGATCGCCGTTCTCACAATGTCTCCCGCACAGCCTTCATTGATAACCAGTGCATCTTCCACAACCATGAGCACTTTGGAGGGGTCCTTTTCGACAGCGATCCGCACATCATTCGAAATTTCAGTGCAATTCGTCGTCATCTGCGCCGAAACACCTGAAAGCGTCAGCAATAAAACACTAACGGTAATGCCCACAAGACGTGAAAAGGGGACAGTTTTCATAGGCGGCAGTTAAATGTATATTTACAGATGTTGACGTGGTTATCCTCAGAGCGGGTAGTGGGAATCGAACCCACATGGCCAGCGTGGAAGGCTGGAACTTTACCACTAAGCTATACCCGCAATTGAAGTTATAGTAACACGAAATATCTTACTGCCGCAAGATATTTTTTAGAATTAAATGTAATAATTTTGAAATTCCAGAATTGCTGATGACTTACATTTCTGAATGTTTCTAGATTGATACTCTCAATTCCGCTCACTGATTAGCACTCAATAATGAACTGGCAAGCGTGTACTAAAAGGACTTTATCTGACCCCTTGCCCGTTTGCTGACGAGCCTCGAAAGAGCCAGGGCGGGGGCACTTTTATTCAACCACGCCTTTTTCACCCGAATAATCTTCTCCATTCAAGCTCCGTGCCACGCTTTCGAGCCAGTCTTCGAGGTTTTTTTGCATTTCAGGCACTCGTTCGGGCTGCTCTGCCAGCAGCACAGTGCTCTCATCAGGATCCCTGGCCAAATGATAAAGCTCCCAGCTCACGTCATGGCTCTTTTTGTTTTCGATCCGATGAAGTTTCCACGGCCAGTCCAGCCAAGCGGCATGCCCGGGGAACTCAGTTAGAGAGACGGGTTCACCGATTGCCGCCGCATCTGCGCGCAGACGTGCCGGATCCGCAGGTTCTTCACCTTTCGTCTGTTCCACGAGCAGCTCGTCCATCCATTCTTTGGACGGCGTCCTGATGCCTTTGTCCCCCGAGTCCCAGAAACCTATGGGGTGCGAACGTTTCTGCTCCTGCCCCGTCAGCAGCGGCATGATGTCGATGCCATCCAAAGGAGGCTGCTTTTCCATGCTCACGCCCGTGAGTGCCAGCACGGTGGGATAAATGTCTGAGGTCACGCAGGGCGCCTTGATGACTTTGGGCTCATGAAACACCGCCGGCCATTCCAGCAAAGCGGGCACCGCCAGGCCACCTTCGTAGATCTGGCCTTTGAAACCCCGGCGCCCCCCCGTGGAGCCGACCTTCGGCAGCGCCCCGTTGTCGCTGCAATACCATAAGAGAGTGTTCTCCCGCAGATCGAGTTCCTTCAGCTCCGCCCTAAGCCTGCCAAACGCGCGGTCCATGGCAGTGATCTCGCCATAGAAATGCTGCTGCTTCTTGGGAAGCCCCCCATACGGTGCCCGGTCTGACTCCAGCGCCTGGTGTGGGTCATGCGGGGAACCAAACCAGACCACCGCGAGAAATCGCTGCTTTTTGGCCGCGCTACTCCGGATGAACTTCAGCGCCTCATCCACGGTGATGTCTGAACTGTCCCCCTGAAACTGAGTGGCCTTGCCCTGCACACTGAGCACCGAATCAAGATCAAAGAAATTGGGCGCGGAAACCCACTCATCGAATCCACTGGCTCCGGGGCTGACCGGGCTGGCCTTCTGCACAGATCCCAGATGCCATTTGCCAAAGTGGCCGGTTGCATAGCCAGCCGTTTTCAGCGCCTCCGCAATCGTGATTTCCTGCGGTCGCAACGAATGCCCCCAGGAAAAACAGCCAAACCTGTTGGGCGTACGCCCCGTCATCACACTCCCGCGCGTTGGGGAGCACACCGGCGCGGCAGCATGAAACTCGTCAAATCGAATCCCCTCCTTCGCCAGCGCATCAAAATTCGGCGTCTTCAGATGGGGATGCCCATTGTAGCCCATGTCACCCCAGCCTTGATCATCCGCCATCACCAGCACGATGTTCGGCGGTTCAATCGGCGCGGCCGCACAAGTCATCTGGAGTCCAAGAACACCGCACAGGAGCAAAAGACATTTCATGCCGCAATCATACCCTTGATCATCACCGCTCTGGAATCAGAAAATCACAGCCACTTCACTTCGTGGGACAGCATGGTGTCGTCATCAAAAGCAAATCTCCCCATGAAACGCCGGCGTTCCACCAAAGTCTGCGCCAGCCAGTGGACGTCATCGGCCCACATTTCATCAAATGGCAGCCCATCCAGCGAGGTCCAGAGGGGCACAGCCTCGGGCGTTTCAACCGCCACTCCCTCATGCTGGGTCGCGACAAAAACATCGACGTGCATGCACAGGCCATCCACGAACTGAAACCAAAGCTCCCCGTGGTGGGCAGGATTCAGAGCGGTAACGCCCAGTTCCTCCTGCGTTTCACGTACGGCGCATTGCAGCGAGGTTTCACCGGGGTCTATTTTACCGCCAGGTCCATTGATTTTGCCAGCGCCCAGTCCACGCTTTTTGCGAATGAGCAACACTTCACGCTTTGCCTCATCAATGACGAACATCAGGGTCGCACGAACCCCGGGCTGCCATGTTTTCCAGTCGATGCTCACTGGGGTCAGCGTTTCTTCCATGGCAGGGCACGCAGCCAGCGTTTTCCACTCTTGATGTCCATGGCTTGCGCCAGGATCTCTGTGTCGCCAGCGTCAAAATCCTCCGCACGCGGAAGACCAGCAGGCAGCTCGAACTCAGGCTCAGGTTCCGGCACCGGTTCGGGCACCAGTGTCGTGGTGGGCTTTTGATTCAGCGGCGCCATGCCATTGAGCGGCGAAACCAGCCCGCCGGAGATGATCATCTTCATCGCCTCTTCAATCGTTATAGGCGCATCCGTGATCTTGTCCGAATCCACCACAAGAAGGAAGCCGGTCATCGGACTCGGCGCCGTGGGCAGCAGAACGCAGGTCATCGCCTTTCCCGTCTGCGGATCACAATACTGACCGGTGGCAAAACCGATCATGCGCATCCCAGGGACGGGGTAGTCGATGTACACGACCCGCTTAAAGTTCTGCTTCGTCCCGCCTCCCAGGCTGCGAAAGGCGTCAATCACCTGCTTGAGCGGCCGGTAGATGACCGCAACCAGGGGAATGCGCAGCAACAGTTTATCAACGGCGGTGACAATGTGCACGCCGATCACGTTGGTGGCCATGAATCCAAGCCCCAAAATGGCCAGCACCGAAAACAGGAAGCCAATGAAGTTGGTGAGGCTGTCCAGATTCGGATCCGCAATGTCCAGCAACGGCTCTTCGGAGAACTCGTTGACCAAATTCACCACCTGAGCCAGCACCGGCTTGCTCCACGCATGCAGCAAGTCATAGACGAAGAACAAGATCCAAAACGTGATGATCAGCGGCAGCGCCAGCGCCAGGCCGGCCAGGAACTTGTTCCGCAGCCACACACCCCAGCCTTTCGGCGCAGGCGCCTCGGGCATTGGATTTGTATTGGGGGGATCAAGTGCCATTTAAAAACAACTTCGCTCAAGATGAGAACGCATGGCAGCAGCAATGTTCAGCAATAATCTGCACTCTCGCAGTATTACGCTCCCACCAGCATGCGCGCCGGGTTTTCAATGCAGTCTTTCACGCGAATCAGGAACGCCACCGCCTCCTTGCCATCGACCACGCGGTGGTCGTAGCTGAGCGCGAGGTACATCATCGGGCGGATGACTACCTGACCGTCCACCGCCACCGGGCGCTGCTGGATGCTGTGCATTCCCAGAATCGCACTCTGAGGCGGATTGATGATCGGAGTGCTGAGCAGAGACCCGTACACACCGCCGTTGGAAATGGTGAAAACACCGCCCGTAAGGTCGCTGACCTGGATTTTTCCCTCTTTGGACTTGGCCGCATATCCGAGAATATCCTTCTCCAGCTCCGCGAAGCTTTGCTGATCCGCATCACGCAGCACCGGCACGATCAGACCACGCTCGGTACCCACGGCCACGCCGATGTCATAAAAGTGCTGCTGCACGATTTCTTCACCTTCAACACGCACATTGACCTGCGGCACCGCCTTCAGGGCTTCCACCACCGCCTTGATGAAGAAGCTCATGAAGCCAAGCTTCACACCGTTCTTCTTCACAAAGCTGTCCTGCAGCTTCGAACGCAGCGCCATCACGTTGCTCATGTCACATTCGTTGAATGTGGTGAGGATCGCGGCGGTGCGCTGCGCGGTGACGAGCTGATCCGCAATCTTTCTGCGCAGCGGGCTCATCTTCTTGCGCGTGACACGGCCTTCCGGAGCAGCCGGAGTCTTGGCCACGGGTGCCGGCGTAGGCTCAGGCTTTGGCACCACTTTAAATTCCGTCACGTTCGCAGGCTTTTCAGCTTCAACCTTGGCAGCAGGTGCGGGAGCAGCGGCTGGCGCAGGCTTGGGAGCTTCGGCCTTGGCAGCAGGTGCGGCAGCGTTTTCGTCGATCTGACCCACCACTGCGCCCACCTCAACATCTTCACCGGCCTGTTTGCCGATGTGCAGCGCTCCGCTGGCTTCGGCGGTCACTTCAGCAGCGACCTTGTCGGTTTCGAGGGTGAGCAGGATGTCGCCAGTTTTGACGAGGTCACCTTCATTGAAGTGCCATTTGGCGATCTGACCACCGGCGACGGATTCGCCGAGTGCGGGTATTTTAATGTCTGAGGGCATGACGGGGTATTGGGAAAAAATCTTGGACTGGACGAATCACACGCTGAACGCCCCCTCGACCAGATTTTCCTGTTCGAGAGTGTGGATGGCTTTGGAACCGGCGGCAGGGCTGGAACTGCGCTCCCGGCCGGAGTAGCGCACCTTGTGGTTGGAGAGCTCTTCGAGGCGCGGACGGATGTAGTAGAAGGCGCCCATGTTGCGCGGCTCCTCCTGGCACCAGATCCACTTCTTCTGCGCACGCGGATATTTCGCCACGATCTCCTTCAGCATCTCGTAGTTCAGCGGGTAAAGCTGCTCCACGCGGATGATGGCGGCGTTCTTAATTTTGTGCTCTTCGCGGAAGGCGAGCAGGTCATAATAAACCTTGCCGCTGCAGAGAATCAGACGCGTGATGCGCTCCGGCGCAGCCAGCAGATGTTCGTCATCCAGCACTTCCTTGAAGGTGGTGCCCTCGGCCATTTCACTGAGCTTGGACACACACTTCGGATGCCGCAGCAGGCTCTTCGGCGTCATCACGATCAGCGGCTTGCGCGTGCTGCGCTTGAGCTGGCGGCGCAGCGCATGGAAATACTGTGCAGGCGTGGTGAAGTTGCACACCTGCATGTTGCCACCGGCGCAGAGTTGCAGGAAGCGCTCAAGTCTTGCACTGGAATGCTCCGGCCCCTGCCCTTCATACCCGTGCGGCAGCAGCAGCGTGATGTGGCTCGGGCGCTGCCATTTGCTCTCCGCACTCGCAATGAACTGGTCGATGATGACCTGCGCACCGTTCACGAAGTCGCCAAACTGCGCTTCCCAGCATACCAGCAGATTGCTGGTCAGCAGCGAGTAGCCGTAATCAAAACCCAGCACCGCCGCCTCAGACAGCAGGCTGTTGTACACACAGTAACGCCCCTGATCAGCCGAAAGATTGTTCAGCGGAATGTGCCGCTCCCGGGTCTGGGAATCATAAAACACACTGTGCCGCTGGCTGAAAGTGCCGCGTCGCACATCCTGCCCGCTCAGGCGCACACCGTGGCCTTCCGTCAGCAAGGTGCCAAACGCCAGCGACTCCGCATAGGCCCAGTCGATGCCTTCTCCGGCCTCGATGGCTTTCCGGCGCGCCGCGAGGAAGCGTTTCGCGATCGTTGGGTGCAGGTTGAATTCCTCCGGCACTTCGAGCAAACCCTCGCCGACCTTTTTCAGCGCCACCAGCTCAACCCCTGTTTTCACAGGTTCATAATCATAGGCCGCCTGCGGCGTCGCCATGCTGCCTTCAAAAGGATTGCCGCCTGCGGCGTTTTTGTCACGCGCCGCCAGGGTCGTGACACCTTCCTCAAGTTCATCATCCAGCTCGCGTTGCAGCGCGGCGGAGCCGGCTTCATCCAGCACACCGGCAGCGGCCAGATCAAGGCGGAACAGCGTCGCGGTGGACGGATGCTCGGCGATGGCGCGTGCCATGTTCGGCTGCGTAAATCCGGGCTCGTCAGTTTCGTTGTGGCCGTAGCGGCGGTAGCAGACGATGTCGATGATGACGTCACGACCGAAGGTCTGGCGGAATTCAATCGCGAGTTTCGTCACGTGCATCACTTCCAGCGGGCAGTCCCCATTCACATGGAAGACCGGCGCCTCGATCATTTTCGCCACGTCGGTGCAGTAGTCCGAGCTGCGGGCATCTTCCGGCATCGTGGTGAAACCAATCTGGTTGTTCACGATGATGTGGATGGTGCCGCCCGTGCGGTAGCCGGGAAGCTGCGAGAGATTCAGCACTTCGGCCACAAGGCCCTGACCCGCAAAAGCTGCATCGCCGTGGATGAGCACCGGGATGACCATTTTGCGGTCCTTGGTGTCATTCAACGCCCGCTGGCGGGCACGCGCCATACCTTCAACGACGGGATCGACGGCTTCAAGATGGCTCGGATTCGGCGCGAGCACCACTCCGATCGATTCGCCGCCGCTGGTCTGGCGCACGGTTTCAAAGCCGAGGTGGTATTTCACATCGCCATCACCGGAAACCATGTTCGGGACGTAGTTCTCGCTGAACTCGTAGAAGAGGTATTCGAGGGGCTTGCGCAGGAAATTGGCCAGCACACTGAGACGCCCGCGATGCGCCATGCCGAGAATGATTTCCTTGCCGCCAGCGGCAGGCATGGCTTCGAGAATCGTCTCCAGCGCCACCAGCATCGACTCCCCGCCCTCGACGGAGAAGCGCTTTTGGCCCACGAAACGGCGGTGAAGGAAGCGCTCAAACGATTCAGCCTCAAGCAGCCAGCGCAACGCGTTAAGCTGGTCTTGGACGACGGGTTTGGCATCCATGTCATGGCCTTCAATCCGTTCCAGCAGCCAGGCACGCACTTCGGGATGATGAATGTGCATGAACTCAAAGCCGGTCTTGCTGCAATAGGTACGCTGCAATTGCGCCAGCATCGTTTTCAGCTTCATCGGCTGCCCGTTGCGGAACAGATGCGTCTGCACCTCCTCCTCCAGGTCCTCCTCAGTAAAGCCCAGGCCCGCCAGCGTCAGCCCGGGGACTTCCGGCCCCGCCGCATCCAGCGGATCAAGATGCGCCGCCGTGTGGCCCAGCGCACGAAAGCTTTGCAGCGCGTTCGAAACACGCATGCGGAAATTCAGCGTCTTCTCCGAAAGCGGAGCACCTCCACCACCGGCTACCTCCGCGCCTTTTGTCACGAGCCGGGCCATGCCCAGTTCGAAACCTTCAAAAAACGACGACCAAAGCGGTTCGACGGAACCGGCATCTTTTTTCCAGTCCTCATATTTGGACTCGAGGAAATCCGCGTTTGCGCGGTACGGCAATGTAGCACTCATGTAGGGGGCGGGCAAAATGCTCCCATTCGTTGCGAGTGCAAATGCGGAAAGGCACATTTACAGCCATTTTTGCGGGTAGTTCCCCATACCCCGCTCGGGCTAGCCGCCTCTTTTGGCCCACCACCCCCGAAATCAGGGCACAAATGGCAGGCAAAATCAAAAATAGCACAATACCAATTTTCAGCACTGGCCGTAGTCTCCCCCCATGCCCTCACCCGCCTCCCGCGCGGCCCCGCAGCCGCTTTACAAACACATCGCCGACACCGTCGCCAAGATGATCCATGACGGCGTCCTCCGGCCGGGCGAGCGCACCCCCTCCCTGCGCGCCATCTGCAATCAGCATGGCGTCAGCATGAGCACCGCCGTGCAGGCCTTCGTCGAACTCGAATCGTCCGGCCTCGTCGAGCCCCGCCACAAGTCCGGCTTTTTCGTCAAAGCCCCGCCACAGGCCCTCTTCGATCTCCCCGGCCCTCCCCGAGTCCCCATGTCCGGCAGCCTCGGCAACCGGCACGCCAGCCTCTTTGATGCCGTCGTTTCGGCAAACTTGATCGCCCTCGGCGGCGCTGTACCGGGTGCAGACATGCTTCCCACCGTGAAGCTCAACCGCATACTGGCTGAAAAAGCACGCCACGCAGGAGCGCGTGGCGTCATGTATGATCTGCCGCCAGGGTCCGAAGCACTGCGCCGCCAGATCAGCAAACGCATGCTCAAAGGCGGTGCCGTCGTCGCCCCCGCAGACATCATCACCACCTGCGGCGCCACGGAGGCCCTCATGCTCTGCCTCCGCGCCGTCACCAAACCGGGAGACGTCGTCGCCGTCGAATCCCCCACCTACTTCGGCATTCTCCACGTCCTTGAGGCCCTGTCCCTGCGTGTACTGGAAATCCCCACCGATCCCCAGCACGGCATGCGGCTCGATGTCTTGGAGCACGTATTAAAAAATCAGCCCGTGCACGCCTGCATTGCCCTGCCCGCCTTCAGCAACCCCTTGGGAGCCGCAATGTCCGATGACGCCAAGCAGCAACTCGTCGCCCTCCTCCAAAAGCACCAAATCCCCCTCATCGAAGACGACGTCTTCGGCGAGCTCCCCTTCGGCCCCAAACGCGCCCGCACCTGCAAGTCGTACGATGACTCCGGCCTCGTCCTGTTTTGCAGTTCCTTCTCCAAGACCCTCGCCCCCGGCTACCGCGTCGGCTGGGTCATCCCCGGCCGCTACTATCACGCCGTCCGCATGGCCAAGCTCACCCACACCCTCGCCACCGCCACCCTTCCCGAGCTCGCCATCGCCGGCTTCCTCGCCGAGGGCGGCTACGACCACTGGCTGCGCAGCGTCCGCGCTACCTATAAAGAGAACATTACCCACATGAGGCGCGCCATCCTCGAAGAGTTCCCCGCCGGCACCACCGTCACCATGCCTCAGGGCGGCTTCCTGCTCTGGGTCACCATGCCCCCTCAGGTCGATGCCATAGCCCTTTACGACCGCGCCCTCGCCAAAGGCATCAGCATCGCCCCCGGCCACCTCTTCTCGTTGGAGCATCACTACACCCACTGTATCCGCATCTCCTGCGGCGAGCCCTGGTCTCCCCGCCTCGCCGCCGCCATCCGCACCTTGGGCACCCTCGCAAAGCGGCAGATTCAGTAACCGACAACTCGCCCCCTGAGCCTTCGTCCTCGAACTCGTCCTCGATCATTCCGCTCCGCAAAGCCCAAGAGCCCCGCCATCGGATTGGCCGGTCGTTGACCCTTGTTGTCCAGGCACCGCTCTTCCTTCGCCATTCACTGTGCACTTAGTTCGGAGTTCGCTTCGCGGCTTCCCAGCAGCCCGGCCAGTTTTCCGCCCCTTTCCCCAACAACCGTTCAGCCACTGCAAACCTCTGTACCGGTCGCCTATCCCACCATCTGTATCTGGCCGCCATTCGAGTACGTGAGAAGGTGCCCCATGACCCCCCACCTCACTCCCCTGTTCGCAGTCATGAGCCCAGAAGGACTCCTCGGCCTGAAAATCATCGGCATCCTCGGTCTGATCATCCTCATCCCCCTCGGCATCCTCCTCTTCCGCAATCAAAACCGCTGGTTTGGCCGCTCCACCGACACTCCCAGCGAAACCAGCGGCAGCCTCGTCTATGGCCTCGCCCAAACCTGGCTCGTTTACGTCGGCCTCCTCCACCTCGTCCTCTGGCTCACATTTGGATTGTAAACCAGCCCCCTTCAGAGCCGGACGGCTTCTACGATAAAACTTAGTTGCGCACAAAAAACTGCGCGGGGTTCACTTCGCCCCACCCATATACCGCAGCACTCTGGCCAGCGTCCCACGCATCTCCTTGCGGTCCACGATCATATCCACCAGCCCGTGCTGCATCATGAATTCCGCCGTCTGAAACCCAGGCGGCAGATCCGCATGCGTCGTTTCCTTCACCACACGCGGACCGGCAAACCCGATCATGCACTTCGGCTCCGCAATAATGAGGTCTCCCAGCGTCGCGAAACTCGCGGTCACACCACCCGTCGTCGGGTGCGTCAGCACTGAAATGTAGGAGAGCCGTGCCTCGGCATGCCGCGCCAGTGCTCCGCTCGTCTTCGCCATCTGCATCAGGCTTAGAATACCCTCATGCATACGCGCACCGCCAGAGGCGGAAAAAACGATGACCGGCTTGCGCTCCGCCGTTGCGGCCTCAATGGCGCGGGTGATCTTCTCACCCACCACGCTGCCCATGCTGGCACCGAGGAAACGGAAATCCATGATCGCCACCAGAACGGGAATCCCCTCAATCACGGCACGCCCGGTAACGACAGCCTCGGTCAGCCCGGTCTTCGCCTGGTAGGCCTTGACCTTGTCCAGATAGCCTTTGAAGCCGAGAGCGTTCACGGAATCGAGACTCTTGTCCATTTCCACAAAGCTGCCCTCATCCACCAGACTGGCGATGCGCTCATCCGAAGCGATGGTGAAGTGGTAGCCGCAGCTCGTGCAGACCCGCAGGTTTTTGGCCAGCGCCTGCTCAAAGAGGCTCTCATTGCACGAAGGGCACTTCGTCCAAAGGCCTTCCGGCATGTCGCGCTTCTTTTCGCCTAAATCATTAACGTTGCGTTTTTTGAAAAATCCCATGGTAGGTCAGTCGGTAAGGCATCCGGCATCATCAGGCCTGTGGGTGCGCCTCCTCGAATTGCATGTCGCAGGAGTTGCAGGGAGGAATTCCACCCGGCGTTCACACTGTCAGGCCCGGCCAAAGTCGGACGCGAAAGCAATCCTAGCCGCGTGTTGTGGTGATGACCACCACTTTTTCTGCTCCCCCCTCCCGTCGCAAGACCCGCGCGCATTCACTGGCCGTTGCCCCCGTAGTAAAAACATCGTCCACCAGCAGGATGCGCCGCCCCTGCAGGTTGACTGGAGCCTGCCAGCGCCTCGGCTGCCGTACGGCAAACGCCCCACGCAAGTTTTTCAGCCGCTCCTCACGGTGCAGCCCCGCCTGCGAATCCGTCTCCCGCGTCCGCAGCAGCGCCTTCGCCGCAGGAATCCCCGTCAAACGCGACAGCCGCTCGCACAGCTCCCAGCTTTGATTGTACTCCCGGTCCACCTCCCGGCTGTGGTGCAGCGGCACCGGCACCAGCAGCCACTCCGCGAGATCTTCCCGCGCCAGCCGGGGCTCAGCCAAGGTCCGCAGCATCAGGTGGGCCAGCGCCCCGCGCAGTTGCAGACGGCGCTCATACTTGAACTTGTGAATCAGCTCCCGCATCACCCCCTCAGCATGGCAGGCCGCCACGGCAAACTCAAACTCCAGCCGCCGGCCGCTGCAGTTCGCACAGCGAAACTCGTTCGTCAGTGCACCCTCATAGACCTCACCGCACACCATGCAGTACGGCGCTTCCACCAGCGGCAGCGCATCAGCACACCCCTCGCAAAACCACCCCTCCTCCACCGGCACCTTGCACACGCAGCACAGCGGCGGATACACCAGGTCCACCCACGCACGCCATACCGGCAGCAGCAGCTGCTGCACACGCGATGGATCTGGAGGGCCGGGAAAGGACATGACTCATCCTAAATGCGATTTGAAGCCAGCCAACTGCAAGCCTAAATGCAGCCATGTCCCGCATCGGCACCCCCCTTTCCTCCTCCGCAACCAAGGTCATGCTTCTCGGCTCCGGCGAGCTTGGCAAAGAAGTCGTCATCGAACTCCAGCGCCTCGGCTGTGAAGTCATCGCCGTGGATCGCTACGCCAACGCCCCCGCCATGCAGGTCGCGCATCGCAGCCACATCATCTCCATGCTCGATGGCGAAGCCCTCCGCCGCCTCGTCGAAATCGAAAAACCCGACTGCATCGTCCCGGAAATCGAAGCCATCGCCACCGACACCCTCCTCGAACTCGAAGACGAAGGCTTCCGCGTCGTCCCCACCGCCCGCGCCGCCAAGCTCACCATGAACCGCGAAGGCATCCGACGCCTCGCCGCCGAGGAACTGGGCCTCAAGTCCTCCCCCTACATCTTTGCCGCCACCGAGGAGGAATTCCGCGCCGCCATTGAAAAAATCGGCATGCCCTGCGTCGTCAAGCCCATCATGAGCAGCTCCGGCAAGGGCCAGAGCGTCGTCAAAACCGCTGATGACATCGCCCACTCCTGGAAATACGCCCAAGAAGGCGGCCGCGCCGGCAAGGGCAAAGTCATCGTCGAAGGCTTCGTCGACTTTGACTACGAGATCACCATGCTCACCGTCCGCCACGCCGGCGGCACCTCCTTCTGCGCCCCCGTCGGCCACACCCAGATCAAGGGCGACTACGTTGAGTCCTGGCAGCCGCACCCCATGTCCAAAACAGCCCTCGATGCCGCCGAACACATGGCCGGTGCCATCACCGAAGCTCTGGGCGGTCGCGGCCTCTTCGGCGTCGAAATGTTCATCAAAGGCGACGACGTCATCTTCAGCGAAGTCTCCCCCCGCCCGCACGACACCGGCCTCGTCACCCTCATCTCCCAGGATTTGAGCGAGTTCGCCCTCCACGTCCGCGCCATCCTCGGCCTCCCCATCCCCAACATCCGTCAGCATGGTCCCAGCGCCAGCTGCGCCGTCCTCGTCGAAGGCGAATCCGCCAAAGTCCAGTTCGGCGCCCTCGATCAAGTCCTCGCCGAGCCCGACACCCAGGTCCGCCTCTTCGGCAAGCCCAGCGTCAGCGGCCAGCGCCGCATGGCCGTCACCCTCGCCCGCGCCGAAACCATCAACGAAGCCCGCGCCAAAGCCCACCGCGCCGCCAAGGCGATGGAAATCCGCCTCTAGGTGCAAGATCATGATTGCCTCCGGCGTTGGGGACGTGTTATCACCTACAAATGCCCGCTACCGCTCACCTGAGCCATCTCATCAAACTGCTCGACGACGACTCTGAAGTCGTCCGTCACGCGGTGCGGCATGAGCTCACCGGCATGCGCCGCGAGCTGCCGCAGCACATCGAGACCTTGGAGACTCCCCTGTCTGCCGACGAGGAAAAGCTGGTGGCGCAGTTGCTCGAGCCCGCCCGCCGCAACGAACTCGAAGAGACCTGGATGCGCTGGCGCTGGATGGAAGGTCCGGACGCGCAGCTTGAAGAGGGGCTCAGCCAGCTTTCCGCCTACCTAAACGGCTGGAAGTCTCAGTCCGCCGATCTGGCAAAACGCCTGGATGCACTCACAGAAGAAGCCTTCGCCGAAAAAGGCCGTATGGATGCCCATGAACTGGCGCAGTGGCTCTTTGCCTCCAACAACGGCGTCACCCGTTTCCGTGGCAACAGCAAGGACTACTACTCCCCCGCGAACAGCAATCTGTTCTGGGTGCTGAACACCGGCTTGGGCAATCCCATCAGCCTCTGCTGCCTCTACCGCCTGCTGGGCCACCGTTTCGGCCTCGAAATCGAAGGCTGCAATTTCCCCGGCCATTTCCTCTCCCGCGTCCAATACCGCGACAAGACCTGGCTCGTCGATTGCTTCAACCGCGGGCGCTTCATGCTGGCCGCCGATGTGGCCAAACACCACCCCGCCGCGAATCCCGGCATGGAAGACCTCATCCACGAGCCCGCCACCGCCGAAGCCACCCTCCTGCGCATCCTGCGCAATCTCGACGAAGCCTACGAACGCCTCGTTTTGCTCCCCGAACGCCAGTTCATGCGCCGCCTGGCGGTGAAGCTGATGGAAGATTAGACAGTGTTTGGAAAGATCGGGTGGCCCTGACGGGATTGCACCCGTCAGGGCTCCCACACCACCGGA
>NZ_JAQSEA010000125.1 GCF_029946185.1 Prosthecobacter sp.
CCAGGCCCGCGTAAATGCAGATGTTGCTCCCGGCCTCCATCACCACCCATGCCTCCGTCTTGCCGGTCTCACCCTCCGGCAAATAGTTCGTCTGCTGATCCGACGGATGCACCTGAACCGATAGCGTATCGCGCGCATCGAGAAACTTGAGCAGCAGTGGAAAGCGGCGGCAGTGCCCGGCCATCTCTCCCAGCATCTGCACGGGGAACTGCTCCAGCAATTGAGCGATGGTCATTCCCTGGAGCGGCCCGTTCGCGACACGGCTCGCATGCTCAGCGCGATCACTCAGCAACCACGCTTCGCCAATGGAACCGGTGTCTGGCAGCGGTGTGGACAGCACATCGGCTAGACGCCGACCACCCCACAGCCGATACTGATAGATGGGTTCAAAGAGCAGTGTATAGAGCGGCGTTGTACTCATGTCACAGCCGCGCCGGGTTATGTTTTGGATCTGGAATCTCGCCGCCTTCGTTATCCCAGCGTTCGAGTTCCCGTTGTTTCAGCGGCATGGGGACACCATCGCGTGGATGATGCGGCAACATCGCCAATGGATGATTGGTCTGGTTCCACATCTCGATGACCGGGACTGCCGGGTGATGTGGATTGTAGCTGAGGATGCTGAGCGATGCCGTGCCGAGCGGGAAATGCTGCGCGGCGGCTAGTGGCAAACCGAGCCAGCGTGCCGCCAGAACCCCGCCGAACTGTCCATGCGAAAACAACGCAACGTTGCCGCCCAAGCGGCGCAGGCGAGCGATCAACCGGTCCGCGCGGTCTGACACCTGCCCGGGTGATTCACCGTGTGGGCAACCATCACGAAACAGATCCCACTCCGGGCGTGCTTTGATGATGTCCACGCTGCGCTGACCTTCGTAGTCGCCGTAATGCCACTCGGCCAAGTCAGCATCGATGGCAGCAGCGGAGCCCAGGCCGGCAAGTTCACAGGTGCGATGAGCGCGTTGGCGCGGACTGGTCAGGACATAGGAGAATACGCTGCCCCGGAGCCGCTGCCCGAGTTCACGCGCCTCATCTTCACCACTCGTGGTCAGTGGAATATCCGTGGTGCCCGTGTGCTGGCTGGTGAGCGCCCACGCGGTGCCGCCATGGCGCATCAAGCAGAGTCGCAGGGGGGCTGGCGTCATGGGTTTGATTGCTCCATCGCATCAGTGTAGGCACCGCGTCGCGCGGCATGGTTGCAGCGTGCGCGATGCAGCAGGGCGGCCTGCGCGGCTTCCACGTTGACGTTTTCGCCATGCCAGATCTCCAACGCCGGCTGCTGAATGGCGCGAGCAAAGGAAAACGTCAGCGCCCAGGGCAGGGGTGTTTTAGAAACTGTGTTCAGTGCATTCAGCCGTGACGAAGCCATTTGGGGTGATTGACCTCCCGACAGAAAAGCGATGCCTGGCACGGTTACGGGGACCACCTGCAACAGGCACGCAATGGTGGCATCCGTCACGGCATCGGCAGTGGAATGCTCCGCACAGTTCAGTCCAGGCAGGACCATGTTGGGTTTCAGGATGATGCCTTCCAGCATCACCTCCTGTTCCTGAAGGTGATGAAACACGCTGGTCAAAACTTGCACCGTCACCTCCTGGCAGCGTGCCAGCGTATGGGTGCCGGTCATGAGCACTTCCGGCTCGACGACAGGCACCAGCCCGGCATCCTGACACAACGCGGCGTAACAGGCGAGCGCGTGGGCGTTGGCCTCAATGCAGGGGTGGCCAGGCAGAGCCTCTCCGATGGCGAACACCGCACGCCATTTGGCAAAGCGAGCGCCCATTTGCGCATACTCCGCCAGTCGCTCACTCAGACCGTCCAAACCCGCCGTGATCTTTTCACCTGGATGTTCGGGCACCTCTTTGGCACCCATGTCCACCTTGATACCAGCGAGGATGCCCGATTCGATGAGCACATTGAGAAACGAAGTGCCCTCTTGGGTGTGCTGGCGGATCGTTTCGTCATACAAAATCACGCCACTGATGCACTCGTTGAGGCCGCGCGTGACGATGATCAATTCACGCCATGCACGCCGGGCGTCTTCGGTTTGCGGAATGCCCAGCGCAGCAAAGCGTCGGTTGCAGGTAGGAGTGCTTTCATCCATCGCCAGCAGGCCTTTGTGATCGGCGACTAACGCCTGTGCGGTGTCGATGAGCGCTTGTGTATTCATGATGCGGTCACCCATTTCCAGTCGCGGATCTCCGGCATGTCTTCACCGTTCTTGTCGATGTATTGCTTGTGTTCGAAGAGCTTTTTGATCAGCTCTTGTTTTAACGCCAGTCCCGCTTCGCCGGTCTGCGGCAACCGATCAATCGTGTCCATCACGAGGTGAAACCGGTCCAAGTCGTTGAGCACCGTCATATCAAAAGCGGTGGTGATGGTGCCTTCCTCTTTGTAACCACGAACGTGGAAGTTGTCGTGATTGGTGCGGCGATAGGTCAGGCGGTGGATCAGCCAGGGGTAGGCGTGGAAGGCGAAGATGACCGGCTTGTCCTTAGTGAAGAGCGTATCGAAGGCCTCATCGCTCAAACCGTGCGGATGTTCGCTCTGTGGCTGGAGCTTCATCAGATCCACCACATTGACGACGCGAATTTTCAGATGGGGCAGATGCTCGCGCAGAATGGAAACGGCGGCAAGTGTCTCCAACGTGGGCACATCGCCACAGCAGGCCATGACCACATCAGGCTCTCCCCCGCCATCATTGCTGGCCCATGACCAGATGCCGATGCCATCGGCGCAGTGTTTGGCGGCGGCTTCCATCGTCAGCCATTGCGGTGAGGGGTGCTTGCCCGCGATGACGACGTTGACGTAGTGGCGGCTGCGCAGGCAGTGGTCCATGACAGAGAGCAGGCAGTTCGCGTCAGGCGGCAGATAGACGCGCACGACGGAGGCTTTTTTGTTCACGACATGATCAATGAAACCGGGATCCTGATGTGTGAAGCCATTGTGATCCTGCCGCCACACATGGGATGCGAGCAGATAGTTCAGGGATGCAATCGGCTTCCGCCATGGAATGTGCGAGGTCACCTTCAGCCACTTCGCATGCTGGTTGAACATCGAGTCCACGATGTGGATAAATGCTTCGTAGCAGTTGAAGAGGCCGTGCCTGCCGGTGAGCAGGTAGCCTTCCAGCCAGCCTTCGCATTGGTGTTCGCTGAGCATCTCCATCACGCGTCCGGCGGGTGCGAGGAATTCGTCGTTGGATTCAGTCGCGGCGTCCCATTGACGGCTGGTGGTTTCAAACAGAGCAGCAAGACCATTCGAGATCGTCTCATCAGGTCCGAATACGCGGAAGTTCCGCTGTTCGTCGTTCAATTTCATCACATCGCGCAGAAACGGACCGAGCACATGCGTGTCCCCGATACCATGCACACCCGGCGTGGACACCTCGTCCGCGTAGTCACGGAAGTCTGGCATGACGAGATCGTGCAGCAGCAGGCCGCCGTTGGCGTGTGGGTTTGCCCCCA
Organism: Prosthecobacter sp.; assembly: GCF_029946185.1. Taxonomy (GTDB): domain Bacteria; phylum Verrucomicrobiota; class Verrucomicrobiia; order Verrucomicrobiales; family Verrucomicrobiaceae; genus Prosthecobacter. Next base: position 3,462 of record NZ_JAQSEA010000125.1, read on the forward strand.
TGCGTCGATTGCCTTTCGGCGCGAGTTCGGCCAGTTCCGGCAGCAAGCGCCCGCTCTCATCAAAGAGTTCTTCGGGATGATAGCTCCGCAGCCAGTCTTCCAGCAATTGGAGATGTTCGGGATGGCTGCGGGGATCAGAGATCGGCACCTGATGTGCGTGGAAGGTGCCTTCGATCTGCACGCCATCGACCCACTTCGGCCCGGTCCAGCCTTTCGGGGAATTCAGCACGATCATCGGCCAGCGCGGACGCGCCTGACAGCCGCGCTCGCGGGCTTCGAGCTGGATGCGTTTGATCTCCAGCACCGCCGCATCGAGCGTCGCGGCCATCGCCTGGTGCATTCCCGCATTGTCGTCTTGATACTCGACGAAGTATGGCGTCCAGCCGTAGCCGCGCATCAGTTGATCCAACTCTTCACGCGTGATGCGGGCAAGCACGGTTGGATTAGCGATCTTGTAGCCGTTAAGGTGCAGGATCGGCAGCACGGCACCATCGGTCGCGGCATCGAGGAACTTGTTTGAATGCCACGCCGTGGCCAGTGGACCAGTCTCAGCTTCGCCATCGCCTACCACGCACGCGACGATGAGTTCGGGATTGTCAAACACTGCACCGAATGAATGACTGAGCGAATAGCCCAGCTCGCCGCCTTCGTGAATCGATCCAGGGCACTCGGGAGAAGCGTGGCTGGGAATACCACCGGGGAAGGAGAATTGAAGAAAAAGTTTTTGCA
>NZ_JAQSEA010000126.1:0-2780 GCF_029946185.1 Prosthecobacter sp.
CGCTGCTGGAGCTCCTCGGCTTCACCCGGGGCGCTGGACTGGTGTTTCGCATGGCTTTGAGAAACATCGAACGTCGTCCGGTACAGGCCGGCTTCACCGTGGCGGGGCTGGCGCTGGCCACCGGCCTGCTCGTGCTGCCGGGCGCGCTCGCGGACAGCGTGGACCAGCTTCTGACCTACCAGTGGAATGATCAGTTCCGGCAGAACGTGATCATCCACATGCGCGAGCCCGTCTCCCGCAATACACTCCATGATCTCGAACATCTTCCCGGGGCCATTCGGGTAGAGCCGATGCGCGGCTTCATTGCCAGTGTGAGCAATGCCCACCACGAGCGCAGGCTCTACATCCTAGGCCTCGCCAAGAACCACCAGCTCATCCATCCACGGGACACTCTGGGCCGGCCCATCGTGCTGCCCAGCGAGGGCCTGGTGATTTCTCAAAAACTCGCAGAGGTGCTGGGAGTAAAAATCGGCGACCGCCTTCAGGTCCAGGCCCTGGAAGGGCGCTGCGAACGCAGGGAGATCACCGTGCGCGGCTTCATGGCGGACTTCCACGGCATGGCAGCCTACATGGACATCGATGCCGTCCGCAATTTCCTGCGGGAGGGCGAGACGATGACCGGTGCCTTTCTCAGCGTGGATGACAGCCGCTGGGACGACTTCATGCGCGAGGTCAAAGGCCAGCCTAAGATCGAGTTTGCCAGCGTGAAGAAAAATGATCTCGCAGCATTTCGTGCCTCCACCGGCCAGAGCATCGGCACCCTCCGCCAGTTGTTTCTATGGATGGCGGTCATCGTTGCTTTTGGCGTCGTGTACAACAGCGCGCGTATCGCGCTCTCCGAGCGTGGGCGTGATCTCGCAACGCTGCGCGTGGTCGGCCTGACGAAGCGCGAAGTAGCCGGCGTGCTGCTGGGGGAGCTGACGCTCCTCGTGCTGGTGGCTCTGCCTGTAGGTCTTGTATTTGGCAGCGCGCTGGCCTCGTACGTGATCAGCGCCGTCAGCAATGAAACCGTCCGCCTGCCTCACTACATCAGCACCATCACCTATGCCAAATCCGTGCTGGTGGTGCTTACGGCCGCAGGTGCCTCCTTTGCCATGGTCGGCTACATGCTGAGCAGGCTGGATCTGATCAGCGTGCTCAAGGCACGCGACTGAACAAATAGAGGCTGCTGCATGCTCACCTCACTCGATTTAAAACTCTTCAGAGATCTCGCTCACATAACGGTGTCCAAAGCCCGGAGGCCAAAAGGCCCTCATGGAGATGATTACGGGGGCGATACTGCACCGCTGGCGAGTTCGATTTTTGCGTGCGTGCAGGGGATTGGGGGGCGCCTTGAAAGCGCCCCACAGTCACGTAAACACCTCAGAAGAACGCGCCTTCAGGGTTGACTTCAGACGGTCATGAAATTTTTGTTTTTATGGCCTCCCTGCCTCCTGACACTGCTCTCCCTACTCGGTTTTTCACCCCGCTCTTCGACCTCCTGCCTGCGCGCACTGGCGTCACTGCCCCGGTCTTGCCGACGCGGACTGGCTGCGCCTCGGCGTCCAGCGCTGTCTCCAGCCCCAGGCCAGCGGCAGGGGCTTTTTGCAAACCCTTGCCGCACTTGGCGCTGGCTGCCGCCCCGAGAACTCGCACTTCTTCGAGTCACTCAAAAGCCAGCGCAGGCTGGCTTTGTGCGCCGAGGCCAATGCCCGGCTCTGCGCCCATGCACGCACCGTGCTCCCCGATGCGCTCGCCGCCTTCCCCTGCCTTGCCGACTTCGATGTCCACGCCGGTGATGGCCACTACCATGCCCATGCCACGCATGATCCCGCCGACAGCAAAGGTGACAAACTCGCCGTGGGCCATCTCTACAGCCGTAACCTGCGCAGCGGCTGCCTCACCCACCTCACCGTCAATGACCAGCAGGCGCGCAAAAAGGAGCACGATATGCGCGGGCTCAAACGCCTGGAAATCGCCGCGTTGCGCCAGGGCGCGTCCAAGGGGCGCAAAGTGCTCCACGTCTGGGACCGTGCGGGCATCGACTTTCGGCAGTGGTACAAGTGGAAGCAGGGCAGCGGCATCTACATGCTCAGCCGCTGCAAGACCAACATGGCGCTGCTGCCCTGCGGCGACCTGCCCTTTGACCCTTTGACCGCGATGATGCGATCAACGCAGGCGTGAGCCGCGATGAACTCGTGGGTACCGCCACCAGCGGGACGATGCTGCGGCGCATCACCTTCCATGACGTGGTCGCAGACCGGCAGTTCGAGTTCCTCACCAGCCTGCTGGAGAGCAGCGTGCCGCCGGGCGTGTTGGCGCATCTCTACCGCATGCGCTGGAATATCGAGAAGAGCTTTGATGAGGTGAAGAACAAACTCGGCGAAAAGAAGGCCTGGGCCACCAGCGCCACGGCCAAGAGCATGCAGGCGCAGTTCATTTGCCTCAGTGTCAATTTGCTGCAACTGCTCGAACATGAACTCGAAACGCAAGGCATCCGCAACACGCCGGAAGTGAAGCGCCGGGCCAAACGCCTGGAGCAGGCGACGGCGGTCGCGACCAAGGCGGGGGCGGTCTTACCCAAGCCGCTGCGCGTGGTGCAACAGATCACACAGCACTGCGTCAAACTCATCCGCTGGGTAGCTGCCCAGCTCTGGCTCAATGTCCCTTGGCAGCAAGCCTGTGCGGTCTTGACGACCCTCTACGCCAAGTTATGAACGGCGAACTTTGGACACCGTTGACAACGCAAAAAGATGCCAACAAAAAGATGCCAACAAAAAGATGCCAACAAAAAGATGCCA
>NZ_JAQSEA010000126.1:2880-47119 GCF_029946185.1 Prosthecobacter sp.
CAAAAAGATGCCAACAAAAAGATGCCAACAAAAAGATGCCAACAAAAAGATGCCAACAAAAAGATGCCAACAAAAAGATGCCAACAAAAAGATGCCAACAAAAAGATGCCAACAAAAAGATGCCAACAAAAAGATGCCAACAAAAAGATGCCAGGCATTTAGTTAGTTGACTTTACTTATTTTTTGTCCACCGTTGACCCCATGAACCCCGCTCAAAGCTCTGAACCCCAGGCGATTTCTCTCGAAGAACAGCTCGTCGGTGTGAATGCGAAAACCGGCCTCTATCCCGGCGCGCGTTCGTGGTCCGGCGGCAGGTTTCGGGTTCTGGGCAAGGGGCCGCTGGAGTCCTACTGCTACCACGTCATGTCCCGCACCTGCGGTGGGGAGGTGTTCTTGGATGACGTCGAAAAAGAGGCGCTGCGCCGGGTGATCTGGCGCATGGCGGAGTTCTCTGGCATCAAGGTGCTGACCTACTGCCTGATGGGGAATCATTTTCATCTGCTGACCGAGGTGCCGCAGCGGCAGACTTGGCTGCAACGCTTTGAGGGGCCAGACGGTGAGGCGAAACTGCTGTCGCACCTGAGCATTCTTTACAGCCGCACCTACGTGGGGCTGCTGCGTGATGAACTGGCCGATTTGCGCTCACGCGGCATGGCGGTGCTGGCGGGTCAGAGACTGGACGCGATGAAGAAGCGTTTCTGCGATCTCTCCCTGTTCGTCAAAGAGATCAAAGAACGCTTCAGCCGCTGGTTCAACAAACGACGTGGCCGCAGGGGGACACTGTGGATGGACCGCTTCAAGAGCGTGCTGGTCGAAGGCAAAGGCGAACCCCTGCGCACGATGGCTGCCTACATTGATCTGAACCCCGTGCGCGCCGGTCTGGTCAAAGATCCCAAGGACTACCGCTGGTGCGGGTATGCGGAGGCGCTGGGCGGCAGCCGCAGAGCGCAACGTGGGTTGTGCAAGGCACTGAGCAAGCCGGTGGACAGCTGGAAGAGAGAGGGAGCGGCCGCCGCATATCGCTGCCTGCTGCACGCCGAGGGGCGGGAGGTAAAAGACGCGCAGAATGAGAACGTGGTGACGCGCGGCGTGACTGCCGAGTCAGCACGCGCCGTGCTGGCCGAGAAAGGCAAGCTCAGCTCAGCGGAATTGGTGCAACTGCGTGTGCGCTACTTCACCGACGGGTTGGTGCTGGGTAGCAAGGAGTTTGTGGAAGGCATCTTCGAGGCGCAGCGGGAGCTGTTCGGCCCGAAGCGCAAAAAAGGAGCGCGGCGCATGACGGAATCGGATGCGCCCTTTTACACGCTGAGGCAGCTGCGGCTCAAGCCACTGGGATGATGGAACTTTGAAGACATTGCACCGCTCATGGGCCGTATAATGGCATCTATTTTTGCAAAGCACGCGGATGAACGTATCCATACTGCCGCATGCTCACCCCCCTCGATTTAAAACTCTTCCGCGATCTCGGTCGCATGAAGGGCCAGATCGTCGCGGTGAGTCTCGTGATGGCCTGCGGGCTGGCGATGATGATCATGACGCGCAGCATCGTGCTGACTCTGGAAAGCACGCGGGATGCCTACTACCAGCGCTACCGTCTGGCGGATGTCTTTGCCTCATTAAAACGAGCACCGCTCTCGCTGGCCGAACGCGTGGCGGAGATTCCCGGCGTGGCTGCGGTGGATGCGCGTGTCGTAGTCGATGCCACGCTCGATCTCGTGGGCATGACGGAGCCAGCGACCGCGCATCTGGTTTCGATCCCGAAAGGTCGGCCACAAACACTCAACCAAGTCTTCATACGCCAAGGCCGGCTGCCGTTGCCCGATGAACGACGGCAGGCCGTGGTGAGTGAATCTTTCGCGCTGGCGAACAAACTGCAAATTGGCGACAGCCTGATCGCCATCATCAACGGGCACCGCGACATCATCATCATCTGCGGCCTCGGCCTCTCGCCTGAGTTTGTCTTCGAGGCGCGGCCCGGTCAGACCCTGCCGGACAACAAACGTTACGGCGTCTTCTGGATGAATTACGAATCCATCGCCGTCCCCTACGATCTCGACGGTGCGTTCAATGACCTCTGCGTCGACCTTTCGCCCGGGGCGCAGTCTGGACCGGTGATGGCGGAGATTGACCGCCTGCTGCTTGGCTACGGTGCGCAGGGAGCCTACACCCGGCGCGAGCACAACAGCGCGCAACGGCTGGATGACGAACTGCGCGTCGTGCGTGCGCTGTCCGTGGCCTATCCCGTGGTCTTTCTCAGTGTGGCGGCCTTCATGGTGAATGCAGTGCTGGCGCGGCTGGTGCGCCTGCAGCGGGAACAGATCGCGCAACTTAAGGCCCTGGGCTATTCCTCGTGGCAGGTGGGCCGACACTACCTGAACTATGCGCTGGTCATTGTCGTGCTGGGCACCCTGATCGGCGGTGTCGTGGGTCGATGGATGGGCGGCGGACTGGTCAGCATTTACGATCTTTTTTTCCGCTTTCCCGCACTGAACTTCCGCATGGATTACAGCGCCTTGGGCATCGCTTTGGTCGTCAGCACCGTGGCCTCATTTTTTGGCGTCATCAGTGTCGTCTGGATGGCCGTCAAACTGCCGCCCGCCGAGGCCATGCGGCCTGAACCACCAGCGGACTTCAAGCCTTCGATGCTTGAGCGCATGGGCCTCACCCGTGGCAGCAGTCCCGCGCTGCGCATGGCCTTGAGAAACATCGAGCGTCGTCCCGTGCAGGCTCTGTTCACGGTGTTCGGTCTCTCCTTGGCCACGGGGCTGATGGTGCTGCCCGGCTCCATGGCGGACAGCATCGACTACATGCTGACCTATCAATGGAACGATGTGCAGCGGCAGGATGTGGTCGCGTTTTTCGCCGAGCCCAGTTCTGGCGATGCGCTGCACAATCTGGAGCAGTTGCCTGGTGTGCAGCGCGCCGAGCCCGTGCGTGCCGTTCAAGCGCGCCTCCACTACGGCCACCACTCGCGCAAGATCGCTGTGACAGGTCTGCCGCGTGATGCCGACCTGAACCGCCTGCTGGATGCGCAACGCCGCCTCATCGTGCTGCCTGAGGAAGGCATCGTCATGTCCGCGCAGCTCGGCAAAATACTCGGCGCGAGCATCGGTGATGTCGTTCAGGTGGAGGCGCTCGAAGGCAGGCGCGAAACCGTGGGTGTTCCCATCCGCGGTTTCATGGAGGACTTCGCCGGCATCTCCGCCTTCATGGACATCAACGCGCTGCACCGCCTCATGCGTGAAGGTGACACCGTCAGCGGAGCCTACATGACCGTGGATCAAGCCCGCTGGAGTGATTTCATGCGCGCAGTGAAGGACACGCCGCGCATCGCCATCACACTGGTGAAGCAGGACCAGCTCGATTCCTTCCGCAGCACCACCGGCCAGAGCATCGGCATCCTGCGCAAGCTCTACCTCGTGCTCGCCGTCGTCGTGGCCTTTGGCGTCGTCTATAACAGCGCCCGCATCGCGCTCTCCGAACGCAGCCGTGACCTTGCCACCCTCCGCGTCGTCGGCTTCACCCAACGCGAAGTCGCCGGCGTGCTGCTCGGAGAGCTGCTGCTGCTCATCTGCACCGCCATCCCCGCAGGTCTCTTATTTGGCAAAGGCCTGGCCACCTTCATCATTGCCAAAGTCAGTACCGAAACCATCCGCATGCCCCTGGTCATCAGCCTGCACACCTACACCATGGCCGTCCTCGTCGTCGCAGCCGCCTCCTGCGCCTCCTTCCTCGTCGTCAGCCGCATGCTGCGGAAGCTGGACATGGTCGGCGTGCTGAAGGCGAGGGATTGAGCGCCAATTCGGTTGATTTGAAAGATGGGGATGCAAAGCGATTGCTGCGACTGCAGGGAGTGACGGTCTGGACGTCTGCGGCAGCTGCTGCGGAATTCAACCGGGTGCCGTCAAAATGCTTGGCCTCGTCTGCGTTTTGAGGTGTAATGCGGGGCATGATCGAGACTGCCTCTCAGAACCCGGCCTTTGCCCTCGTGGCACAGCGTGTCCAGGTGTGGGTGGCACTGCGCCGCTGGCTCACGGTGCTGCGCATGACGCTGATTCCGGCCTCGCTGGTGCTGGTGCTCCTGATGCTGGCTGCGCTGCGTGGTTCAAGCGTGGTGTTTTCGCCATGGCTGGGGCTGATGACGTGGCTGGGTGGCTGTCTCGGCTATGTGTGGTGGCAGCGTCCCGGAGAGTTCAGCGCGCTGGCGTTGTGGGATCAGGCGGCAGGACGACGCGAGGCTTTCGCCTCTGCGTGGTGGTTTGAGAAGAACGCGGAAGAAGGCGAGACTGCGCGTGCGCACATCGACGCACAGCGTGAGGTTTTGGCACAGGCATGGCCCGCTTCGTTGAAACAAGATCTGCCATTGCGGCCGGACCGTTGGCTCGCGGTGCCGCTGCTCATTGCGATTCTCGGCAGCTTTATTAGCATTGTTCTGGCCCCGCCTTCTGAAGTGGTGGTGATGGATCAGGACATGACGCGCAAGGCCGCCGAAGAGGCGAAGAAACTGGCGCAGACCGATTGGGAAAAGAAGAAACTCGCGGGTCTCAAAGATGAGGAATCCAAGCAGGTGGAGGACTTGAAGCAGAAGCTGGAAAAAACCGCCTCAGCTCTCGCCAACGCAGGAGGGAAGGATGCACGCGATGTGCTGGCCGAACTGGAAAAGCGCGCGCGTGAAGCGGAGAAGCTGGCGGAGGAACTGGGCAACGGCAAGGAACCCTGGGCATCGGAAAAACTCATCGATGCCCTGCGCCAGCACGCCGACACGGCGGATCTCGGAGATGCTGTGGCCGCAAAGAATGCGCAGACTGCATCGCAGGCCGCTGAGGCGCTCGCCACCCAGCTCAAAGCACCCCAGCTCAGTGCTGAAGCAAAAGAGCGGATGAATGAAACGCTCAAGGATGCGCAGCAGCAGGCGGATCAGGAGGACCGCAAACGCGCCGTGGGCCAAAATGTCCTCGCAGCGGGCGATCAGATGCAGCAGGGCAAGCCAGCGGGTGCTGGTGAAGAATTTCAAAAGCTCGCCGACAAGCTGCGCGACCTCGCGCTGCGTGAGCAGTCGCGCAAGGAACTGCAGCAGCTTGCACAGCAGTTGCGTGACTCTGGCAGCAACATCGCGGGGCAGCAGGACAGCAGCAATGCGGCGATGCAGCAGATGAGCCAGGCGGGGCAGGGGGAGTCATCTCAGCAGCAGGGGCAGCAGAGTGCACCGCAGACAGGACAGTCGCAGAATGGCCAGCAGATGCTCAATCCTCCCGGCGCGGGCCAGTCCGGGCAGCAGAATCAAATGCAGCAGCCTCAGGACGGACAAGGGCAGGGCCAGCAACAGCAGCCCATGATGAGCATGGGGCAAGGGCAGCCTGGACAAGCTGGAAAGCAGGGCCAGCCCGGAGATGGTCAGCCAATGCTGCTCGCCCCCATTCCCGGTGGAGCCAAGCCGGATGACAAAGCCTCCACGATCATTATCAGGGGTGATGGCGCGCCGCCTGATCCCAATGGTCCGATGCTCTCCGTGCCCGGCTCCGGTTTGCCCCCCGGCAACAGCAAAGCCGATCTCAACAACACGCCCACGCAAAAGCAGAACACCGACAATCAAAACGTCGTCCGTGCCCAGCAGGGCAACGAAGGGCAGAGCACCGTGCGCAGCGTCGAAGGCGGTGCGCGCAATGAACAATCCACCCGCACCTCCACGCAGACCGCCCTTGAGGCGATCCAAGTTGAAGAAGCCGCGCTGGATGAGGCCGCCCTGCCACCCGCACGTCGCGAACAGGTGCGGCGCTACTTCAACGAATTGCGGAAGAGGTTTGAGGGGAAGTGAAACGGAAGGCAATGTACTATGACAAGACACAAAACACTTGTCATGATCATGCTTGCTTCTCTCATGTTGTCCTCATGCGTCACCCGTGTCTTCTGCTCATCAGACGCTCCCAGACTTCCGCGTGCGAGAACGTCAAATCTGCATGACACAAGTGCTTCTGACCGGCTTTCCCGATATGTCGTGAGCCAGCAGGCCAAAGACGGATTTGTTGTCGAGTCTGTCACTGCGGTCGCTTGCCTGCCGGTGTGCGGCATGGGCTTGATGGCTCCGCTGTTCACCTTGGGATTGCTGCCAGCGAAGCTGCCTCAGCCAGTGGAGGTCACGGTTTCTGGCCGAATCAGAGGAAAGCCGGAGAGCAGAGCCTATCATGTGTATCTCTACAGTTTGACCTCCACATGGATCGCAGTTGTTCCCCGCTTCTTTGATGATCGTGCGCTCGCACGTGGATTTTTGGATGCGATAGCATCCAGCGATCCCTTGCCCCCGAGGAAACGTTGGGTGGGAGAAGCGCCAACAAGGTAACAATTGAGCGTTTACTGCACGTGCCGCTTCGCCTTCGATCCGCCACCTTTCCAGATGTCATATTTCGGATCGGCATAGCGATTGAAGAACACATCGAGTTGCTTGGCCAGATCCGCCTTGATCTCTTGCGTGCCGGGCTGGCCGTATTGATTGAAGCGTTCCTGCGGATCGGTCTGCATGTCGTAGAGTTCGTAGGGGCCGGAGGGAAAGCGGGCGACGTATTTCCAGCGGTCAGTACGGATGGCGCGGGTGGTTTCCATTTCGTAGAAGACGGTGCTGTCCCAGTTTGCGAGGGGCTGGCCGCGCAGGGCAGGGGAGAAGTCGCGGCCCGGGGACTTCGGCTGCTGCGGCATTTTGTCGCTGAGGCTGAGCTGAGCGAGGACGCTGGGCATGAAGTCGTAGTTGCTCACGAAGGCGTCGCAGGTCTGCGCGGGCGGGATGGTGCCGGGCTGGCGGAAGATAAGCGGGATCTGCATCATCAGCTCATGCGCGCCGATGGGACGGAAGTGATCGCCCATGCCCCACATGCCGTTCTGGCCGCCCATCCAGCCCTGATCGCTGGAATACACGACGAGGGTGTTGTCATTGAGCCCGTTGGCTTTGAGTGCGGCCATGATCTCGCCTACGCCATCATCCACGCCGCTGACTTCGCTGGCCATGCGGCGGCGGGCGGCGTCGGTGTTGTGAAAGGCTTTGTTGTCATGCTGCCAGGGGTGCATGGCATCGCGCGGGAAGGAGTGCAGCGGCTTGTCCGCGTAGTAGGCCGCGTGGCGGTTTTTGGACTCATTCGACATCAGTTTTCCGAGTGAGTAGGGGCCGTTGTAGGCGAGGTAGAGGAAGAAGGGCTGGTCCTTGTTCGCGGCGATGAACTCCACGCCCTTGCGCGTCCAGAAGTCTGTGGTGTAGCCGGGTTCCACGCGGAGCTGGCCGTTTTCGATGACCTGCTGGTCGTAGAACTCCTGCGTGCTGCCGTCGGGCTTGGTGGTCCAAGTGGTGAAGCCTTCGCTCGGTGTCATGTTTGCGCCCAGGTGCCATTTCCCACTGAGACCGCAGGTGTAGCCGGACTTTTGTAGCACCTCGCCCAAGGAGGTGAACTCCTGCAGTGTGTTGCAGGCCTCCGGCCCCATCATGAACTTGGGATCGAGGAAGGAATGCAGGCCGTGCTGGGATGGGAGCAGCCCCGTCAGAAACGTCGCCCGCGTGGGCGAACACACGGGGTTGCTGCTCAGCGCATGCGTGAAGCGGACGCCCTCCGCCGCGAGCCGGTCGATGTGCGGCGTGCGGATGTCCGGGTTCCCGTAGCAGCCCAGCGTCCAGGCACCTTGGTTGTCGGTGAGGATGAAGACGAGATTGCGTGAGCGCGGTGCGGCGGTTGCTGAGGCTAGGCTGGCAAGCCAGAGGGCGAGAAAACAGAGATGCTTCAGGGCGGGAAACATGGCAGGAAAACGGGCCGATATGGGCGAACTTGCCCGACTGGGTCAAATGCCGGATCAAACGCCGAAATAAAATGAGAGGCAAAATTTGAGAGTGAGCGACCTATGCCACAGATTATCAAATCATTACGATCATGGATTTATCGACCCATAGGCGCGTGATGTTTCGTGTCCGCCCCTCTTCCACCCGTGATCGGGATACAATCCGCCCGGAGATGCAAGTGTTGCACCTTGCCACGGGCGAGCAAACAGGCGGGTCTGCATTGCATGATGCCTAGAGGGAAACGGCTCAGGGAAGTGAATTAATATTCAGAATTCGGCTAAAGCACCCTTAAACATCAATAATTAACTAGAATTACCATATCAAACAGGGTTAATTATGGCTCTCGGTGCCGCTTTCGGGCTCTTTAGATCTTTCATGCCTGCCCCCCCAGTCTCCCAGCAATTGCCCGACACGCCAGTGCGCATCGCACCGTGGCGCTGGCCGTTGCAGTTTGGGCTTCTGATTTTGTCCGGCGCTTGCACGCTGGTTCTGTTGCTCTGCTACCTCCTGCTGGTGCTGGGTTTGCTGCTGTGGATGGGCTGGGAGGTCTGGCGGCTCACCGGTCACAAGGTTTGGAGCGACTTGCTGCATTGGAGCATGGCTGCTGAGTTGCTAAAGTTCCTCTTCATGGGCGTGACCTGGGTGTTCATGCTCCGGCCTCTGCTTCCCCGGCCAAAGCGCGCTCAGGTGGCGGTGCAGGTCAGTGTGGCTACGCAGCCGCAGCTCTTTGAGATCATCGACCTGCTCTGCTGGCATCTTCGTGCGCAGCCGCCGGTGCAGGTCTGGCTGGACTGCACGACCAGTGTGCGCAGCTCCATGCTGGGCGGTTTGAGCGGCATCCTCAGCGGGCAGACGGTGCTGCATCTTGGCCTGCCGGTGGTGTCCGTCATCACCTCGCGCGAGCTCGGGGGCCTGCTGGCTCAGGAGCTCAGCCACAATGCTGGCTGGATCGGCACTCCCTTGGTGCATGTGGTGAGGGAGATGAATGCCTGGTTTTTCCGCGCAGCACTGGATCGCGACCCGTGGGAGGTGTATACGGATGTGAAGCCGCAGCGCAAGCCCGAGTGGCACCACCTGAGTCGCAGGCTCATGCGCGGCTGGATGTGGGCGGCCAAATTTCCCTTCATGGTCTTTGCGCTTGCCGCCAGGCTGGTCAGCGTGGTCACGCTGTGGTTCATCCGGCGCTCGGCAGCACGCTGTGGTGTCAATGTCATCGGCAAAGACATGTACCGGCGCATGCAGCACAAGCTAGACCTGCTCACCGGGGCATGGGAGGCGGCACAGCAGGAGATTCAACAAGGCATCATCCAGCATCACCTGCCGGAAAATCTCTCGCTGCTCATGGCGCGCCATGTCGCTACGGAGGCAAAGGACCGCGCCTCAGCACGTGCGGAAGCGGCTGCGGCCAGTACCGAGCCGAAAAGCACTGGCGAAAGCAGGACGGGCGCAGGCGAAACCGCCAAGGGGGCAGCCATTGTTGCCCATCTGTCCCACTTGCAGCCTTCGGCCGCGCTGTTGCGGCAGTTTGTCGATCTCTCGCGGCAGGTCAGTTATTTCTACTATCAGCACGGGCTGGGATTGAACCTGCACGAGCACAGCATGGTGGCGGATGAGGAGGTCATTCATCAAAACCGGAGCGAGGAAGAGGCTCTGCTCGTCATTCGCCGTTACTTCGGCGGGCTCGCGCACCCGGAGCGCGCGATGTGCGGACTGGGCAGCACGCCGACCACCTCCGTGGCGCTGCCGGAACTACAGCGCGAAATCCTGCGCGTGAGGGTGGAGATCATCGCCTGGGGGCCGCAGTTCAAGGTGGCCCTGCAGGAGTGGAACCTCGCATGGCAGCGCCGACGCGATCTTGAAGCCGCCACCACGCTGAGCATTGCGGGTTTCACCGTCTCGCGCATGCAGTTTGGCACCCAAGACTCCACCCCCGGCTCCCTTCGTGAAGAGGCCTCCTGCCAACGCAGGGTCATGGAGCACATGGAGGGCCCGCTACAGGAGCGTGAGCGCGTGCTGGAGCGCCGCTTTGCCGCAGCACTCGGCCTGCTCTGGTGGAGCGAGTCCGCAGACCTCAGCGAGTGGCTGCGCGTGCGCCGCCGTGATCTCCCCGCCTGGGTCACGATCTATGAAGCGATGAGCGGCGCACTGCCCTGCTTTCGCGAGCTGCTCACTACTTTTTTTGCCTTTCAGACCCTCAATGCAAAGTTTGCGAATGTGGATGATCCCAGTGCTTTCCTCACTGCGCTGCAGTCCGTCGTTCCGAAGATGCTCAATCTCCTGCGCCAGATTATGGCTACCATGGATGGAGCGCCGTTTCCCTTCACGGATGGTCGGAGGACCGTCACCCTGAACCATCATCTCATGCCTGGTCCGATTCCGGAGATGCCGGGTGTTTCGATGACACTGGTGGATGCCGCCAGCATGCGGGGCATCGGCATGCAGATGGCTTCGCGGGCCTCCGAATGCATCTCGCCGTACGTGGAAACCTTTCTGAGCCATTACCACCGCTCCTTTGCCTGGCTGGCAGAATCTGCCGAACGCACGGAGACGCACTTTTTGGGCTCGCTCAATTACGGTTCCACCACAGAGATCCTCCTGCCCGATGAGTTCACCACCCAGCGCCTCGGCATGAAGTCCCGTTCGCCCGATACCATCGCCGCATGGAAGCCTCCGGCCTAAGGCTGAGACGAAAACACTTTATCTTCCGAGGAAACGCTGGCTTGAACATCTGTCGCATGGCAGGATAGTCCAGCATCCCTCCCCCCACAGCGCCCCCCATGTCGGAGCCGAGTTTATTCAGGCATTATCAAATCGTTCAAGACGCCGACGGCAACAACGTCGAGCTGGTTCGTAATTCCGAGCAGGTGGCGGTCTTGGCGTTTGATCTGCAGCGGTTGGAATACGTGCACTGCCACGTGCTGCTGGAACCTCTGGAGAACCGCGCTGAATTTGAAGAGTCCTGCCAAACGCTGCAAAAGCGCGGCCACCCGGCGCTGGTGCGCATGATCGAGTTTGGCGAGGATGAGGGAAATCCTTTCTACATCACCAGCAACGTGGATGGCGAGGCCCTGCGGCCCTACCTCGCCCGGCTGCAGGACATTCCCGGATGGCTCGCCATCATGATCGCCACCCGTGCGCTGGAGACCGCCGTGGCGCTGTGTGAGCGCGGCGAGTTCCTTTCAGAGACTCCTCTCGACAGCCTGCGCATTGTGCAGACAGCGCCGCAGGCCGTGCAGGTGCTGGCGGCTGATTTTCGCGTGATCGACACCAGCGCTGGCAAAAAGCGCGCGCTGAAGGCCAGCTTTGAAAAACAGGCCAAATTCCTGCGCACCTTTCTCGTGGAGCAGGGTGGCACGCTGCCGGACCATGCCGTCGCGGTAGCGGATTTCGCCGAGCTCCTCGGTGCCTGCCTCTCCAGCGCGGGTGTCGGTGTCATTGCCGCCATGCGCGAGCTGCGCACCAGCCTGCAAAAGCTCGCGCCTCAGCAGCTCTCTGGGGAGATCCCCACAGCGCAGAAGCCTCGCGCCCTGCTCGCCCCGCTGCTGGCTGGTTATCAGGATGTGGCACGCGGCCTGGTCAATCTCGTGCGAATTCAGAGCCAGCGCCTCGACATGGCCAATCCCTACAGCATGCGCGGCACGCTCACCAAGACGGGACGTTCTGTGCTCATCGAGCAGGTGCCGCCCGCACGGATCTCTCATGTGAGTGTGAAGGAGGCCGATGACTCCGCCTTCAAGATCACCAAACAGCGCGACAATCCCAGCCTCATCACCCTCGCGCTCGTCAATGAGTCCGACGACATCACCTGCCTCGCGGAGGAAGTTGCCGAGGGCATCAGCCTTGCTGAACTCATGCGTGAGCGCCACTGCCTGGAAGTGCAGGAGGCCTACCTCGTGCTTGCCGGGCTCGACACCGCGCTTACACAGCTGGATAAATCCACGCTGCCCGCCTGCAAACTGCGGTTGGAGGACATTTTTCTGCTCACCGGATTCGCCCGGGAGGACTCGCGCAGCACCAAGCTGCTCGTCTCCAAGCTCAATGAGTGGCCCGCCTTTAACATCATCGTGCGTGCGCATCCCACGCTCGCCTCCATGTCCGGGAGAGGCACAGACCCGGGTGTGCTGCTGCCACCTGAGCACGGCACCAGAGCCACTGCATGGCATGGCGGCTGGCTCGCCGCGTTATGCAAGTTTCTACTTGGCTTTGAGCCTCCTCTTGGCATTCACACTGAACCCATGGGCGGCGCGCGTGAACGTGAAACCGTCGCGCGACTTCTGGATGAGGAGATCGCCAAGGTGGCCGATGCCAAGCCTGCGCAACGCAGCGACTTTCTTGCCCGCTATGCGCGAATCATCCAGCATTACGACCACGTCAAACCGAACGAGCCCGCCCGCGCAGGAGGCGCGGAATCTGCGATGGAGCACAAATTGAAGCCACGTCTCCAACCCATTCCTGCCAGCAAAGCCCCCTTAAAGAGTGGAATGTCAGCATCGTTGGGCGTCGATTCTCCCCGCTCACCTGGGGCCCCCCTCACCTCCGGTGGTGCGGCCAAGGGCGGAGAAAAGCCGACCATTGGCTTCGCGGAACTGCTCTTCCGCAATGGCGGCAGCGAACCTTCACCGCCAGACGCCCCCGACTGGGCAGTTGCCGCCGCCAGTGCAACCACCGCGCTGCCTGCGCATCTCATGGTGCGCGAGGACGTCCCAATTTGGCTCAAGGCCGCCGTGTTTCTCAGCGGTTCCATGGTCATCGGTGCCATGTGCGCCCACCTCTCAGGCTCCGCCCTCTGGCAGAAAAAGAATGTACCCGCTCCTGTGGAAGCCGTGGCCCCACCTCAGTCCGCCGCCATTGTGGCACCTTCTTCCAAACCCACGCCTGCAGCAGTGCCTAAAGCTATTGCCGTGGAACCGGCCGTGCCCAAGGCCATCCCCGTGCCGCCACCCCCAGTGGAGGTCACCGCTCCGCCGGAAAGCAGTGACACACGTGGCAGCGGTCTCCCCCTCACACTGCCGCCTGGAGCCATGAACTTGCGCGACCAGCTTTCCAATCCTCCCGCGCCACCGCCACGGCCATGAAAACACTGCTTCGTCGCTGCTCGGGTCGCCAGCCCTGAACCCACCGTCAACGGCGCCATCGCCCAGGAACGATCTTTGATCAGTCTCGCAAGGAGATCACTCGCGAACCCTCTCTGGCGGAAGTCAGGCATGCATCCAGCACTCGCTGCGTCAGCAGGCTGATCTTGGGCCAGTGAGCATCCAATTTCTCATCAATCACTAGTTGGGAAAATGTGTGAAACAGGCGTGACTCCTGCGAGCCGGGCGCGTTGCTGCTGGGTTCATCGAGGGCTTCGATCTGCCGGCTTTCGAGCATGTGGGACTGGCAGCGATCAAGCGCGAACTCCGAACGCGTGAGGCTGAATTTTGTTTGCGGGCCGGAGAAGGGCAGCACAAAGTCGGAAACCTGCAGCAGTCCTTTGTCACCGTTCACGATGGCCCACTGCGCATTCGCTGTGGTGAAGGAGCAGTAGAAGGATGCGCTGGCGCTATCGGCAAAGCTCAGCGTGCCGGAGAATTCCAGAGGGACAGGCGGTGAATCCGACGTTTGCTGCGTTTGCGTGTGGATGCGGCCCGTTGCATGCGTGGGCGTGGCTTCGTTCATGGCCCAGAGTGTGAAGCGCAGGCAGTACCATCCCAGATCTCCGAGGCAGCCCAGCGGTTCGAGTTTGCCATGCGCACGGATGTTACTGCGTTGGAATTCGTCATCGCTCATGAAGCTGAACTGCGTGGCGATGTTTCGCACCTGGCCGACATCATGATCCACCACCTCGCGCAGGCGTTTCAGCCGTCGCCCGTGCATGAACATCACTCCGTCCATGAACTGCACGCCGTGCTGCTCACAGGTGGCGATGATCTCCGCCACATCTGCCGCATTCACGCCCACCGGCTTCTCCACCAGTACATGTTTGCCGGCCTGCGCCGCGCTGATCACCCACTCCTTGCGCAGTCCTGTGGGGAGCGGGATGTACACCGCGTCGATGTCCGTGCGGGCCAGCAGTGCTGTGTAGTCATCCATCGCATCCGGGACGGTCTCATGCGGTGCGCTGCTCTGGCATTCGTCAATAAAAGCCTGTGCGCGTGAGAGATCACGGCTGGCTACGGCGATGAGCGTGGCGTTGTCCGCATCACGAATGGCCTGCCAGTTTTTGCGAGCGATGAAAGCGGCACCCAGGATGCCCCAGCGGCAGTGCTTGTGATTGGTCATGCCGGATGAAGCATGCGCCTTCACTTGCCGTCAAGTTCACAGCATCAAACCAAAGCGTGCTGTGATGGCGCGCAGCAGTGCAAACAGCAGCAAAGTCAGCACGGCGCTGCCGCCCAGAGCGCCGTAAAAGCCCCACCAGCGCTGGAACGCTGGGAACAGTAGAAACATGGGCAGCGTGGGCAACACATACCAGAAGATGTAGTACATGTGGTCTGCCGTCTTCTGTGACCGAACCTCCGGCGCGCTTTCGAAGTGCACCCAGAAGAGAGTGATGACGCTGACAAACGGCAGAGCCGCCAGCAGCGCGCCTAGTTTGTCGCTGCGTTTCACCATCTCGCTCACGAGCGTGATGATGCCTGCGCTGAGCAGGTACTTGAGGATGAGATTCAGAGTCATGGTCGGAGTGGGGATAATGAAATGTAGCAGCAACTCATTGAATTTCTGACGTCCATTGGATCAACTCTGGACAACTTCAAACCTCTAGGCACAGCGCCAGCTTAATGCTTCTTTTGCGCCGTGCCGCCTTTTGCTGGCGCAGGTTTCTCGCTGCAACGTGGCACGATGAACACGACAAGCATGAGAATGATAGCCACTGCGGCGACCACCATGGGCTTGATGTTTTTCGCTGCAGGAGTTGGCGGTTTGCGCTGCAGAGGTGTGGAATTTTTGCGCTGTGCGGGCATCAGGGCCGCTGTGGGGCGCTTGGGCCTGTTGGCGGCCAAATGGGGGCCGGGCGAAATGGGAATGGTGCTTGAAGTAGCATTTCGTGCGCCTTGCTGCCGATGGGGAAGAACAACGGGAGAAGAAAGCGGCTGCTGGAGAAAGGGGACTGTCGGCGTGGCTTGGGCGGTTTCAGGCGAGGGCTCCTGGCGTGGCGGCAGTTCCGGCAGGTTGGGGGCTTCACGGCGCTCGAACAACTCCCGGGCCGCCGCCGCCTTGCGTGGACGTTGTTCAGGGTCCGCCGCCATCAGGTGCATCACCCAGGAGCACATCCAAGCCGGGACATGCGAGGCGATTTTCTGCAACGGGGCCAAGTCATGGCCGAGGTGCTTTAGCTTCAGTTCCTTGAGTGTGCGACTGCCAAAGGGAGGTCTTGTGGTGAGTGATTCATAGAGGATGCAGCCCAGCGCATAAACGTCAGTGCGACGACGGGTGGTGCCGTCCTGCCACTGCTCTGGGGCGGTGCAGCGGTAGGCGCGGATCTGCTCCTCCTTGCTGTCTGTCCGACCTGCGAAGCCCTGGCCAAAGCCATGCAGCGTCACCTGCCAGTCAGCGGCGGATTTGCCGGAGATACGTACAAAATCAGGCCGCAGGCTGCCATGGACGATGGCGTCCTCGTGGAGGATTGAAACCACCTCAAGGAGCTGCGAGGCCACGGTTTCAAATTCCTTTTGCGTGAGCGGTCCGCGTTCCAGCACTTCGCTCAAGGTTTCTCCCGGCAGCGGACCTGCAACAATGGTGTAGAAGCCGTCCTTGTCGGTGCCGAAATCGATCAGCCGATCGAGATGCGGATTTTCCAAGGTGGCAAGCTGGCGGAACAATTCCTGCAGGCCCTCGATTTCCTCGGGCTTGGTGGTTTTGAAACGCCGCAGCCGGAGTTCGTCGCCGCGTTTGTTGTCGCGGACGAGCAATAGCTTGCTGGCGGTGTCCTCTTCCAAGGGACGCAGAATTTCAAAACGGGATGACATTCAGTAAAGCTGGCCCGTTCCAGTGAATCCCGCAAGCTTCTTGCCACATCCATTATTTGCAGGCTAATGTGCCGCCCCCATCTCCTGCATGGATGATTTTCTCGTCATCGACCACGTTTCCAAAATCTTCGGCGCGCAGCGTGCCGTGGATGATGTGTCGTTGACCGTGGCTCAGGGGGAGGCGTTTTCGCTTCTCGGTCCCAGCGGTTGCGGGAAAACCACCTTGCTGCGCATGATCGCGGGCTTTGAACGGCCTGACAGCGGGCGGATTCTGGTCGGGGGGCAGGACATCACTGCTCTGCCGCCGGAACTGCGTCCAGTGAACACGGTGTTTCAAAACTACGCCCTCTTTCCGCATTTAAGCGTCTGGGATAACATTGCTTTTGGCCTGCGCATGAGCCGCCGCCCGCGTGAAGAAATCCGCAGCGGTGTGGACCGTATGCTGGAGCTTGTGCGTCTCAGCGAGCACGCGCGCAAGCGCCCCGCGCAGCTCAGTGGCGGGCAGCGGCAGCGTGTGGCCATTGCGCGGGCTTTGGTGAACCGCCCCCAGGTGCTGCTGCTCGACGAACCGCTGGCTGCGCTGGATCTCAAGCTGCGCCAGCACATGCTCATGGAGTTGAATGCCATCCATGAGAAGGTCGGTACCACCTTCATCTATGTCACCCATGATCAGGGTGAGGCCATGAGCCTGAGTGACCGAATTGCCGTGATGAACGCGGGCAAGGTTGAGCAGGTGGATTCGCCCGAGCATCTGTATGAAACACCGAATACGAGCTTTGTGGCCTCCTTCATTGGCGATGCCAATTTCTTCACGGGGGTCGCGTTGGAAGTGCTGCACGAAGGCTATGTTCGCGTACTGGTGGAAGGGCTTGGCAGTCCGCTCGTTCTGAGCAACGGAGCGGTCACTGTGAATGAGGTGCTGCGGCTCATGGTGCGGCCGGAAAAAATCATTCTCACGCTCGCCCGCCCCCTCAGCGGTGAAAGTGTGAACGCCTTCCGTGGGGTCGTGGAAGACATGGCTTATTTTGGATCACATACGCGCTACCGCATTCGTGCCGGGGAGCACAGAATCCTGGCTCAGATGCAGCGCAGCCGTTTCAGTGGCGGGGAGATCAACCCCGCGCGAGGTGCGGAAGTGTGGATGAGTTTTCACCCGGATGAAGGGCGTGTCGTGCGGCTGGAGGGGGAGGTATGAGCAAAGAATCTCGGACTGTCGGGCAGTGGCTGCTCACATTTCCCTCACTTGCATGGCTGTCCTTGTTTTTTGTGATCCCGGCCCTCTTGGTCATCATCACCGCCTTTCGGCCTGCGGATTTGCAGGGCGGTGTCGGTCCGGGTTGGACGCTGGCGACACTGCGTGAAGTGCAGGATCCGGTCTACCTGCCCATCCTCTGGCGCACTCTCTGGCTCAGCGGAGCGACGACTTTGGTCTGTCTGGCTCTGGCGCTGCCGGTGGCCTTTCAAATGGCACGTGTGGGGCAGCGCATGCGGCAGGTGCTTCTGTTGCTCATTGTCATTCCGTTTCTGTCTAATTTCCTGATTCGTATCTTTGCGTGGAAATCTCTGCTGCATCCCGAAGGGCCGCTGACCAAGCTGCTCATCTGGCTGCATCTCATTCCAGAAAATGCCGTGCTGCTAAACCATGTGGGCACGGTGCTGCTGGTGCTCGTTTACACGCAACTGCCGTTCGCCATCCTGCCGCTCTACGCTGCGGCTGAGAAGTTTGATTTTGGCCTGCTGGATGCCGCACGTGATCTTGGGGCAGGGCCCTGGCGGGCATTTTCCAAAGTGTTCGTTCCCGGCGTGCGTCGCGGCCTCATCTCTTCATCGGTCATGGTGTTTGTCTGCTGCCTCGGGCAGTACGTCATTCCGCAGATGGTGGGCGGCACCTCGGATGAAATGCTGGGAAGCAAGATCGCCCAGCGGGTGTTTTCAGATCGCAATCTGCCACATGCCAGCGCATTGGCCGGTGGCCTGATGCTGGCGGTGCTGGTGCCCATGCTGATCGTCGTGCTCTGGCAGCAGTTTGGCCGAAAGGAGTCTGAATGAAGCGCTCCAGGCTGCCGGCGTTCATCACGTTGGGCGTGATCCTGTTTCTGTTCGCACCGCTGGTGGTTCTCGTGGTGAATTCTTTCAACGCCTCGCGCTTTGGCGGCGAGTGGGAGGGCTTTACCTGGAACTGGTACGTAAAACTCTGGGCTGCGGGAGAGGTCTGGGAATCGCTGTGGATCACTCTCAAGATTGCCCTCTCCGCCTCTCTGGCGGCCATGGTGTTCGGTACACTGGCGGCCTATGCGCTGCACCGGTTCCGTTCCTGGCTGCAAAACGTGCATCACATGCTCATCACGCTGCCGCTGGTGATGCCGGACATTCTCATGGGCATGTCACTGCTGGCTTTGTTTGTCCTCACAGGTGTGGAAACCGGGCTGCTCACCATCTGGATCGCGCATGTCTCCTTCTGTCTGAGTTTTGTGACGATGGTCGTGCTGGGCCGTCTGCAGGATTTTGACTTCACCCTGCTCGATGCCGCGCGTGATCTGGGTGCAAGCCAAGCCACGGCCGTAAAAATGGTGCTGCTGCCGCTGCTGCTGCCCGGTGTGCTGGCTGGAGGGCTGCTGGCCTTTACGCTTTCGATTGACGACTATGTCATCACCTTCTTTGTCTCCGGGCCGGGAACCACCACGCTGCCGCTGCGAGTCGCGAGCATGATGAAAACCAGCCGCAGCCTTCCCATGATCAACGCACTCAGCACCCTGCTCATTGCCAGTACCTTCCTCTTTGCCGCCCTCAGCTCCCGCCTCCAACGCCACGTATGACATCCATTCTCAGATCATTGGCAGATTTCATCGAGCCCACCGGAATGGTCTGGCTGCTGCTTTCGGCATGGTTGATCATCAACCTTCGGCGTCGTCAATGGCGGGCGCTGCTTCTGCCGGGCACTGCATGGCTGTTGCTTACGATCACCTCTGCCACAGGCTTGCCGCACAGGTTGCTGGCCTCCTTGGAGTCTCACTGGCCGCCCGTGGATCTGGCGGCATTGCCCGAATGCGACGCGGTCGTCGTGCTTGGTGGTGGCATGGAGCCGTCCCGTAGCGAGCCTTCAGGCATTCATTTTAAGGGGGGCGCAGACCGGTTGTTTGCTGGCTTGACGCTAGCGAAAAAGGGCCGGGGTAAGCTGCTGGTCGTTGGCGGTGGCAGTGTCAAGACGACCTCCGGAATCGAGTCCGAGGCGGATGCCACCAAACTCTGGGTAGAGGAATGGCAGCTCTCACCGGTGCCGGTGGAAAGCCTGGGTAACTGCCTGGATACACATGACGAGGCCGTCAAGGTCGCCGCTCTGGCACTCAAACACGGCTGGAAGAGGGTGGCGCTGGTGACATCCGCCTACCACATGACCCGTGCCAGAGCTGTCTTTGAAACTGCGGGAACGTCTGTCGTGCCCGTTCCGTGCAATTATCTCAGTGTGGCTTTGCGTGAGCACAGCGTCAAATGGCTCGACGTTCCGAATGCCACCAACCTAGGTCATTTCGAGGCATGGATGCATGAAATGGTTGGTTGGTGGGCTTATCGCCTATGTGGTTGGGTTTAGGTGTTTTATATTGGCCCGCAATCTGCTCAGAAACGAAGGAAAGAAGGCTTGCTTTTTTGCCGTAGCAGAGTTGTGTGTCCTTCACATGACTAGTGGCCTGGCTTTAGCCGATTCCATCACTCTTGGGGGCAGAAACAGGACAGGCACTGAGCTTATCCTGGCCACCAAGCCCTTTGCCGTGGACAACACCGCGAAAAGCTGGTGGTGCATCCTTTCCACATTCTCACTTTGGCTGGCGGTCATCGCCGGAACGTTGTGGATACCGTATCTCCCAGTGAAGATAGCTCTGAGCATTCTTTCCGGGCTGCTGCTGCTGCGTCTGTTTGTCATTTATCATGACCAGCAGCACAATGCCATTCTGCCCACCTCCAAGGTCGCGGAATGGCTTATGCGTGGTTTTGGCATACTCGCGCTGAGTCCCAGCAGCATCTGGAGGAGCTCGCACAACCACCATCATAATCACAACTCGAAGATCAAGGGGTCGCACATCGGTTCGTTCCCGATCATGACGAAGGAGCATTACCTGAAGGCATCCAAATCGGCCCGGTTCATCTACCTCTTCATGCGTCATCCGCTGACCATTCTCTTTGGTTATTTCTTCGTTTTCCTGCACGGCATGTGCCTGCGCCCGTTTGTCATGAAGCCCCGTCAGCACCTGGACTGCCTGCTGGCCCTGCTGGTGCATGCGGGCATCGCTGTGGCGCTGGTTCATTTCTTCGGCTGGCAGATCTGGCTGCTGACACAGGTCATCCCGCATTTCATCACCTATGCCATTGGGTCTTACCTGTTTTATGCGCAGCACAATTTTCCTGACGTGGCCTTTTATGAAAAGGCGGGCTGGACCTATGAGCGTGCTGCTTTGGATTCTTCCAGCTACATGAAGACCAGCAAGCTCATGGCCTGGTTTTCCGCCAACATCGGCTACCATCACATTCACCATCTGAACGCGCGCATCCCATTCTACCGCCTGCCAGAGGTGCTCAAGGCCATGCCTGAACTGCAAAAGCCGAAGATCACCACGCTGAGTCCGCGTGACATCTTCCGCTGCCTGCGGCTGAAGGTCTGGGACACGGAGCTGCAGCGGATGGTGCCGCTACCTTCAACAACCCGGTAAGCGCCATTCGGCACACCGATTTTCCTATGTTCACCGTATCTAATCTTGCAGAGCTGATCGGTGGCGAAGTGGTGGGGGATGGCTCGGTGATCCTCACGGGTATCGCTCCAGCGGATGTCGCCGCTGCCGGGGATCTCACCTTTGCGGAGAAACCCAGCTACCTCGCCGCTGCCGAGGCAAGTCAGGCCAGTGCCGTCCTAGTGCCTCAGGGGTTCGAATCTGCAACGAAAGTTTTGATCCGGGTGAAGGATGCGCGTGTCGCCATTGCCAAAGTGCTGCCGCTATTCTTTCCGCCCGAAAAGCATGCCGTGGGTGTCCATGCCAGCGCGGTGATTGATCCCTCCGCACAGATTGACGCCACCGCCAGCGTCGGCCCTCACTGCGTCGTGGGTGCCGGTGTTTCACTGGGAAAAAACTCGGTGCTCATGGGTGGAAACCACATCGGCCGTGACAGTCATGTGGGAGATGATGTTTGTCTGTATCCGAATGTGGTGCTGTATGCCAGGACGCAGATCGGCAACCGTGTCAGCATCCATGCGGGCACCACCATCGGCTCGGACGGATACGGCTATGTTTTTGACCAGGGCCGCCACCGCAAAATGCTGCAGGTGGGGAACGTCGTGATTCATGACGATGTCGAAATTGGTTCCAACACCTCAATTGATCGCGGCGCGCTGGGTTCCACGGTGATCGGGCAGGGGACCAAGATCGACAATCTAGTTCATGTGGCGCACAATGTGGTCATGGGCCGCCATTGCCTGATCATGGGCCAAGTAGGCTTTGCGGGCAGCACGCATCTTTCCGACTACGTCGTTATTGCCTCGCAATCGGGCATCGGAGGTCATCTCAAACTGGGTGCCCAGTCCACCATCGGTGCCAAATCCGGCGTGATGCGCGACATTGCTGCGGGTGAAACCGTGCTGGGTTATCCATCGGCACCGGACAAGCAGGCGAAGCGCCAGTGGATTGCCCTGTCGAAAATGCCGGAAGCTTTGCGCCGTTTGAAAATTTTGGAAAAGCGGTTGAACGGCACCAAAGAAGACTGACGGTTGATTTCGCGCTTCACCTCACGGCAACTCACGCCATGATGCGGCATGACCCGTGAAGACGCCGCCACCCTCTTTGAACGCATCGCCCTGCTGCTCGAACTGAAGGGGGAAAATACCTTTAAAATACGCGCCTACCGCACCGGCGCGGAGATCGTGGAAAGCTACAGTGGCGACATCATGAAGCTGGCGGCTGAGAACCAACTCGCGGGCATCAAAGGCTTGGGGGAAGCGCTGCGTGACAAGCTCCATGAAATGGCCACAACCGGGAAGCTGGAGTTTTACGAGAAGCTCAAGGCGGAATTTCCTGACACGCTGTTTGAGCTGTTCGAGGTGCAGGGTCTCGGGCCCAAGAAAGTTGCCGCATTGCATGCGGAACTGGGCGTATCCTCCATCGCAGATCTGAAGCGTGCCTGCGAAAGCGGCGAGGCGGCGAAGCTCTCAGGCTTTGGGGGGAAAACGGTGGAGAAGATTCTCGAAAGCATCGCATTCCGTGAGCTGCATGCCTCTGAATTTCGTCTGGATCTGGTGCATCCGCTGGTGCAGGACATTTTGGAGGCGCTGCGGCAGCACCCGAATGTTTCGCATGCGGAGGTGTGTGGCAGCTACCGCCGTGGCAAGGAAACGGTGCATGATCTCGATTTTCTAGTGGCTACGAGGAAGCCAGAACTAGTGATCGAGGACTTTGTGCAATTGCCGCTGGTTGTAGATGTTATCGCCAAGGGGCCGACGAAAGCCAGCGTGCATGTGACCCATGGTGTGCAGTGCGATCTGAGGGCGGTGTCGAGCAAGGAGTTCCCTTTTGCACTGGCGTATTTTACCGGCAGTAAAGAGCATAATGTGGCCATCCGCCAGCGTGCGCTGGCGCGTGGCTGGTCGCTCAATGAGTATGCTTTCACCCAGGTGCCAGATCACGCGGATGCGCCGGTGATTCCGCCGATTCATGACGAAGCGGAATTGTACCGCGCGCTGGATCTGGACTTCATCGACCCTGAGCTGCGTGAGAATAAAGGAGAGATCGATGCTGCCGAGCATGGCGGTCTGCCGCGGCTGATCCAACTGGAGAATCTGCGCGGTGTCTTCCACAACCACACCACGGCGAGTGACGGCGGCGCGACGCTTCGCGAAATGGCCGATGCGGCGCACGATCTGGGGCTGCAGTACCTGGGCATCGCTGATCACAGCAAGTCGTCCTTCCAAGCGAACGGGCTGAATGAAGAGAGGCTGCTGGCGCAGATTCAGGAGATCAAGGCGCTGAATGAAGAGATGAAGGCGGAAGGTTTCCGTGTCTTTGCCGGCAGCGAGGTGGATATCCTCAAAGACGGCAGCCTTGACTTCAGCGACGAGATCATGGCGCAGCTCGACTACGTGGTGGCGTCTGTGCACAACGTCTTCAATCTGCCCGAGGCGGAGATGACGAAGCGCATCATCCGAGCTATTGAAAATCCGCATGTGACGATGCTGGGTCACCTGACAGGCCGGCTGCTGCTGCAACGCCCGGCTTACAACGTAAACATCGCAGCCGTGATTGATGCGGCGGCGGAGACAGGGACGATCATCGAACTGAATGCGTGCGCGTGGCGTCTCGACATGGACTGGCGCTGGTGGAAGCTCGCGAAGGAGAAAGGGGTGAAATGCAGCATCAATCCAGACGCCCACAGCACTCAGGGGCTGCAGGCGGTGATTTACGGCATAAAGGCCGCCCGCAAAGGCTGGCTGACGCGGAAGGATGTCATTAATTGCCTGCCGCTGGGGGAGGTGGAGGAGGTGCTGCGGACGAAAAGAAGGTGAATGCCTGGCAGTGGGCATCAGGCTCATCCTTTATCTAATCTCGATCCCCAGGCAGGAGAGCAGGCTCATGGCCTCTGGAAGTTCGAAAATGGCGCCTTTGACCTTGTTCTGGGTCACGTCGATCACGTAGTTCTGTGCCCCGGTGAATAGCGCTCGTTCTAGGTCTGTGTGATTGAAGACAGCGCCAGCAAGATTACACCCGTCAAACTTGGCTTCACGAGCTAACGCATTGGTGAAGACCACTTCCTTCATACGGGTGCCTGAGAACCTGGTCTTGTTAAGCTTCATTCCAAAGAAGCTGGAGTAGTCCAGCAGCGAGTCTAAAAAAGTCGCATTGAATGCAAATCCGGTCTGGTACCAGTTGATGCCTCGTAGCTTACAGTTTCGGAAAATGACTGAACTGTAAGAAGATCCTGTGACATTGGCCAAAGAGAGGTCAGATGATTCGAATTCACAACTCTGAAAAGTGCAAGTATTGAAGACGGTTCTCTCGAAAGTGCAGTTGGAGAACTTGCAACGGGAGAAATCAACCCCTTCCAGCACTTGATCGCTCCAGTTGGCGGTGATCTCTTCAGAAGCGTAGGCGGAGTCAGCTGTCGGAATATGATCCATCGGAATTGGGTGGTTGGGGTAGTGTGAATCTTGCTCTTCGAAGCGGCGATGAGTTTATTCCATGTGAGATGCTGGTGCAAAGGCCACCTGCCATTCATAAAAAAGGAGGCATTGCCTTTCAGCAATGCCTCCCGGGATTTAGCAACGAACGTTGATGAATCAGAACTTATAGCTGAGGCGCAGGCCGACGTAATGAGCCTCTACGGACTGACGGAAGTACTGACCCTGGTAGTTGAGCAGCAAGCCGAGGGCTGGAGTGAACTGGAAGTTCAGGCCAGCTCCTGCGACCATGTAATCCTGGCCATAATTCTGACCTCCAGCGCTCACCACGAAGGGTTGGTTGATGAGGCCAACGGTGGTGCCGTTGTTGTTGTTCAAGTTCTGGCGCTCGTAGCTCAGACGGGCCTGTGCAGTGATGACTGCAAAGTCTGTTTTGATATACTTGCTCACCGACCAGCCAATGCGTGAGATCAGGGACTCGGTGGTATTTTTGTTGTAGGCCAGGGCAGCAAGGCCACCGCTGGACTCTCCAAAGGCGTCGATGGAGACGTGGGTGTAGTCGAGGCCAATGAACGGACCGGTCACCAGACTGTTGTTCTGGAAGCGGAAGTTCCAGCCCGAGTTAAACTGCACAGAGTGGGTGAAGGCGTCTGTGTCACCGCGAGCATTGCCGAACCCGATCGTGTTGCGGTTCGTTTCGAGGTCATAGCTGCCGAAGTTGTAAAGCAGATCAGCCCAAAAGGCCTTCTTCACATAAGAAGTGTAGGCGCTCAGCGCGTAACCATTCATGTCCATGTTGCCTACGCCGTTCGCGAATGTCTGTTTGGAATCCAGCCAGTTGAGGGCGAACCCGATGGCCACATTAGGGGTGACATGAATTTCAGCGCCGACTCCTGGGCTCCAACTGTCAGACTGGACTCCCGCCTGATTGCCGAAAGCACCGAGATTGGCATTGTTGTAATTCACCGAGGCAAAAACTTCCCATTCGCTGGTGCGAGTGCGGCGCTGAGCGATTGGGCCCGGCGTCGGGTTTTTCCCATAACCGTCGCCCTGGCCATTGACCACGCCTTCGTTGAACTCGTTTTCATCGGAAAGGTCGCCCTGACCCGCGCGGAGGAAGAACAGGCGGCCATTCACATCGGTGAGGACACTCTGAGCACTTGCGAGCACGGCCTGCCCCATGGCGTTGCCCATTTGGAGACCGGTGATGGTGTCGATGACCGTAAAGACACCGGAAGTCTGGCTGAAGTTGCCTACCTGTGTCGCCGTGAGATTCAGAGCGGTGGTATCGAGATTGCCGGTGAGACCCAGATTGCCCGTAATGGTGGCACCTGGAAGGAGAGTCACCACCTGCCAGCTGTCGCCGCCAGTGAAGCCAGTCAGTGCCGTAGGGTTGCCAATGACCAAAGTGCCGCCTGCGACAGAATTCAGATTGCCGCCGAGGATGAGCGAGTCGGAAGAGCCCAGCACGAGGGTGTTGTTGCCAAGACCAGCTCCAGTGAAGAGATCGACCGCCAGAGTGCTGCCGAGGCCCATGTTGAGCGCGCCTGCCCCTGAGGTAATCAGCGTGAGCGTAGAAGCGACGGGAAGCACGGTGGCATTGCCAACAACGATTGCACCATTGTTGTTGATGGAAGCACCTGGATTCTCAGTGATGACGCCAGTGCCTGCAAGCGTAGCACCTGCGGCAATCGTGTAATCTGCACCACCGATGTGGGTGCCCAGCACGTTGAGAGTGCCAGCATTGACTGCGGTGGTGCCCGTGTAGGTGTTGGCACCGGAGGTCGTGAATATGCCTGTGCCATTTTTGACCAGCGAACCGCCGAGGCCACTCAGACTCCCACTGTAGGTGGTCGAAGTGTTGTCACCTCCTGTTGTCAGTGTGTTGGCATTGAGAGTGGTGTTGCCATCTCCCGCAAGACTGCCGATGGTTTCACTTGTGAGCAGGTCGAGTGAACCCGGTGCCGTCACGATTACTGCAGAAGTATCTGCAATCGCTGCTCCGTTTTGAAGCTGAAGGATGCCCTGAGTGACGGTGGTTGGGCCATTGAAAGTGTTCGGGCCACTCAAAAGCAGTGTTCCAAGACCCGTCTTATTCAACTGGCCGGTGCCCGAGATCGCGCCCGAGATGTTCGTGTTGGCGGTCCCATTGACCTCCAGTGCGAAACCTGCCAAATCGATCGGAGCAGTCACATTCAGCCCACCTAGACCTGCATTGAACGTTTGTGCTGCGCCTAAAGTGATGCCTGCAAAGCTAATCGTCTGCAGGCTGGCGGAATTGTTGGTGATTCCGCCTGTGAGAGTAATCGCACTGCCATCGAGAGTGAAAGCGCCCGCAAGCAGATTGAAGGTAATCCCAGCAGAGGTGGCTGTGGCTGCATCATTCGTCGAGGCAAGGTTCAAGAGCCCATCAAATTGAAGGCCGAGCGCATAATTGGGAGCTGTATCCAGGTCCCAATTTAAGTTAGTTGACCAATTTCCATTCCCGCCACCACCATCCCATATTTGGCCCGCTTTGACCTCTTGAAACGGACTGCTGAGAGCCAGCAGCGCCACGGCGAAAAGACCTTTACGAGAGCCTCTGTTTCGCTGTTTATTTTTGTCCGATGTGAGTTGGTTCATGATTATTTTATGCAGTTTGGTTGGTTTACTTTGCGTAGAACGTCCGGGTTTTTGTCCGCACGTTCACCCTGCATAGGTGAGTCTTGACCGCGCCGCTATGGGGTGAAACCCTACCTTGTTTTTGTTTTGCCACTGCTCATGCCCGCTCATGAGATTGGATGATATGCGGATATTTACTCGGTTATAATAAGAAATATACATATTCAGTAGCAGGTCAAAAAACATCATATCAGAACGAGCTTGAGGGACTCACTTTGGTCAAGCACCACCGATCCTCTTGTTGATGATCAAGTCTTCAGCTTCACTTTCGCGTTAAGATCAACCTCCGCTTCTTGATCTCCCATCAAGATCAGGAGATCGAAATAACAGAAGGCAAACCATGGACACGCCGGTGCCTTTAGCTAATCTGACGATACATGCGAAATGCGATTTCATTCTTCACCCTGCTGCTACTGGTGGCCTGTATCAGCACACTCAGTGCACAGGAAAAACCGATGAGCGCGAAGGAGGCGAAAGCTGCGTTCGACAAGGCAGATCATGCTTTGAATGAAGCGTGGGCCGCTGCGAAGCGGGCGCTGCCGGAA
This sequence comes from Prosthecobacter sp., assembly GCF_029946185.1. GTDB lineage: Bacteria > Verrucomicrobiota > Verrucomicrobiia > Verrucomicrobiales > Verrucomicrobiaceae > Prosthecobacter. Next base: position 30,001 of record NZ_JAQSEA010000126.1, read on the forward strand.
GGCGAATTTAACAAGCTCAAGGAGGAGCAACGCGCGTGGGTGGAGTATCGCGACTATCTCGCACGCTCGCCGATTTACACTGGTGCGAATGGATCGGACGCTCTGGCAATTGATGCACCTGCGTATTTGGAAGCCGCTGCTGGCATTGAGGATATGCGCACTGAGTGGCTCAAAGCGTTGATTCACGACTGGAAAGATGAAACAGTGACCGGCTACTGGACGGACAGCTACGGTGGCAGCTTTGAGGTCGTGGAGCGCGATGGGCATCTGCATTTCGTGGTCCAGTGCGCGCGCGGCCCCACCTCGCACGTGGGTGGCCTGGCAGGCATGGCCGTATGGAACCCGAACATCGGCTGGTTCAGTGACAAGGGTCTGGACAAGGATAAGACTGACGAGACCAATCTCAGTTTCATCCTCCGCGACAAGAGGCTTGAAATCACCGGTGCGAACACCGGCTATTATCACGGTGCACGTGCCTATTTTGATGGTAGCTACGTCAAAGTGAAACCCTTGGACGCGAAAGCGCAGGTGAAGATTGTCAAAGCCGCGAAATCGGGCGAAGTGCCGGAAGAATAAAACCCAACACGAACTCATCATGCACGCCGCAGGCCCCAAAAACCCGCTTCATGGCATCACGCTTCAGGTGATGGTCACAAAGCTCGTCGAACACTACGGCTGGGAGATGCTCGGCCGCATGATTCCAATCAACTGCTTCAACTGGCAGCCCAGCATCAAGTCCAGCCTCGTCTTCCTCCGCCGCACCCCTTGGGCACGTGAAAAGGTTGAGGCTCTGTACATCGATTCTTTGCCGGATATGCAGCCGCAGCCGGAAGGGGAGGCTCCTCAAGAAGAGGCTGGAGCTGCCCCCCTCAATCCAAACCGGGATCAGGCTTCGGAGCTGATAAGCGAACCCCCGTTTCCTTAAATACCCGGCGGCATTACAGCCGCTCCACATGCTGCAAATGCTCGGGCGGTGGATTGTCCGCATCCACGTCATGGATCTCCACCACGCGGCCGTCGTCCATGTTGGCGATGCGGTTGGCGTGGTGAAAGATGCGGTTGTCATGCGTGACGATCAGCACCGCGCGGTCTTTGCCTCGCGCCACGTTTTCGAAGAGTTCCATCACCACATGGCCGTTCTTCGCATCCAGCGCCGCTGTGGGTTCATCGCAGATGATGAGCTGCGGCTCATGCACCAGCGCACGGGCGATGGCCACGCGCTGCTGCTGCCCTCCTGAGAGCTGTGAGGGGCGGTGCTTAAAGCGATCGCCCAGCCCCACCTGCTCCAGCACTTCCTTCGCTCGCTTTTCCGCCTTTGAGGCTCCCACGCCTTGGATCAGCAGCGGCACGCTCACGTTTTCTGCGCAGGTCAGTGTCGGGATGAGATTGAAGGACTGGAAGATGAAGCCGATGTGTTTTGAGCGGAAGCGTGTGATCGCCGCCGTGGACATCTGGCGCAAATCATGGCCGAACACCTGCAACTCGCCCGCATCCGCTTTCAGGGTCCCGGCGATGATGCTGATCAGTGTTGTCTTGCCACAGCCTGACGGCCCTACCAGCATGGTGATGTCTCCACGCCGCACTTCCAGGTCGATTTCCTTCAGCACTTGCAGTCGCGAGCCGCCATCGCCAAAGCTTTTTGAAATGCCCTTCACATGCGCCGCGAGCTGGGTTGTTTCAGGGGAGGTCATTTCGTGTTGATTCTACGCAGTCTCGATGGCTGCGGTTGCCAGTCAGTTCAAGTCAGGAATGAATCAAGGTGACGGGGGCTCCCGACCACGTCACCTTGGGACTCAAGCGGTTGAAACTATCGCAACAATCCGGGCGTTTACTGCGCCCCATTCCATTTATGAAGTATCGCACACTGATCTCACTCCTCGCCCTCGCCGCATGCTCTGCTGGTGCACAGGCCGCGCCGCCCAAGGCACCGAAGCTCGTCGTGGCGATCCTCGTAGATCAGTTGCGCTACGACTACCTGGACCGCTTTCACCACCAGTTTGTTGAGGGTGGACTCCGCGAGCTGACGGACAAGGGGGCCTTCATGACCTTCGCCCAGTACAATTACTATCCCACCGTCACCGCGCCGGGGCATGCCAGTTTTTTCAGCGGCAGTCCGCCCATGATGCACGGCGTGATCGGTAATGACTGGTTCGACAAGCGCAGCGGCCAAATGATGTACTGCGTGGAGGATCCGGATGTGACGGGCGTGGGCACCAAGCCAGACGCCAAGGCTGGCAAGATGTCGCCGCGCAATTTCATCGGCGGAACGGTGGCGGATCAGATGCGGCTGCACTGGGGCTCCAAGGTGGTCAGCATGTCGGTTAAGGATCGCGGGGCGATTTTGCCGGCGGGGAAAAAGCCCACGGGTGCGTATTGGTTTGAGTCGGCCACGGGCAATTTCATCACCAGCAGCTACTATCAGACTGAACTGCCTGCCTGGGTGAAGGCCTTCAATGACAGCAAGCGGCCGGACGCCTTTGTCGGTCAGACTTGGGACCGCCTGCTGGATGAGAAGCAGTATCCCATGCCAGATGAGGCTGTGGGAGAGAGCCGCCTGGCCGGTGAAAAAACCAGCACATTTCCCCACAAGGTCATCAAGGAAGAGGCGGAAGGTTATGAGCCGATCCTCTCCACCCCATTTGGCAATCAGCTTCTGGCTGAGTTCGCCAAAGCGGCGATCGAAGGTGAAGGACTGGGGCAGGGGACCAAGCCCGATTTGCTCTGTGTTTCGTTTTCATCCCTCGACTACTGTGGTCACAAGTTCGGACCCTATTCGCAGGAAGTGCAGGACATGACCCTGCGGCTGGACCGCCAGTTGAAGGAACTCTTTGCCTATCTCGACAAGAAGGTGGGGCTGGCAAACGTGGTGATGGTGCTGACCGCCGATCATGGCGTGGCGCCGACGCCTGAAAATGCGAAGGAGCAGGGGCTGGATGGCGAGCGTCCGAGCGTTGTGGAGAAACTCGTGGAACTGCAGGCCAAGATGGTGGAGCGTTTTGGTGCAGGCCGGTACTTTCTCTCTTCCAAAGGCAGTTTGAAACCACGCCTAGTGGACGGAAACCTCTACTACGATCACGCCGTTTTGCAGGAAAAGAACCTGCAGCCCGAGACCCTCACCGCCTTCATCCGCGAATGGGCACTGTCCACCGGAGTGTTTCATGCCGTCTATGGTCGTGACCAACTGTTGGAAGGTCGCGCACCCGGTGTGATCGGCCAGCGCATCGCGAACGGTTTCAATGGCGAGCGCAGCGGCGACGTCGTGCTCATCCTCAAGCCTTGGATGATTTCTGGTACGGGCAAGCCCGGCACCGGCACCACTCACGGTTCGCCCTTCACGTATGACACGCATATTCCCATCATCTTCTATGGCGCACCCTTCAAAGCGGGTCGTTATGCGGATGAGTTTAGCATCACCGACTTAGCACCAACCCTATCCGCAGGCTTGGGGATTCAGGAGCCGCCGATGTGCATGGGCAAGCCGCTGGTCAGGGCGCTGAAGTAGAAGTGTAATCCAATGCGAAGGGGCTTTGCCCCCTTCTTTCCTCATTCACGACAGGTGTTCGAACCCAGCCTGATCACCAGTTTCATTTCGAAGCTCCTGGCGTATGATGGCCTTTCTCACCAGTAGGATGAGCACCAGCATCAAGCTGGATGCGATGAGTGCCATGCCAAGAGGCCGAAGAGAATAGTACATTTCATTTTTTAACATTGCATGGCTGACCTGAACACGGCTACTGACCTCCAAGATGCGAAAGATGCAAAGAACGAGATAGGCCGTGGCACAAAAGACCGGGATGAATGTAAGCACTAATTCCGGCGAAAAGGACCGGTGTGGCTGGGTACGCTTCCTCATGATGACGACGACGAACAAGCCGATGCTTACTGTTGAAAGGATGTAGAGAAACAAGCCGAGAGAAACAGATCCAAGCGCTCCCTGCGCATAGTATTCGCGTGGCATGGCGGCTATAACTGAAGCTGAGAGGAACGCTTTCATCGAGATGATGGTATGCGAGGCGTTGACACATCAACATTGGATCGAAAAAAAACTTGTCTAGTGTAATTGAGGCGACGCATGTCTGCTAGGATGGGCGGTTTGCGGGACCGTTGCGAGGTGAGTTGGAGTGGGCGCTGAATGAGGCGGGGGCGGAGACCCCGTCACCTTGGGCGCAAAAAACGCCCCGTCACGCTTTTGTCATTGGCTGCGATTTGTTGGGGCGTTCCTGTGGCTAAAATGTCCCCCCCTTCGGTGCCGCCGCCGGGGCCGAGGTCGATGATCCAGTCGGCGCAGCGAATGACGTCGATGTGGTGCTCGATGACGATGAGGGTGTTGCCCGCATCCCGCAGGCGGAGGAGGACTCCGAGCAGGGTTTGGATGTCGGCGCTGTGGAGGCCGGTGGTGGGTTCGTCGAGGACGTAGAGGGTGCGGCCCGTGCTGCGTTTGGCGAGTTCGGCGCTGAGCTTGATGCGCTGCGCCTCACCGCCGGAAAGCGAGGCTCCGCTTTGGCCGAGGCGGATGTAGCCGAGACCCGTCTCCTCCAGCGTACGCAGCTTCGGGCCGATGGTGGTGCTGCGGTCAAAGAAGCGCACGGCTTCGCTGACGGTCATGTCGAGCACGTCGGCGATGTTCTTGCCTTTGAAGGTGACTTCGAGGGTCTCCGCGCCGTAGCGACGGCCTTTGCAGGATTCGCAGGTGACATAAACATCGGCGAGGAAATGCATGTCGATCTTAATGACGCCATCGCCTTCGCATTTTTCACAGCGACCGCCCGGTGTGTTGAAGCTGAAGCGCCCGGCATCGTAGCCGCGCATGCGGGCGAGCGGGAGCTGAGCGAAGAGCTCGCGGATGGGGCCGAAGGCTCCGGTGTAGGTGGCGGGATTGGAGCGGGGGCTGCGACCGATGGGTGACTGGTCAATGACGACGACTTTGTCGAGATGCTCCAAGCCGGTGATTTTTTCGTGCGCGCCGGGGATGTCTTTGGCGTCGTAGAAATGGCGGCGTAGCGCGCGCATGAGGATATCATCGACGAGGGTCGATTTGCCGCTGCCGGAGGGACCTGTGACGCAGGTGAAGCTGCCGAGCGGAAAGGCGGCGGTGACGTTCCGCAGATTGTGCTCCGTTGCGCCGTGAATGGTGAGTGCGTGCTTGGAGCGTGGTCCCACGGGCTCTGTGAGCAGCGTTTGAGGCAGGGCTTTCGCTTCGATCCGAACTCTGCCGCTCAGAAATCCGCCGGTGATGGAGTTTGGATTCGCGGCGATCTCTGCGGGCGTGCCCTGCGCGGTGATCCTGCCGCCGAGCTGTCCGGCTCCGGGGCCAAGCTCGATGATGTGATCCGCTGCACGCATCGTGGCCTCGTCATGCTCGACGACTAGAACGGTGTTGCCCAGATCGCGCAGGCGCAGCAGCGTTTGAATCAGACGCTCGTTGTCGCTGGGATGCAGGCCGATGCTGGGCTCGTCCAGAACATAGAGTACGCCAGCCAGACCGGCACCGATTTGTGAGGCGAGGCGGATGCGCTGCATCTCGCCGCCGGAGAGCGTGCCGCTCTCACGGTTCAGGGCGAGGTAGCCCAGTCCCACTTGCTCCAGAAACTCAATGCGTTTGGCGATCTCGCGCTGCAATTCGCCCACATACGCCTTCTGCTGCTCCGTCACCTCCAGCTCACGCATCCACTTCAAAGCGTCGCGTGTTTGAAGCGCGGTGAAATCGTGAATGTTTAAACCTAGGCCGGGTTGCAAGTTTAAAGTTTTAAGTTTAAAGTTGGAACTCAGCCGTACCGCCAACGATTCCGGTTTCAGTCTTTTTCCCCCACACGCGGCACACGCTTGCGGATTCATCAGACGGGTGAGGGCGGCGCGGAGCACGTCGCTCTCGGCGCTTTGATATAGGCGGGCGATTTCAGGCAGCAGGCCTTCGAAGGGCTTGGCGACGCTGCGTTTGTTGTCAGTCTTTTTCCAGCCGGTGCTGATGGCGGCTGCGCCGGTGCCGTGAAACAGTGCGTGTTTGAAGGCCTTAGGCAGATCCTGAAACGGTGCGTCCATCGGCGCATCGAAGTGCTTGGCCAGAGCTTCGATGCTCTGATTGAAAATCACCTTCACTTTCGGATGCCGCGCCCACCAGGCTTTGATCGCGCCATCGGCGAGCGATTTGGACTCGTCAGGTACCAGCAGCGTCGGATCGGGCGTGGGCGTTGTGCCGGTGCCTTCGCAGACGGGGCAGGCACCGAGGTGGGTATTGAAAGAGAAGTGCTGGGGCGTGAGTCGCTCGATGGCATAGCCGGTGCGCGGATTCGCAAAGGCGGTGGTGTAGCTGAGGATTTCGTCGCTGCCGTCGAGGTTTACGAGAAACTGCACCTCGCGCTCGTTCCAGTGCAGGGAGCTTTCGATGGCCTCCATGAGCCGCTGGCGTGAGTCCGCACGCACTACCAGACGGTCGATGACGATCTGCACCTGCTGCGTTTCATCCTCCTCCAGCTTGAGTTTGTCCTCCAGTTCTACCACGGTGCCGTTCAGCCGAACGCGCACAAAGCCCTGGCGCTTCAGCTTTTCAAACAGAGTGCGGGTGTCCACGCTGCTTCCCGGTGGCTGGGGGGAGAGTACCATGACGCGCGTGCCTTCACCCAGAGCCAGCACCTTGTCGGCTATCTCCGGCGGCGTGCTGCGGTGGAGCTTTTCACCGGTTTGCGGATCGTAGGGCTGGCCCGCCACGGCGTAGAGCACGCGAAGGTAGTCGTAGATTTCCGTCACCGTGGCGATGGTGCTGCGCGGGTTCGGGTTTGAATGCACCTGCTCAATGGCCACCGCAGGTGACAGCCCCTCGATAAAATCCACGTCTGGCTTCTGCATCTGGCCCAGGAACTGCCGAGCGTAGGCGGACAGACTCTGCACGTAGCGGCGCTGGCCCTCGGCAAAGAGCGTGTCGAACGCCAGCGAAGACTTCCCGCTGCCGCTGACGCCGGTCAGGACCACGAGCTGGTGCCGTGGGATGTCCACGTCGATATTTTGGAGGTTGTGCTGCCGTGCACCCCGCACGCGAATCACGTCTTCAGGCATGGGTACACACAAGCCGCGTGGGGCAGGGGAGATCAAGCCCAAGAAAAGCCCGGCTGGCCCGTTTCCAGAATGGTGCATGAGGGCGGTTGATTATCTCCGCCCTCTCTCCTAGACTCCCCCACTGCCATGAAACCTCTCCTTGTCATCGCCCTGGCCCTCGCCGTCGGTTACGTCTCCTACGAGTATGTGTATCCGCCTTTTGCTGATGCCATGAAGTTCACCAAACACGTTCCCAAAAAGGAGGAGCCGAAGGAGATCGTCGTCGCCCCCGCGCCGAAGCCGGTTAAAAAAGTGCCGAAGATCGTCATGGAGGCGCCCGCGCCGAAGCCGGAGATGAAGCCCGAGGAGCCAAAGCCGGAGATGCCCAAAGCTCCTGAACCACCGCCGGTGGATCCAAATGCCTTCGTCGCTCCCGTATTCCCACCGGTGGACGAACTCACCCAGAACTGGGCTGTGGTGCCGAAAGGGTTCTTTAATACGCCCAAGCAGGTGACCATGAAGAAAGACCTCGAACTCAAGATGCAGATGGGCAAGGCCACCGCTGCCACCACCTTCAAGTCGGGTGCTAAAATCTTCGTCATGGGCCAGGACGGGTCCAACCTTGTGGTGGGAGCCTCAGCAGGTTCTCCCATGCGCGGCCTCGTCGCCATGGACGACACGGACTTTAAGGACGTGTTCACCGCTGCTTATGAGCAGGTGAAGGTCGTCCAGACAGACAATGCCCGCAAAGCCCACGAATACCGTCTGGCTGCCGCTGAACGCGCCCAAAACGCGCCGGCCGCCTCCTCCGGTGGTGGCAGCAGCAATGACAAGCCCGCCAAAGATGCCGATGGCTCCTACCCGCTCCTTCTTGCCAGCATGAAGTCTGGCGAAGTCACCGAGATCAAGCCCGACAGTATCAAGTCCTGGAGCGACGTGACGAAGGAAAAAATCGACGGCACCGAATACTGGACCGTGAACGTGAAGTACGAAACCCAGACCATGTTCGGCAAATTCGAAACCGAAGCCCAGGCTCGCATCAAAAACGGCCGCGTCGAGAAGTGGGTGTACACCGGCTCGGGTGAGGTTGTGCCGTAACTTTACTTTGTAACGAATTGATGATGCTCTTGATCGTCATCATCGTTCTTATGATGGGCATTGCTCTCGCAGCGTATCTCTTTGGGCGACGGTATCGGACTTCGCGGGTCAGTCGTGGCAGTGCCCCATGCCGTGAGCCGAATGAATTGTATGGCGATGGGCGGTCTGAGGAGTTTCATGGCTTGGAGAGCGGTGATTTCGATGATGCGGGCAATGCGGACTGACTGTCTCCGAACCGGACGCGTTGAGGCGGGACCCAGTGCGATTTGGCTTTGGCGCAGGTCTTGATTCCTTGACCACCTCTTGACTCTTTCCCCTGTCTTGCCACGTAACTCCTTCCGATGAAGATCATCCGCCACACCGACTCCGACTATGCCGCCGCTGCTGCCACTCTCAACCGCCGTGCCGAGGCCAGCGATGCCGTGCGTGAAGTCGTGGCGGGCGTCATCAAGGCCGTGCGTGAGCGGGGCGATGCCGCCGTGCTCGAACTCACCGAGAAATTCGACGGGGCCAAACTCACCGATGAGCTGATGCGCATCCCGCAGGCCGAGCTCGACGCTGCATGGGACGCCGCAGATGCCCCGCTTAAGAGCGCCCTCGAATCTTCCCACCGCAATGTAACGGCCTTTGCGCAACGCAGCATGCGTCAGGGCTGGGAGTTCACCAATGAGCAGGGGGCCACGGTCGGCGAAGTCTTCCACCCCTTCCAGCGCGTCGGCTGCTACGTGCCGGGAGGAACCGCGCCGCTCGTCTCCACCTCGCTCATGACCGTTGCCATCGCCGCCGCTGCGGGGGTGCCGGAGATCGTCGTTTGTACCCCCTGCGGGCGCGACGGCACGGTCAATCCGGGGCTGCTTGCTGCGCTGAAGCTCGCCGGTGCCACCGAGGTGTACAAAATCGGCGGCTCGCAGGCCATCGCCGCACTCGCCTTTGGCACAGAGACAATTCGTCCCGTCGTTAAAATTTTCGGTCCTGGGAACAGCTACGTCGTCGAAGCCAAGCGCCAGTCCTTCGGCGTTGTCTCCATCGATCTGCTGCCCGGCCCCAGCGAAGTACTCATTCTTGCCGACAAGTCCGGCAACCCCGCCTTCATCGCTGCGGACATCCTCGCGCAGGCCGAACACGGCAAAGACAGCATGGCGGGATTCCTCACTGATGATGAAGCGCTGCTCGCTGCGGTGGTCGTACAGGTAGAGGAACAGTCCAAAACGCTCAGTCGTCAGGCCCAGCTAACACCGGTACTGGAAAAAGGCGTCTTCCTCATGTTGGTCCCCAGTTTGGAAGAAGGCGCACGCCTCGCCAACGATTTCGCGCCCGAGCATCTCACGCTCATCACCACGCGTGAAGACGCCATCCTGCCGCTCATTCGCACGGCAGGCGCGATCTTCCTTGGCAATCACTCGCCTGTCGCGGTGGGCGATTTCCTCGCGGGCCCCAGCCACACGCTGCCCACCGGCGGTTCCGGCAAATCGTTCCCGGGCATTACGGCAGACATGTTCCAGCGCCGCACCAGCATCATTCGTTTGGATCGCGAAAGCTGCGCGAAGTCGGACCCCATCGTCAGCGCCATCAGTGCCGTTGAGGGGCTTGATGCGCACGCCCGTTCGGTATCCATTCGCTGCTCATGAAACACTGTCTCTGTCTCATCGCCCTGCTGCTTGTTGCCTGTGGCAAAGAGGAGGCCAAGCCCCAGCCCAAAGCCCAAGCTACTGCTGCGGCTCCCAAGCCTGCTCCGGAGAAGAAGCTGCCTCCCGTCCCTCAAGGCAAGCTGCCCAAGATGGAACCCGAGAAAGCCAAGTTCATCGCTGTGCCCAGCACCCCGAAAGATCCCGAGATTAAGCTGGTGGACAAGCCCTTGACGGAGATCAAGAGGGTTGAGACACCAGTCACTGAGACTAAGAAAGTGGCAGTTCCTGCGGTCGAAACGAAGCCTGCCGAGCCGCCCGCTACTGAGGACGAGAAGGCCGCACCTGCGCAGCATTAGGCTACGCGGTAGCTCGTTCCAGGTTTTGAGAGTTGCGGGGCCTTTTCCAGAGCGAGCTAAAGCTCTGGAGTACTTTGTGCCAAGCGCGATGCCTCACACCGGCACCCGAATCTCCAGCCACTGGCTTTTCGCATCCGCAGGCGTCACTTCCCGCGCAGCAGCCTCCATTGCGACCGGCATCAGCGCAAAGTCGCCAGCCTTCAGCACTGTGCCGCCAACGCTGATCTCACCACTCACCACGGCCAGCGTCATACTTTCCCCCACCGCTCCGGCCTGCTTGGAGCCGCTGCACAATTTGACGTCAAAGTACTCACAGGTCACCAGCGTGCCATCCGCCGCGATCTGCTGCATGCTCGGCTCGAAATCGGTGAAGTCGATGCTCTGCATGGACTCCTGCAAATGAAGTGCGCGCGGCTTGCCATCCAGCCCGACACGGTTCCAATCAAAAACGCGATACGTCGTGTCGCTGTTCTGCTGGATCTCATAGATCAGCAGCCCCGCGCCGATGGCATGCACGCGACCGCTCGGAATGAACAGGCAGTCGCCCGTGTGTGCCTGGATCACATGTACCACCTCGGCTACGGTGCCGTTTTGCAGTGAGGCTTCAAAATTCGCCCGCGTGGTCCCCAGTTTTAGGCCAGCATAAATTTTTGCGCCCGGATCGGCATGGGCGATGAACCACATCTCGGTCTTGGGCTCGCCTTTCAATTCGGTGGCCATGCTCGCTGGCGGATGTACCTGGATGGAGAGATCATCGCAGGCATCGAGAATCTTCATCAGCAGCGGGAAGGTGGGGCTGGTGGAAGCCAGCAGCGCTGTGCCAAACACCTCTTCGCGGTGGTTCGTCCATAGCTCATGCAGAGACACGCCTTCCGCCGTCGCACTCGGGGCCTCTGGACGGTCTGACACCGCCCAAGCTTCGCCAAAGGGCGTCGTTGTATCCGGCAGCGTGGCACCCAGCAGAGTCTCCATGCGTCGGCCACCCCAAACGCGGCTTTGATAAATAGGCGTGAAACGAATGAGGCGATTGAATTTCATGTGATGAGAATCAACCACAGCCTGCGTTGACGCTCTACCACGATCTCGCCAGAATGCCCTCCGTGAACCCAATTGACGCCAGCTTTATCCAGTCTCTGAAGGAAATATTACCTCCTGACAGAGTTCTCACCTCAGCCGAGGACATCGTGCCCTACAGTTTTGATGGCACCGCCGCCCTCAAGCAGCGTCCCGGCGCAGTCGTTTTCCCGCTGACCGCCGAAGAAGTGTCCGAATGCGTCAAACTCGCCCGCAAAAACAACGTCGCCGTCGTCACCCGTGGCTCAGGCACCGGTCTGAGTGGTGGTAGCGTTCCTCTATCAGGCTGCCTTGTTATCTGCCTCGTGAAGATGGACAAGCTCATCGAAGTGGATGAAAAAAACCTCACGCTGCGTGCGCAAAGCGGCGTCATCACCAAGGAGATCGACGATGCCGCAGCGAAGGTGGGGCTGTTTTACCCGCCGGACCCCGGTTCGATGAAAATCTCCACCATCGGTGGCAACGTGGCCGAAAACTCCGGCGGCCTGCGTGGACTCAAGTACGGTGTCACGCGCGATTACGTCATGGGCATCGAAGTGGTGCTGCCAGACGGCACGCTGACCTTCCTCGGCAACAAGTGCGTCAAAGACGTGGCGGGTTACTCCATGAAGGACCTCTTCATCGGCAGCGAAGGCACGCTCGGCATCATCACCGAAGTCATCTTGAAAGTACTGCCGCGCCCCACAGCACGCAAGACGATGCTCGCGCTCTACGATTCCATGGACGCCGCCGCGAAAACGATCTCCGCCATCATCGCCGCGAAGATCATCCCCTGTACTCTGGAGTTCCTCGACCGCGTCACGGTGCAATGCGTCGAAGATTACGCCAAGATCGGCCTGCCTACCGATGTGGAGGCCCTCGTGCTTATGGAGACAGACGGTCATCCCGTCGTCGTCGAAGAAGAAGCCGCGCAAATGATGGCGCTCGCCACAGCCAACGGCGCACGCGCTGTCGTCGCCGCTGCGGATGAAGCTGAAGGAGCCAGACTCGCCGCTGCGCGGCGCAATGCCTTCTCCGCGCTCGCCCGCGTGCGCCCTACCACGATTCTCGAAGACGTGACCGTGCCACGCAGCGAACTTGCCACCATGGTCGCCTTCATCGACAGCGTCGCGAAGAAGCACAAGCTGCAGATCGGCACCTTCGGTCATCTTGGCGATGGCAACCTGCACCCGACCTTCCTCACCAACGAACGTGATCTCGAAGAGATGCACCGCATCGAAATCGCGCTCGAAGAAATTGTCGATGAAACCATCCGACTTGGCGGTACCGTCACCGGCGAGCACGGCGTCGGCCTGGCCAAAAAAGCCTTCCTCAAACGCCAGCTCGGCGAAGGCAGCTACGAACTCATGCGCAGCATTAAACAAGCCCTTGATCCCCAGGGCCTGCTGAACCCCGGGAAGATTTTTGATCCGAGGAACTAACATGCCATCTGCCAATCTCCTCAAATCCCTCGATTACTCCGTTTTGCAGCAGTGCATGCACTGCGGCATGTGCCTGCCCACTTGTCCCACTTACGTGGAGACGAAGATGGAGCGAAACAGCCCACGTGGCCGCATCTCGCTCATGCGGGCGGTGGCCGATGGCGAACTCGAAGTCACCAAGGCACTCTCCGATGAAATGTACTACTGCCTCGGCTGCCTCGCCTGCCAGACGGCTTGTCCGGCGGGTGTGAACTACGCCGAGCTGTTTGAAACGGCGCGTGCCGAAGTCGAGCAGGCGCAGGTGAATGACGGCATGCAGCGAGGCTTCTGGCGCTGGCTCTCGTTGAACGTCATCTTCATGCGCCCATGGCTGCTACGTTTGATCGGTCGTGGGCTGCGCGTGTATCAAAGCACCGGACTCGAAAAGCTGATGCGCAAGGTGCACTTCTTCGGCCTCATGCCGCGCTCGCTGGCGGCCTTGGAGCCGCAGACACCGCAGATTTCGCCGCAGTTCTCTGATGACATTATCTGGCCGGAGGAGTCGCCCCAAGCGGGCCGGAAATACCGCGTCGGTTTGCTCACCGGTTGCATCCAGGATCTCGCTTTCTCCAACATCAATCGCGACACCGCCGACGTCCTGCTCGCCAACGGCTGCGAGGTCATCACGCCGCGCTCCCAGAGCTGCTGCGGCTCGCTGCACGCGCACAATGGCGAACTCGAACTCGCGCGTGAACTTGCTCGCAGGCAGATCGACAGCTTTGATCTCGACGAACTCGATGCCATCATCACCAACGCTGGTGGCTGCGGCTCGCATTTGAAGACCTACGGCCACCTGCTGCACGAGGATCCGTTCTACGCGGCCAAGGCGCAGATGTGGGACAAAAAGGTGAAGGACATCCACGAATGGCTGGTGCAAATCCGCTTCCGCAAACCCACCGCAGGTGCCGGAGTGAGTGAAGTCACCTACCACGAAAGCTGCCATCTTTGCCACGGCCAGAAAGTCGTCTCGCAGCCACGCCAAATCCTCAACAGCATTCCCGGACTCGTGTTCAAGGAACTCCCCGAGTCAAACTGGTGCTGCGGCAGTGCCGGTATCTACAACATCACGCAGCCTGAGCAGAGCCAGAAGCTTCTGGACCGCAAAGTCGCCAACCTGCGTCAGGCCGGAGCACCCGTCGTCGCCACCAGCAATCCCGGCTGCCATCTTCAAATTGCCAACGGTTTGCGAGCATGTGGTGATCATCCTTGTCACGAAGTTACGCAGCCCGTGACCTTGCTGGCGCAGGCGTACCGCGCCGAGTCGCCCGCCTTGACCCACTCTTGACGATTCTTTGACCCTTTGCCCCTCTCATGGAACTCGACCTCACCGGCCCGCTTCGCGAAGACGCCTACATGATCCTCGCCGGACTCGTCACCCCGCGCCCGATTGCACTCACCACCACTGTCGATCTCGAAGGCCGCGTGAATGCAGCCCCGTTCAGCTTCTTCAACGTACTGGGAGATTCCCCACCCATCGTCGGCCTTTGTCCTGGAGATCGCTCAGCGGGTGTGCCGAAGGATACTGCGCGCAACATCCGCCTCACGCATGAGTTTGTGGTGAATCTCGTTGATGAAGCGCTCGCTGAAAAAATGAATCTCTGCGCCGCCACACTATCACCCGGTGAAGACGAACTGCTCCATGCTGGGCTCACCGCCGTGCCAAGCACAGTCGTCAAACCACCACGCATCGCCGAATCTCCTGTCAGCTTCGAATGCCGCAGCCACAGCATCATCGAGATCGGCGACAACCGCCTCATCATCGGCGAAGTCCTGCGCGTGCATGTGCGTGATGGCATTCTGGATCCCGAAACCTGGCTCGTAAACCCCGGCAACTACCACCCCATCGGCCGCATGCAGAGCCCGAGCTGGTACTGTCGCACGCAGGACATGTTTGAAATGAAGCGGCCGAAGTGACTTTTTTCGCACGCAGGCGTCAGTGAAAGGTGATTTTAGGGACTGAATTTGGAAGGGGAATTTAATCGTCCTTAGCGTGCAATGAGAGGAAGGTGGTTCATTCAGCCACAATCAAAACAGCAGGAGCATAAAGTGGTACTATTGTGCCGAGGTGTTGCCGGATGAACGTGATGGGCATGGCGGATGCTAAGTAGTTAGGTCCCCCCCCGAAACTTGAGTCAAAGAACAGCCCCATGCTGGTCATGGAAGTCCACGGTCATGTGGCGGGGAGGGCAAACACATCCTCTCATATGAAACGACCTCCAGTACTCCTGAGCCTGTTGTTAATGACGTCTTGGGCCGGAGCGCAAACCTATCAATGGGATGGCGATCTCACCACGACAGGTCTTCAAAATGGCAACGGTGTCTGGAGCACGGATGCCGGTGTCAGTACCAATTTGAGGTGGTATAAAGAGGGTGCGTACAGCGCCTGGGACAACAGCGGGCTGGGCGTGGCCGAGTTTGGCTACACCAACAGTACCTCGGGCGGCACGATCACCCTGAATGGTGAGATCAAACTGGCCGGAATGATCTTCGACTCGCTGGGGACACCGCTCGGAACCACCGCTCACGCGTTTACCGGCGGCACGCTCAATTTCGGTTCCGGGGGGCTCGTGAGCATTGCCAATGCGGCATCGGGTGGCAGCACGGGTGGCCAGTGGATCACCTTTACGTCCTTGCTTAAAGGCAGCGATCTCACCTTTCAAAAGTCGGGTGGCTCCACTACGGCCTTTGTGCGCATCAGTTCGGTGAATCCGGATCTCACCGGCACGCTGACACTCAGCAGCGCAACGGGGGCCACCAGTGGCATTTACCTCAGCGTTGGCCTCCCCACCTACATCAGCAGTCTCGGCAGCATTGATGTGAAGGCCCTCTCCATTTTTAATCCCACGGGCGCAGGTGTTTACACCACGGCTCTCACCATTGCCGGCGTAGGAGCCGCCAATTACGGTGCCGTCCGCGTGGACCCCTCCAACACCACGTTCAGCGGGGCCATCACTCTAAGTGGTGACGCCCGCTTCCATACGCATATCAACACGGTCAACACCACCATCAGCGGCGGCATTGGCGAGACCGGGGGCAGTTGGAGCTTCAGCCGTACCGCCTACGCCCCCGTCAACACACTTCTTCCGCTGACCCTTACGTACGCGGCTCCCAGCACCTACACCGGCGCCACCATCCTGGGGCGTGTGCTCAGCTATGTCAGCACCACCGAAAACGCGGGCACCGAAGGCGGGGTGAACATTCTCGATTTTACCGCTGCGACGGCGGCAGACCATGACATGCTGTATCATGGCACAACGGCGGGTGAGCTGCAATTGCTGGGCGGCCTCACCACCCGCACGGAGCTGCAGCTCATCGGTGCCGCAGGCAAGGCCAACAGCCAGACGTTTGGCAGCCTGCGCGTGCAGCAGAGCGCGACTGCGATCAAGCTTGTGTCGGGCTTTGGCGGCAGCATGAGCATGGACCTGGGAGACATCTCCCGCACGGGCAGCGGGGTGGTGGCCATCACCGCGCCCGTGACTGGCCAGATCACCGGCAGCGTCGGCGGTGCCGTCCAGGGCTTGGTGGGAACCTGGGCCACCTACCGCAGTGCGAACGGTCTTGTCGGCGGCTGGGCCGGCATGACCGGTGGAGTTGTCGGCGTTTACACCGGGGATCTCGCCTATCAGGCAGGCGCTGAAGTCACCGCGCTGCTGGGTTACACGGCTGCTGCCAATCTGCAAATTTCAGACGAGTCCAGCGGAGATGTACTGTTCGCCGCCGGAGTCACGGATCTGGCCACGCTCTCGATGACTGGCACCGCCAGCGCACGCCAGCTTGATCTGGCAGGCAAAACCCTGCGGCTTGCCGACAGCGGCGGCGTGCAGGTCATTCAGGGCGCGCAGGCGCTGGCAGTTGGTTCGTCCGGAGACGGTAGCTACCTGACGGCTGGCGGTGCGGACAATGCCGTCGGGCAGTTGATGCTGACCAACATGTCCACCACAAACGCACTCACGATCAACTCCGCCATCATCGACAACGGGAACGGAAGTGTCAGCCTCAACATCAATGGTGTCGGGCGTACGGTGCTGACGGCTGCAAACTTTTTCAGCGGCACGGTCACGGTGGATAGCGGCGTGCTGGAAGTGAGCAACAGCAGCGCGCTCGGCACATCAGGCTCGACCGGCATCACCAAAATCATGGCAGGTGCGTCTTTGAACCTTTCCGGCGGTATTGCCTTGAACGAAATGATCCAGGCTAACGGCCACGGCATCGCCCTCGACGGGGCCATCCGCAATCTCAGTGGCATCAACACCATCACGCCCACGGTACGCTTTCAGTCCACCACGCGGTTTAGCTCCGACAGCGGCACGCTCATTTTTGCGGGTGGCATTGCCGCTCAGATCAGTGCCACCAGCTACACCTTTTCCGGCAGCGGCGACTTTGAAGTGCATGGTGCCATCACTGCTACCTCCGGCATTCTCACCAAGGAAGGCAGTGGCATACTGACATTAATGGCCACGAGTACGGGCACGGG
>NZ_JAQSEA010000127.1 GCF_029946185.1 Prosthecobacter sp.
CGGCTGCGTCGGCACCCGCGCCTACACCCTCACCCCTTCCTGCGCGACGATCACCCTCAGCCCCACGACGCTCGCTCAAGGCACCGTGGGCACAGCCTACTCTCAGCCACTGGCCGCAAGCGGAGGCACTGCGCCTTACAGCTCATGGACGCTCATCAGCGGTACGCTTCCCACCGGTCTCACGCTCAGTTCGACCACCGGCGTCATCAGCGGCACACCCACGGCAACGGCCAGCCCGGCCGGCTCCATCATCGTGCGGGTCAATGATGCCAACAACTGCCAGGGCTCACAAACTCTGTCACTGCAAATCTGCCCAGTGGTCACACTCGCACCTGCGACTCTGGTCACACCCACGGTGGGTGTCGCCTATTCGCAGGCCATCTCCGCCAGCGGCGGGGCCTCTCCTTACGCCTTCACTCTGGCCAGCGGTTCGCTGCCTGCATGGGCCACCCTCAGCACTGCAGGGGTGATCACCGGTACGCCAACCAACACGGCCTCAGCAGCCTTCACCGTGCGCGCCACGGATGCCAACGGCTGTGCCAAAACCCTCGCCTGCACCCTCGCGCCGGTCTGCCCCACCATCAGCATCCTGCCTGTCGCACTGGCGCAGGCCGTGGTCGGTACGGTTTACTCGCAGACGCTCTCCGCTATCGGGGGCAGTGCCGCTTACACCTGGGCGCTGACCAGTGGCACGCTGCCGACGGGCCTGTCCCTCAGCAACGGTGGCGTCATCAGCGGCACGCCCACCGTGGTCAATGCCAGCGGCGCAAGCCTCACCCTGCGCGCCACGGACGCCAATGGCTGCCAGACTTCCAAGACTTTGACTCTGCAAGTCTGCCCCGCCATCAGCGTGACACCCACCACCGCTGCAGCAGCCACAGTCGGCACCTTTTACAGTCAGGCTCTCGCTTCCAGCGGCGGCACCTCTCCCTTCACCTACTCCATCAGCAACGGCACCCTGCCACCAGGACTGCTGCTCAGCAGCAGCGGAGTCATGAGCGGCACGCCCACCACCGCCAATGGTCTTGGCAGCAGCTTCACCGTGCGCAGCATGGATGCCAACGGCTGTCTGAAGGATCAGATCATCAGCCTCAAAATCTGCCCCGTCATCACCCTGTCTCCTCTCACCACCACATGGACAGTGGGCACAAGTTCCTCGCAAACGCTTTCTGCAACCGGCGGTACCTCACCGTATGTCCTGTCCTTCGTCAGCGGCACGCTGCCCACAGGAGTGACCTTCAACGCAACCACCGGCGTGCTCAGCGGCACGCCCACAAGCTCGGTCTCACGCACCTTCGCCATCCGCGCCACAGATGCCAACGGCTGCGTCGTTTCGCTTAGCTACACGATCACCCCGCAGTGCCCCGTCATCAGTGTCGGCCCCGGCACGCTGGCCGTGGGCATGGTCGGCTCCAGCTATTCGCAGACCTTCATCACCGCAGGCGGCAGTGCCCCCTACTCCTACGCGCTCACCGGCGGTTCGATGCCCGCAGGCCTGAACTTCAACACCTCCACCGGCGCGATCACCGGCACGCCAGCAGTCGCAGGCAGTTCCACCCTCACGGTGAAAGTCACCGACGCCACCGCCTGCCAGACAACGATCACGCGCAGCATCACCATCTCCTCCAACGTCGTTTCCAACTGCCCCACGCCGCTCAATCAAAGCGTCGGCGGTGCTTATCTGGTGACACGTCTCGGCCGTGACGTGCTCGGTGGCGAAAATTCCGGTCTCGGTTCCTGCCTTTACAACATGTCCCCGAACGGCCGCTGGATCACCGGCATCCGCACCGGACTGAAATCCCACGCTTTCCTCATGAACACGCTCACGAACGTCAGCGTGGACGTTCCATTGCTGAATCCGACACATCCTTATGCCATGGGTCGCGATGTGAACGACAGCGGCGATGCCGTCGGTTACGAGAAGTGGACCACCGGTGCCAAGGTCAATATCATTCCATGGTATGCCACCAACGGCAGCGTCGTGCGTCTCCTGACACCGTATGACTCGCGCGCCAGCATCAGCGCCATGCCATGCGCCCTGACCACCGACAGCGCCTACGCCTTCGGCACCGTAGACCCCGACGGCCCCGGCGGCCCCCTCTCAACCCAAGGCGGTTTTTGGAATCTCAGCACCCGTGCTTGGACCGCTATTTTCGGCGTTCGTGAGGTGATCGATGCCTCCGCCGACGGCACGATGCTGCTGGTGACGGACAGTGGCGGTGGTAGTAGAGTGCTCAGCGGCAGTCCTGTAGGGGGTTACGACACGGTGGTGGTCAGCTTCACCGGCGGTTCGTTGAACGCGGGCCGCGTAAGCCCAAGCGGACGCTACATCGGCTCCAGCCAGCGCCTTTCCGGCGTCCCGACACCCTTCGTGTATGACACCCAGACCAGCACCCGCACCAATCTGCCCCGCATCCTGCCCCAAGACAATCTCGGCGGCATCGTCGGTGCAGTCAGCGACACCGGCCGCGTGCTCGGTTCGATGTATAGCAGTGCATCCACTGGCAGTTTTGCGGTGATGTGGGACACGCCGACGGATTTGTACACGCGCATTTCGGACCTCCTTGCCTCTGACGGCCACGTGGTGCAGGACAGTGCATACTCCTTCTGGAACATCTACAACGGTGGTGACGGCATCTCCGCCGACGGCACGACGATGGGCGTCTATGGTGACAACCCCTCCGGCCAGGAAGATACCATGGTTTTCCAAAAAGTGGCGGTGGCAGACACCCGGCTTTGCCTGGGCAATGCAGTCTGGCAGGACACGAACCGCAACGGCATCAAAGACTTCGGTGAGCCGGGCGCGGTGGGCGCGGTGGTGCATCTGTTCCATCCAGGTGCGGACGGCGTGCGCGGCGGCAGTGGCGTGAATGCTGACTACGAGATTTCGACCCCGGTCACCATCTCCAGCAGCGGTGTGTATGTCTTCAGCGGCATTCCTTCCGGTTCCTACTATGTGCAGGTCATTCCCCCGGCGTCACTTCCGGTGACTTCAGGTGTGGTGGTGTCACTGGACAACGGCGTGGACAATGACAACAACGGCATGCAGCCCGGTGGTCCCGGTACGCCGATCTACAGCCCGATGATCACGCTGATCCCCGGCACGGAGTCGGTGAACGATGGCGACTCCAACACCAACACCGACTTCACCGTTGATTTTGCACTGAGTGACGGTGTGAGCATTGGCGACCTCGTGTTTGCTGACATCAACGGCGATGGCATCTATCAATCCGGCACTGAATCCGGTCAGGCGAACATCACGGTGCAGTTGCTGGACGGCACCACGAACAACGTGCTGCTGGCCACGACGACCGACGCCAGCGGCGCTTACTTCTTCGGCGGGCAGGCACCCGGAACTTACCGCGTCAACATTCCCACGCCGCCTGCGGCTTATTCGTCGGCGACACTCACGGTTTATGCGGACAATGGCGTGGACAATGACAGCAACGGTGCGCAAACCGGCGGTGCGGGAACGGCTTCGATCAGTCCGGTGATCACGCTGGCTGTCGGAACGGAGCCGGGGGCCACAGGGAGTTCAAGTTTTGAAAACACCATCGACTTTGGTTTCCGCTCCTGCCCGGTCATCTCAATGACACCGACGACACTGAGCAACGGCCTCGTCGGCAGTGAGTATTCACAAGCGATGAGCGCCAGCGGCAGCAGCGCGACGCCTTACACCTGGAGCAAGTCCTCTGGCACATGGCCGGAAGGCTTGAGCATCAGCAGCACGGGAAGCATCAGCGGTACGCCTACGGTGCCGACGAGCGGGGTGAACGGCACGACGGTGACCGTGCGTGCCATCGATGCGAACACCTGCTTCAGAGATCAGGCGCTGAAAATCAAGATCTGTCCGGTGATCACGGTGAACCCCGCCGCGCTTCCAGCTCCGCTGATCGGTGCGCCGTATGCCCAGACGATCACGACTTCCGGCACGACCGCCATGCCGGTGGTGTACAGTGCCACAGGATTGCCGAGCTGGTTGTATTTGAATGCGAGCACCGGCGTTTTGTCAGGGACGCCGACAAACTCCACCGCCGTCACCTTCACCGTCACCGCCACGGACGCCAATCTTTGCTCTGCATCCCGGAGCTACACGCTGCCACCCGTGTGTCCCGCAATCACCATCACTCCGGTGTCTCCCGCTGTGGCTAAAGTGGGCGTGCCTTACAGCCAGCCGCTGAGTGCTTCGCCTGCGTCCGGTCTGACCGGACAGTATTTCTCGGGCATGGACTTCGAGACGCTGTTGCTGACACGCCAGGAAACGTCCATCAATTATGACTGGGTCAATGACTCTCCTGATCCGCTGGTTCCGTTGGACCAGTTCTCGGTGCGGTGGAGCGGATTTGTCCGTCCGGCGACCTCGGGCACTTACACCTTCCAAAGCACGAGCGATGATGGTGTCCGTGTCTGGGTGAACAACACACTGGTCATTGACCGCTGGGTGGATCAGTCTGCCGCGACCAACACCGCCACGGTCACATTGACGGCAGGGGTCGTGGTGCCCATCCGGGTCGAGTATTATGAAAACGCCGGTCAAGCGGTGATGAAGTTGTTGTGGTCCGGTCCGAACCTGAGCCTGCAGCCGGTGTCGGGCTGGCTGGATTATGTCTGGGGAGTTTCGGGCGGCCTCCTGCCTGCGGGACTGTCGCTGAACGCGACCAATGGAGTCATCAGTGGCACGCCGACGGCGGCGAACGGCCTCGGGGCCAGTTTCACCATTACGGCCACCGATCCGAACGGCTGCGTTGGCTCGCGGGTGTGGTCGGCGTTGCAAGTCTGCCCCGCCATCACCCTGTCTCCTGCGGCATTGCCACCGGCGACGGTGGGCCAGTTGTATTCGCAGACGGTTGCGGCCACGGGCGGCACGGCACCTTATCAATACAGCGTGGTCGGCGGTGCTCTGCCTGCATGGTGCACGCTGAATGCCACGACCGGAAAGATCTCCGGGACGCCGAACAACAACAGCCCGGGCAATTTCACGATCAATGCCACGGATGCCAACGGCTGTGCGGCCACACAGATTTACACCGTGGACCCACGCTGCACCATTTTCACGGTGACGCCGAGCACGCTGCCGAGCGCCACGGCGGGCACCGCGTATTCGCAGACTTTGACGAGCAGCGGCGGCACGGGGCCTTACACCTACACTTTGAACAGCGGCACGCTGCCGGCAGGATTCACGCTCACGAGCGGCGGCGTCATCAGCGGTATGGCGGCGACGGGAGACGGCAGCAAAGCCAGCATCACGGTATGGATCACGGATTCGCAGGGATGCCTGGGTTCCGCGAGCTATCAGATGCAGGTGTGCCCGGTGATCACGCTCAGCCCGACCACGCTGCCTGCGCCATTCCTTGGTCTCAGCTATTCGCAGACGATCACCACCAGCGGCACGAGCGCGACGCCGCTGACTTGGAGCGGGACGGGCCTGCCCGCATGGCTGAGCATCAACAGCAGCACGGGAGTGCTCAGCGGCACGGCCACCGCGAACACGCCCGTCACATTCACCCTTACCGCCACCGATGCGAACGGCTGCGCGGGTTCCCGCAGTTATACCCTCACGCCCGTCTGTCCGGTGATCACGGTGGGCAGCACCACGCCGCCGAACGGCTACCTTAAAACCAGCTTTGCCCAAAGCATCACCGCGAGCGGCGGCACTGCACCGTATTCGTTTGTGCTGGTCAGCGGCAGCCTGCCACCGGGACTCAACCTGGCCAGCAATGGCAGCGTGAGCGGCACGCCGACGACACTGGGCACCTACACCGTCACTGTTCGTGCCACGGACGCTTATAGCTGCGTGAGCATCGCGACTGCGGTGACCTATAACATCAAAGGCATGGGGACCGGCAATCAGGTGTGGGTGGACATGAACGATGACGGCCTGCGCAGTTCGAATGAAAGTGGCGTGCCCAATCTTCCCGTACAGCTGTGGTCGCCAGGTATTAACGGTGTGGTGAACAACGGCAGCGGCGATGACGTGCTGCTGGCCTCCACGACCAGCGACTCCGATGGTCTGTATCTTTTCAACGGTCTGGCTCCGGGCGTCTATTACGTGCGCATCCCGACACCGCCGACGTATTACCCCAAGGTCAGCACGAGCCAGGTATCGCTGGACAACGGCGTGAACAATGACAACAACGGCATTCAGGCGGTGGCTGGAATCGCCGTGGTCACGCCGCTGATCAATCTGTATCCCGGGACGGAGCCCGGCGCTGGCGTCGATGGCGACGACACGGACATCGACAGCACCTTCGACATCGGCTTTGCCAATGCGAACCCATGTCAGATCACCAATCTCCTCGATAACCCGAGCTTTGAATTCCTCGGACTGCCAAACGCGACAGGCACCGCCACGACCGTGCTGGGCTATAACGGCACGGGCACCTCGTTTGGCAGCGGAATCAATGCCTACCAATGGCTCGGCGGCACGAATGGCACCAGCGGCATCGGCGAGCCGGTGCAGCGCGTGCAGGTCGCCGCAGGAAGCAGCGGCTCCAAGGTATCGTGGGTGGAGAGTGTGAAGAGCCGGCATGGCAAGCGCATGGTGCTGATGCAGGGAACGAACTCAGCCGTCAATCTGCTGCCTGCGGGTGGCGGCAACTGGAGCAGCGTGCTGCAGGCGGGCAAAGAATATGAACTGAGCGTGTGGGCTTCCAGCGCCTCGTCAGGTGCGGCTTCAATCTTGTGGAATCTCGGTGCGAGTGCGCAGATCTTCCAGATCATCACCGGAGCGACGCCGGGCCTGTATCAATACTACACTGTGCCGCAGGGTGAAATGAGCGCCACGGCTCCGGGAGTGAGCCAGTGCTGCGGATACAACGCTGGCACGGTTTCGTACTCGGCTTTTGGTGCTTCCGATTACAACAACTGGACGGAAGCCTCCGCCAACAGCACGCAGCCGCTGTGGCGTCAGTTTACCTACCACTTCCGCATCGCCAGTGGCGCCTCTACGGCACAGATCGACTCAGCAAGCCTGGCGCTCTCCGGCGGCAGCAGCACCAATGCGGTGGCTGCGGACTTGGTTTATCTCTGCCAAGTGAATACCACGGCCACGCTGACCTTGGGCAATCTGGTGTGGAACGATGCGAATAAAAACGGCGTGCGCGACACGGGTGCGAACAGCGAGCTTGGCATCAGCAGCGTCACGGTTGAACTCTTCCGCAGCGCCAATGACATTGCCGGAGATGAGGACGACCTGCTGATCGCCAGCACGACGACCAACTCGGCGGGCGCTTACAATTTCACCGGACTGGCCGACGGCAAGTATGTGGTGCGCGTCACGCCGCCGGTGAATATTCCCGCGACCGGCGGCAACGTCGTCACGCTGGACAACGGTGTGAACAATGACAACAACGGCAGCCAGCCGGGCGGTCCGGGAACCTACATCTACAGTCCGGTCATCACGCTGGCCAGCGGCACGGAGCCGGTGAATGATGGTGACACCAATCCCGACACCGAACTGAGCATCGACTTCGGTTTGTTCTCCGGCATCCAGCTTGGAAATCAGCTCTTCATCGACGCGAACAATGACGGAGTCTTTAGCAGCGGCACTGAAACCGGTGTGGGCTCGGGAGTGACGGTGGAACTGCTTGATGGCACGGTGAACACGGTCATCGCCAGCACGACGACGAACAACTCGGGTGTGTATGGCTTTACGGTTTATCAGCCTGCAAACTACCGCGTTCGCATTCCCACGCCGCCGTCGGAGTATCCGCTGGCCTCGGGCGTGGTGAACACTTCGGATGACGGTCGTGACAATGACAGCAACGGCATCCAGACCGGCGGCATCAGCACGGCGGTGATCAGTCCGGTGATCACGCTGACAGCGGGCGGTGAGCCGGGGAGTTCCGGCAATTCGAACAGCGAAAACACCATCGATTTCGGTTTCCGCGGCTGTCCGACTCTGACCATCAGCCCCGGCACGGTGGCGGTGGCCACGCAGTATGTGGCCTACAATCCGCTCACGCTGACCTCCAGTGGTGGCTCGGGCGGCTATGTGTATGCCGTCGCCAGTGGTGCGCTGCCCAGTGGCATGACGTTGACCAGCGCAGGTGTCATCAGCGGCACTCCGGGAGCCTCCGCCGCGCCCGGCGGCTACGTCTTCAATGTTCGCAGCACGGACAGCCAGGGCTGCTCGGGCACGCAGAGCTATACGCTGATGCTGAGCAACGCGATCGTGACCGTCACTCCTGCCACGCTGCCTGCCGCGACGCAGTATGCGGCCTACACGCAAAATCTGTCAGCCTCAGGCGGCACCGCACCCTACACCTGGAGCTACGGACCTTCCGCATTGAGCGGAGCTGCCGCGTGGTGGCCGGGTGAAAACGGCGGGACGGAAGTGGTCGCTGGCAACAACGGCGCACTCATGAATGGCGTGGCCTTCACCACGGGTCTTGTGGGCAGGGCCTTCAGCTTTGACGGAGTGAATGATTACCTGCAAGTGGCGGATCAGTCGGTGATGCGTCCGGCGCAGATCAGTCTGGAAGCCTGGGTGCGTCCGGCCAGCGCCACGCCTGCTTCGGATCAGATCCTCATCGAGAAGACATCGAGCGCGACCGCTCCGGCCAATGGTTATGGTTTGATCCAGCGCAGCGGCGGCAGCACTGTGCGCTTCTGGATCAATGGCACGAACTCGGTGGCAGGTTCGTCTGAATTTGTCGATGCGCCGGTGACGGTGGGAAACTGGAACCATGTGGTGGCCACGTATGACCTCACGACTCTGCGCCTCTACGTCAACGGCGTGCAGATCGCCTCGAAAGCCTTCACGACGGCGATCAACCACTCGACGCAGCCGCTGGTGATGGGTGGTAGCGCCACGACGAGCACGAGCTGGAATGGTGCGCTGGATGAAGCCGTGATCTACAACCGCGCGCTGACTTCCAACGAGGCGCTGGCACGTTATACCATCACCCACAGCGGCAACAACGGCATGCCCGCTGGGCTGACTCTCGATGCCACGACTGGCGTGCTGAGCGGTACTCCTACGGCGGTGCCGACGAGCTACCCGTTCACGGTGCGCGCCACGGACTCCTACAGCAGCATCGGTCTGCGCAGCTACTCGCTGACAGTGGGCTGCCCGACCCTCAGCATCTCGCCGAGCACCTTCACGGATGCTACGCAGTATGCGTCGTACACGGCGGTGACGATGACTGCGACGGGCGGCACGGCGCCGTATCAGTGGGACATCACCAGCGGTGCGCTGCCGACCGGCATGAGTCTGAGCAGCGCGGGCGTCATCAGCGGCACACCGGGCTCCGCACCGGCCACGTATTCCTTCACGGTGCGTGCGCGTGATGCCAATAACTGCGTGAGCACGAAGGCGCTGACGGTAAAAGTCATCTGCCCGACTATTTCACTCACCCCGGCCACGCTGCCCAATGCGCAGCAGTATGCCGCCTATACCGCTGTGCTGCTGGATGGTACAGGCGGAAGCTCCCCCTACACTTTCTCCATTCAGAGCGGCGCACTGCCAACGGGCATGAGCCTGTCAAACTCTGGATTGGTTAGCGGCACGCCGACGGCGACGCCAGGAGATTACACGGTGGTGATTCGCGGCACGGACAGCTCAAGCTGCTCGGGCACGCGCAGCTACACGGTGCGTGTGAACTGCCCGGCCATCGCGATCAGTCCGACCACTCTGCCGAACGGTCGGCAGTATCAGGCTTACAGCCAGGCCCTGACTTCGAGCAACGGGAACCCGGCCTACACCTGGTCTTTGGTCAGCGGTGCGCTGCCCACGGGGCTGACACTCAGCACGGCGGGTGTCATCAGCGGCACGCCGACCGCAGTGCCGGGAACGTACAGCTTCCGGGTGCAAGCGACGGATTCGTTTGGCTGCGCTGGTACGCGTGACTATTCCATTCTCTTTGACTGTCCGCTGATCAGCATCACACCGACGACGCTGCCGCAGGCCACGACGACGGTTGCCTACAGCCAGCAACTCACGGCGGCAGGCGGCTCTGGGCCCTACACTTGGACGCTGGCCTCCGGCACGCTGCCTGCGGGCATCACCTTCTCCTCTGCAGGCCTGATCAGCGGCACGACGACGGCGGTGGGCTCGTTCAACTTCACGGTGCAGGCGAGTGACTTGAACACTTGTGTGGCACAGCAGGCGCTGGCGTTGGGGGTGAACTGCGCGGCGATCACCATCACTCCATCCTCCTTGTCCTCCGCGACGGTGGGCACGGCCTACTCGCAGCAGTTTACCACCAGCGGTGGTGTGGGGACGAAGACATGGACGGTCAAAACCGGCACGCTGCCCGTCGGCATGACGCTGAGCTCCGCAGGTCTGCTGAGCGGTACGCCCACGGACACCGCGGGCACCTTTAACTTCACCCTCCAGGCGATGGATCAGAACAACTGTCCCGGCACGGCCGCATACGCGCTGACGTTGCAGTGCCCTACGGTCACGATCACGCCGACGACGGTGCCGAATGCCACAGTCGCCAACAGCTATTCCACGACGCTGACAGCTACCGGCGCGACGGCTCCTTATACCTGGAGTCTGCAATCGGGCAGCAGCCTGCCGTCCGGCCTGGCGCTGAGCACCGCTGGAGTCATTAGCGGCACGCCGACAGCACCCGGAAGCTACAGTTTTGCTGTGACTGCACGCGGTTCGTATGCCTGCTCCGGCACGGCGACGATCACCCTGACGGTGGTGTGCCCAACGTTGAGCCTCAGCCCGACCAGCCTAGGCTCGGGTTATCGTGGTGTGTCTTACAGCCAGACGGTGACCGCCACCGGCGGCATCAGCCCATACACTTACTCAGTGACGGCAGGCAGCCTGCCACCGGGTGTGACGCTGAACACGAGCAGCGGCGTCATCAGCGGCACGCCGACGGCAGCGGGCAGCTTTAGCTTCACGGTGCGCGGTCTGGACAGCGCGACCTGCTCTGGCACGCGTGATTACATCGCCGTCATCAACGGTCTCTCTCTCGGCAATCTGGTGTGGCAGGACACGGATCAAAATGGCACGCGTGATTTGGGAGAGCAGGGCATCGGCAGCGTCTCGGTGCAGCTTTTCTCCACGACGGACGCGGTGATCGGCAACGGGGATGATGTGTCTCAGGGCACGACGACCACGGACGGTGCCGGGGCGTATGCGTTTACCGGACTGGCCCCTGGAAAATACTTTGTGAAAATAGCCACGCCGCCGACGGCGTATCCGCTTTCTTCCGGCCCGCAGGTCGCGCTGGACAATGGCGTGGACAATGACAATAACGGTGTGCAGGCAGGCGGCGTGGGAACGGCCATCACCAGCCCGATATTCACGCTCGCAGTGGGCCGCGAACCCGGTGATGTGGTGGGCGGCAGCGATGCGGACAACACGCTGGACTTTGCGCTGCGTGCGGTGCCGGCTTCGATCGCGAACCTGCTCGAATACAATCTGAACACGGCCAGCGGCGGCCTGCCTGCACCACCGAGCTACAAAAACTCCGCCGTGGTGAATGCGGCGAAGATTCAGATCGAGGACGACATGAACGGCCTCAAGGACATCAGCGAGCCGACGAACAACGGACCGATCCGCAGTGGCGCACTCTCACGCCGCATGCGCGACTGGGATTCTGCGTATGACACGGGCTATAATGCCGTGCCGAGCACACTGGTGCAGCGTCCTGACAGCCTGTGGATCCGCTTTGACATGGACCCGACGGCGACGGGCAACATCGGCAACCTGTTGTTTGATGTGTACCGTGTGGGCTCGACAGCACCGGTGCAGGGGAAGGTCTTACTCTCATGGATGGATGGCGCGACGATGCGCACGGTGACGACGGACGTCTTCCAGCTTTCCGCCACCGGCTCGTGGTACTCGATGAACCTCGCATGGACCAGCGCCATCGGCGGTGCCTCAGTGCTGCCGACGGGGGCAGAACTCGCAGGCAAGTCCTTCATGATCGAAGTCTATCTCTGGGGCGGTGATGGCTCCGGGTACATCGACATCGACAATATCCTGCTGCAGGGCGACGCGACCACCAATCCGCAGTCGCTGGCGATTGGAGATTTCGTCTGGGCGGACACGAACGGCAACGGCATCAAGAACCCACGTGAGCCCGGATTGCAAAACGTCACGGTGCAACTGGTGAGCCCCGGCGCGGACTCGCTGGCGAACACGGGGGATGATCAGATCCTCTCCACCACGACCACGGATGCCAACGGCTACTACCTCTTCAGCGGGCTGACGGCGGGCAATTACTTTGTGCGTCTGCCAACGCCTGATCCGATGTGGCCGACGGCGTCTCCGGGTGTGAACCTGGACAACGGGGTGGACAATGACAGCAATGGCATTCAGTCCGGTGGTGCGGGCACGGCGGTGTCCAGTCCAGTGATCAATCTGACGCTGGGCAAGGAGCCTGGTAATCTGGCGAGCGGCGGTGGCAACCAGGACATGACGGTGGATTTCGGCTTCAGCGCCGCAATGACCCTGGGCAACTTCGTCTTCTCCGATACGAACAACAACGGCCTCGTTGATGTGGGTGAGACGGGCGTCGCAGGCGCGCAGATGGAACTGTACAGCTCCACCGACTCCACGGTGAACAATGGTGACGATGTGAAGGTGGGCACGACCTTCACCACGGGCAGCGACGGTCTTTACAGCTTCAGCGGACTCGGCACGGGCAGGTATTACGTCAAGCTGACGCCGCCGATCACGCACCCAAGGCGCAGCAGCACCAGCAGCAATGCGGACAACGGCATCGACAACGACAGCAACGGCGTCACACAGTCTGCGACGGGAGCGGCGATCTATTCGCCGATGATCACACTCTCTGCACTGACGGAGCCGGGCAGCCTGCTGGCACCGTTTGGCAGCAACATCGACAACACGATCGACTTTGGCCTGCGGCCCACCTTCTGCAGCATCGGCAATCTGGTCTACAAGGATGCTAACAACAACGGCGTCTACGATACAGGAGAAGGCGTCGGCGGCGTGCGCGTGGAACTGCTGAACAGCGCGGGTTCGTTTGTGACCAGCACGACGACCAGCACCACCACCGCCAAGCGTGGGCAGTACATGTTTAGCAATGTGGTGCCTGGCTTCTATTATGTGCGCGTGCCGGCGTCTGAATTTGCGATTGGCAAGGCATTGGTGAACACGGTCTCCATCTTCCCCTCCAGCTCTTCGGACAACGATGTGGATGACAACATCGTGGGCAATGACGACGGCATCGACAACGCGCAGCCTGCGGTCAACGGCATCAGCAGCGCGCTGATCTCCCTGAGTGACAGCGGCGAGCCGATCAACACGAACGGAGAAAGCGGCGCGTTCAACACCATCGATGATACCGATGACAACAATGGCAACATGACCATTGATTTCGGCTTCAAGTCCAGCGGCCCGAGCGCCACGGGCTGCTATCACTTCCTGGCCATGGACTCGAACGCCGACGGCGTGCTGACCGGAGCCACGGAATGGACGCCGGCACAGGCGTACGATTTCAACTACACGCAGGGCGGTGTGGCTACGATGAACAAAGCGGATGTAATCTATGATGCCGCGCTGAGCCGTCTGAATCTGGACATGACGTTCAACCAGATCGGTGGCTCCAAGGTGGATGCGCTGTGGTTCCTCGTCAGCACGGGGGCGAACCCTGCGACTGCGGATCATGCCATCGTGTATGTGGACGGCATCACACGCAGCAGTCCCAGCGTGACCATTTACAAGTATGATGCAACGCTCGGCTATCAGAGCTGGCAGACAGCGGCGAACCTGATGGTGAGCACGGTCTCGGGCAACAGCACGGCGGGCGACGTTTTGCTGAACAAGGTCACGGAAGCCGGCAGCAGCGTGCGCTTCCAATGCGTGATCGATGTGAGCCGCGTGAACAACGCGACAAACTGGAGCGCGATGGGCGTCAATTCCGCGACGTGGGAAGGCATCCAGACCGGCGGCAGCACGGGCGTGGTGCTGCACATGGTGGATCTGAACAGCGCACCTACCTATGACGGCAACGGGGCACTGACTGCATTCAGCTACACCACGGAAGGCTCCTTTGAGACGGATGCTTCCGGTGTGTTCACGATTGCCACTGAGCCGTGCTCGGTGTCGCCATGGGTGAACATCGGCAATCTGGTGTGGAATGATGTCAACAGCAACGGCCTGCGCGACAGCGGCGAGCTGGGGATCAGCGGCGCGACGGTACAGCTCTTCAGCCCGGGTGCGGACAATGCCATCGGCGGCAGCGGGGTGAATGCGGATACGCAGGTGGGAGCCAGCGTGCTGACCAGCAGTGCAGGGGCGTATGCCTTCACCAATCTGGTGCCGGGCAAATACTACGTGCGTGTGACTCCGACGGTGAGCGTGCCCGGTATGAGCAGCGTGGCGGTGACGCTGGACAATGACGTGGACAATGACAACAACGGCAGCCAGCCGGGCGGTGCGGGCACGTTTGTGTACAGTCCGGTGATCGATCTTCAAGTGGGCACAGAACCTCTGACCATCGTGGATGGTGACGGCGCCAATGGCAACAATACCATCGACTTCGGTCTCTTCACCGGCATCACCGTGGGCGACTTGGTGTGGAATGACGCGAACAATAACGGGCTCAAGGATACAGCGGAAACCGGTGTGGGCGGCGTGCAGATGGATCTCATGAATCCCGGCGCAGACAATGCCGTGGGCGGCACCGCGCTCAATGCGGACACGGTGCTGCAGACGACGTCCACGCTGAGCACTGGCTCCTACAGCTTCAAAGTGTACACGGGTGGCAATTACTACATCCGCCTGACCCCGCCGGCCGCCTACTCGCTGGCGAGCGGCACGGTCGTCACTGCTGACAACGGCGTGAACAATGACAGCAACGGCTCGCAGCCGGGTGGTGCGGGTTCGGTGGTCAACAGCATGGTGGTTGCTCTGACTCCAGGTGGTGAGCCCGGCAGCACCGGCGTGACGAATACGGAAAATACCATCGACTTCGCCCTGCGCTCCTGCCCGGTGATCACGATCACGCCTGCGACTTTGACGAATGCGCAGAAGGGATCGGCTTACTCCGCCACGTTCAGTGCCGCCGGTGGGAACTCGCCGTATGCTTGGAGTCTTGCCAGCGGGAGCACGCTGCCGAGCGGGCTGACGCTTTCGGGCGCAGGTGTGCTCAGCGGTAGTCCCACGGCGGCGACGGGATCCTACAGCTTCACGGTGAAAGTGGTGGATGCCTCCAACTGCTCCGCCACGCAGGCGATGACGCTGGGGGTGGTCTGCCCGACGCTGACGCTCTCGCCGACGACGCTGGCCTCGGTGGTGCAAGGGGCTGTCTTCAGCCAGCAATTCTCCACGACGGGCGGCACTGCGGCCTACACCTACACGCGGCCGTCGGGCACGCTGCCCACCGGCGCGACACTTTCCACCAGCGGACTGCTTTCCGGCACCATCACAGGTGCGCCGGGGAGCTACAGCTTTGTGCTTCGCTCGACGGATGCCAATGGCTGTGCGCTTGATATTTCCTTCACCTGGGTGGTTACCTGTCCGACGCTGACACTGTCGCTGACGACGGTGCCTGCGGCGACGCAGTATGCGGCCTATACGGCGCAGACGCTGACCGCGAGCAACGGCACCAGCCCCTACACCTGGAGTTTCACCGGCACGATGCCCACCGGGATGACGCTGAGCAGTGGCGGAGTGCTGAGCGGCACGCCGACCAGCGCGCCGGGCAGCTACAACATCACCGTCACCGCTACGGATGCGAACGGCTGCGCAAAGTCGGGAGTGTATTCGATCACGGTGAACTGCCCGTCCTTCACCATCACGGCACCGACGTTCCCTAATGCCTCGAAAAATGTGGCGTATCCGAACCAGCAGCTCAGCGCGTCCGGCGGCACCTCGCCGTATAACTGGACGATCGTCTCAGGGGCGCTGCCTGCGGGAATGTCGATGAGCACCGCTGGTCTGATCTCTGGGACTCCGACCGCCGTGCCTGGCACCTACGATTTCACGGTGAAGGCCACGGACGCTGTGACCTGCTCTGTCACCCAGGCGCTGCAGATCATCATCGCCTGTCCGACGCTGACCATCACCCCGGCGGCGCTGCCAGCGGGAGTGCAGTATGCGGCTTACAGCCAGACACTGACGGCGGCCAACGGCACGTCACCTTATGCTTGGAGTCTGGCCTCCGGCGTGCTGCCCACGGGCATGACGCTAGGCAGCAATGGCGTGCTGAGCGGCACACCCACGACGCTGGGCAGTAGCACCTTCGTGGTGCGTGCCACGGACGCGGACAACTGCTCCACCACGAAGTCCTACACCTTCACGGTGAACTATCCGCCGATCTTCATCACGCCGTCCACGCTGTCAGATGCCGTGCGTTTGGTGCCTTACTTCCAGCAGCTCACGGCGACCGGCGGCACTGCGCCATATACGTTCAGCAAGCTGACGGGCACATTGCCGACCGGCCTGTCGATCTCCACCGCAGGCGCCATTTCCGGCACCACCACGGCGGCTCCTGGCACCTACTCCTTCACGGTGCAGGCGCTGGATGTGAACGGTGCGCCGGGCACGCAGCCCTACACCATCACCATCCTCTGCCCGACGATGACCATTTCTCCTGCGACACTGACAAACGGCGTGGTGGGCACGGCTTACACAGCCTCATTGACGGTAACAGGCGGCAGTGCTCCCTACACCTGGAGTGTGGCCAGCGGCACGCTGCCGACCGGGCTTTCGATGAGTAACAGCGGTCTCATTTCCGGCACGCCAACGCAGGCGACGACGGCGTCCTTTACGGTGCAGGCGGTGGATTCGTTCAACTGCTCCGCCTCGCAGCTCTACACGCTGGCCGTCAACTGCCCGACGGTGAGCATCACACCCACCTCGCTGAGCAGCGCGTATTACGGTCTTGCCTACAGCCAGCAGCTCAGCTCCAGCGGCGGCACGGGCCCCTACACGTATGCGGTGATCGCAGGCTCTCCGCCAGCGGGCATCACGGTCTCCGCCAGCGGAGTGGTTGCGGGCTCGGCCCAGGTGTATGGCACGGCGAACTTCACTGTGCGCAGCACGGATGCAAACAACTGCTCCGCCACGCAATCCTACGCACTGCTGGTGAAGGGACTCAGCCTCGGTGACACCGTGTTTGAGGACAGCAATTTCAATGGTCTGCGCGACGTGGGAGAGCCGGGCCTCAGCGACATCACGGTGGAGCTCTGGGATGCGGGGGCGGACAACGCCATCGGCGGCAGCGGGCCAAACAGTGATCTCATGCTCAGCAGCACGACGACCAATGGCCAGGGACTGTACAGCTTCATCAATCTGCAGCCCGGCACCTACTTCATGCGGGTGCTGATGCCAACGGAGCTGAACATCATCGGCGGCATTCCGGTGAATCTGGACAATGGCGTGGACAATGACAACAACGCGGCCTCACAGCCCGAGGGTCCCGGTACGCCGGTGTTCTCCCCCATCGTCACTCTCACCACCGGTGGCGAACCGACGGTGGATGATGGTGACGCGGACACGGAAAATACCATCGACTTCGGCCTCTTCCGCGGGATGAACGTGGGTAACCTCGTCTGGCAGGACACGAATGACAACGGCATCCGTGACAGCGGTGAGCCGGGCATCGACGGAGTCACCGTGGAACTGTGGAATACAGGTGTGGACGGCAGCGTCGGCGGGACGGATGATGTGATGCTGAAAACGACCACGACGAGCGGTGGCGGGGCCTACCTCTTTGCTTCGGTGCCGCCGCTGAAAGTCTATGTGCGCATCCCGCGTGCGCCGGCCGCACAGCCCCTGTCCAGCAGTGCCACCCAATTTGCCGACAATGGAGTCGATAACGATGACAACGGTATCCAACTCAGCGGTGGCGCGGTGTACAGCCCCGTGATCACCCTCACCGCCGCAGATGAGCCGGGCACCGGCGGCGGCACGTATGAAGAACTCACGATCGACTTTGGCTTCCTTAATTTCACGCCGAGCATTTACGTTTCCGCCACTCAGGCGGACAGCATCCAGACCTTCAATGCGACCACAGGTCTGTATGCCGGCTCGCTGGTGTCTGCGTTTGGCAACAACCTCAGCCAGGGAAATGCGGACCACAACGACGTGCCATATGGCAT
This sequence comes from Prosthecobacter sp., assembly GCF_029946185.1. Taxonomy (GTDB): domain Bacteria; phylum Verrucomicrobiota; class Verrucomicrobiia; order Verrucomicrobiales; family Verrucomicrobiaceae; genus Prosthecobacter. The sequence continues at coordinate 18,040 of NZ_JAQSEA010000127.1, forward strand.
GGAGCTGGGTCCGGACGGCAACTGGTATGTGGCCCACTACGGAGCCAGCAATCTGCGGAAGTACAGCCCCGCAGGTGAGGATCTCGGCCTGGTGCTCGACAACAGCGAGACCAGCATGAGCCTGGTGACGCAGTTCGCCATCGGCCCGGACGGCAATTTCTATGTCTATGATTCGGGTGGTGGCCGCGTGGTACGCTTCCAGAAAGCGCCGGACGGTGAGCTGGCCCAGCCGATCACCACCACGGCAGGCGGCTACACCTTCATCACGCAGATGAAGGTGGAAGACATGAACTTCGGCCCGGATGGCAATCTCTACCTCGTGTTGCAGACCGACGACATCCGTGAAGTGCGCCGATACAGCACGACGACGGGGGAGCTGCTCAACACCATCGTCACCGACACGCAGCTCATTGACATGGTGCCGGGTGGGCAGTCCATCGCGCTGATCTCGGGCATCGACATCGAAGGCAGCACGCTCTACGGCATCAACCGCTCTGATGGCGAAATCTTCAGCGTTGACCTTAGCACGCCGGCTGCACCGGGACTGCCGAAGCATATTGCCACGCTCTCGAGTGCCGGCAAAGGCGAGGTGGACACGCGTGACATCGAGTTCAATCCGTCCGACAACAAGCTGTACATCGCCGGTTATAGCTGGGGCAAGCCGGTTAACGCTACTTACAACACCTACAACACGGGTGCGCTCGTCAGTGTGGAAATCACCGGTGCGCCCAACGGTCTGGTCAAGGTGCATGAAGTGCCGATCCCGCGACCTCCGGGCCCGGGTTTTGAAATTTGGTCCGGCCCGCGTGATCTGGCCATCGGACGTCCGTTTGCGCCGCTGCCCGACTCCGTGGCCATCGGCTCAGTGGTCTGGAATGATGAAAATGCCGATGGCATTCAGGATGCGGCAGAGCTGGGAATCCCCAACGTGCGGGTGGACCTGTGGCAGGATCTGAACGGCGACTCGGCTGATGGCGCGGAGTACTTCGTCGGCTGGACCCTCACGGACAACAACGGATTCTACTACTTCTCCGGCCAGGTTCCGGGCGTGTATCAGGTGCAGATACCCGAGTTGAATTTTGTGACGGGGCTGCCTCTGGCGGGCAGCGGCTACAGCAGTCCGATTTCGTCCCTTCTGGATGACCAGATCGACGGTGATGACAATGGACGTCAGCCCGGTGGTCCGAAGACGGTGGTGAAAAGTCCGCTGATCACGCTGATGCCCGGTACGGAGCCGCTGGGCAACGGCTCCTCCGGTGCGGAATTTGGCACCGGCGGTGAACTGGACAACTACGCGGTGGACGCCAATGGTGACATGACGGTGGACTTCGGCTTTGTGGAGCCCGGCATCATGGGCATCGGCAATCTGGTGTTTGTGGATGACAACGGCAACAACCGCTTCGACGTGGGCGAGGGCCGGAATGATGTGTCCATTGAACTCTATCGCTTGGGTGACGTTCCTGGAGTGACGCTGCCGGTGGCTTCAGCCGCCACAGCAAACGGTGGTCTCTTCCTTTTCAGCAATCTGTGGCAGGGGCAGTACTTCCTCCATCTGCCGTCCTATCAGTTTGAATCGGGCGGCAATCTGCGGGGTCTTTACAGCCTGCCCGTCGTCACTGCGGGTGATGATAATACCGGCCAGGATGCGCTGCCGAGCGACAAGCCGTGGATCACGGGTGTGAGCACCGGGACCATCCATCTGGTGCGTGATCAGGCTCCGACTGACGCGACAGGGGAGACGGGCTTCGACTCCTCCACCGACCTCGCTGACATCAATATTGATCTCACGCAGGACATCGGTCTCTTCCGTCCGGTGGCACTGGGCAACATGGTGTTCACTGACAAAAACTCGAACGGCCACTATGACGCCTTCCCCGAAGAAGGCCTGGCCGGCGTCAGGGTGGAACTCTACACCGATACGCAGTTCCCGGAAGTGGACAATCCGCTTGCCTTCACCACGTCGGATCAGCTTGGCCGCTATGGCTTCAGCTTCCTGCGTCCGGGCAACTACGTCGTGCACATTCCGTCTTCGCAGTTCCAGGAGGACGGCCCGCTGTACCAGCGCATCAGCATTCTTGAAGGCATCGTGGGAGATGACGATGTGGGTGAAGATGGCGTCAATGCTGGTCTGCCAACGGACAATGGCGTGTCATCACTGGTGATCAGCCTCTATCCCGGCAATGCGCCGACGGATGAGAGCGGTGAGACCGGCTTTGAACACACCTCTGACAACCAGAACGACGCGGCGATCGACCTGACCATCGACTTCGGCTTCCAGACTCCGGTCGGTGTGGGGAATCTGGTGTGGGTGGATAACATCAACCGAAACGAAAAGGCTGACGTGGGCGAAGGTGTGGACGGTGTGACGGTGGAGCTCTACCGCAGCAATCAGACACCCGGCTTTGGGGTGCCTCTCTTCAGTCAGATCACCCAAAATGGCGGCCATTACTTCTTCGATGCGCTGCCTGCGGGGGACTACGTCGTGCACATTCCGTATACGGAGTTTGAGCCGGGGCGTCCGCTCAACGGCCTCAACTCCCTCACGGGTGTGAGCAGCGCCTCCGCTGCGCTGGATGATGATGTGCCAAACAGTGAAAACGGCATTGATAACACGGCGCCATTCCTCAACGGCATCAGCAGCGCGGTTTTCACGCTGGCGGTGGATGCGGAGCCGATGGATGTGGAGCCGGGGGGTGCCCCCGGTGAAAGCGGTGCATTCAAGGACATCGACTTCTTTGATGACAACAACTTCAACCTTACCATCGACTTCGGCTTTGAACCGAACAATCCGAACGGCGTCGGCGTGGGCAACCTGGTGTTCGTGGACCTCAACGGCAACGGCCTCTATGACACGGGCGAAGGCATCAACGGTGTCAAAGTACAGCTCTTTGATGCGGCTGCGGATGTGAATGCTGCCAATCCGACCGCCACCGTGGTCTCGAACAACGGCGGCAGCTACGTCTTCAATAATTTGGTGGAAGGCGACTACAAGATCTTGATTCCGGCTTCGGAATTCGCCTCCGGCAAACCGCTCTCCGGCTGGCGTTCACTGCCGGGCGACGGCGGTGACAACGGCGTGGATGATAATGTGGATGAAAACGGCATCGATGTGGCTGATCCGTCCGCGACCGGCATCATCTCCGCGCCATTCCACCTGTCACCGGGGGACGAGCCCACCGACTCTCTCGGTGAGTTTGGCAGCAACGCTGGCATGGATAATGTGAACGATGCCAACACGGACCTGACCATCGATTTCGGCTTCTTCCGCTCGGTGTCGGTTGGCAATCTGGTGTTCCTGGATGCGAACTACAACGGTCGTGCGGAAGCTGGTGAAGGCGTGGGCGGTGTGACACTGGAACTCTATAACGAAGGCGCGTTCATTCCGTTTGATGAACCGGTGGCGACCACCACCACGGACACGGACGGCAGCTATCTCTTCGCGGATCTCACACCGGGCCGCTACTTTGTGCGCGTGCCAGCAGGGCAGTTTGACTATTATGGGCCGCTGTTCGGCACTGCCAGCATCTTCGGTGCGCAGAACGGCGATGACAATGTAGGCGAAGACGGCATCGATGACGGCAACCCTTCCATCAAAGGCATCCATACTGCGGTGTTTGAGCTGACTCCGACCAACGCGCCGACGGGGAGTCAGGAAGGCGGCTATCTGGGCTCCAGTGATGACATCAACGATGCGTCCACAAATCTCACCATCGATCTCGGTTTCGTGAGAAGCGCGGGCGTCGGCAATGTGGTCTTCGATGATCTTAACAACGACGGCCTCTTAGATCCAGACCTCGAATACGGCATTGATGACGTCACGGTTGAGCTGTGGTCCAGTGATGTGAACGCGACGGTGGCGATGGGCAGCACGACGACCTACGGCGGTGGGTTGTACAGCTTCAGCGTGGCACCGGGCAGCTACCATGTGCGCATTCCTTCCAGCAATTTCCAGGACGGTGGTGCGCTGGCCAATCTTGTGCCGTCTAAACCGGTGACGGCTGGTGACGGAGTTCCGACCACGACGGCTGGAGATGATGACACGCAGCAAGATGGTTACACGACCGGCTCCGTGCTGGTGGATGGAGCACGCACAGCTGTCTTCACCCTCGTGCCGAACAATGCTCCGACTGCCGCGACGGCGGAAACCGGCTACTACTCCGAGACCGATGATTATGATTATGGTGATTTCGTCTTAAACGATGCGAACACCGATCTGACGATTGATCTTGGCTTTGCTCCGAAGCCGCTGAGCGTGGGCAACCTGATCTTCCGCGATGTGAATTCGAACGGGTTCTACGACAGTCAGGATTTCGGTGTGGCTGGGGCCAAGGTGCGCCTCTTCAAGGTGGGTGACAATCCAGCCAGCAGCACGCCGGTGATGGAAATGTACACCAGCATCGACGGCACCTTCCTGCTGAACACGTATGAGGAAGGCCAGTATTTCCTCCACATCCCGGCCAGTGAGTTTGCGAGCGGTGCCGCACTGTTTGGCACTTCATCCGTGCCGGGCTTTGGCAGTGACGACGGCAAGGATGACGACGTGGATGAAAACGGTCTGGATGCGGCCAATCCGGCGAGCACGGGCGTGAGCTCAACGGTCTTCTCTCTTGCCTACGGCACGGAGCCGCTGTCCACCACGAGTGAGTCTGGCTTCCTCACCTCACAGGACGTGTACAATGATGAGGATGTGGATCTCTCGATCGACATGGGCTTCACAGGCGGCACGCTGCCGAGCCTGATGAACATCGGCAATCTGGTCTTCAATGACGCCAACAACAACGGCGTGGCGGATGCGGGTGAAGGTGTGCCTGGGGTCTGGATGCTGCTGTATGCCGGTCGCGGCACGGCGGGCTCCACCAGCTACATCCGCAGCACCACGACGGATGCCAACGGCCGTTACTTCTTCACCAATCTCAACCCCGGTGTTTACACGGTGCATGTAGCGGCAGACAACTTCAAGGCCTCCATCAGCATCAATGGCGGTCCGGTGGGTCCAGGGCCATTGTACCGGAAGATGTCGCTGCGTGGCAACCAGACCACCACGGGGGATGACAACCTGGGTGAACACGGCATCGATTCACAGAGTCCTGAGCAGGTGGGCATCACGGCACCGGCGGTGACGCTGACAGCCAATGCAGCACCGACCGGTGCGATGGAAGGGGGCTTCGAAGGCACTTCGGATGATGCCAATGACGGCAACAGCGACCTCACCATCGACTTTGGTTTCGCCACCCGTCTGGGAGTGGGCAATCTGGTGTTCCGTGACGCGAACGCAGACGGCAAATTCCAGGCCGGCATCGACACCGCCCTCGCGGGTATCCAGGTGGAGCTCGTGTACAATAACGGCGCAGGCGGTGAGGACACAGTTGTGGTCACCACCACGACCGACGCGAACGGCGGCTATCTCATGTATGCGCCGCCGGCGGCTGCTCCACAAACGTACAAGGTGCGCATCCCCGCCGCGCAGTTCAGCAGCAGCGGCCCGCTAAACTTCCTGGTGCCGAGCACGCTGACGACCAATGGTAATGACGACAATCTGAACCAGAACGCACAGCCTGCCGCCAACCCTGAGACGACAGGAGTGGTCACCGCCGAATTCTCCCTGCTGGCTGGTACGCTGCCCACTGACACGGACGGCCGCGAAACCGGTTACGACAAGGCCAGTGACAATGCGGATGACGCCAACATCGATCTCACCATCGATCTGGGACTCAAGGCAAAGGCCATCATGGTGGGCAATCTGATCTTCCGTGATGCCAATGCGAACGGTACGTATGAGTCTGGCATCGATGTGCCGATGGCCAATGTCACCGTGCGGCTCTTCCAGCAGGCGCAGGGTGTGACGGACACGCCGGTGTCTGAAGCGGTGACTGCGGCGGACGGCACCTACCTGCTCTATGCCACCTCGCCTGCGGCCTACTACGTCCACATTCCTGCCAGCATGTTTGCCACGGGTGCACCACTCTATGGTATGACCTCGGTGCTGGGCATTGGCAACGTGCAGCTCACCACCAATGCGGACACAGGCAAGGATGACCGCTTTGACGAAAATGGCGGCGATGCCACGCAGCCTGATGTGACGGGAGTGTCCTCTGGCCTCATCAATCTGGCCTACGGCACTATGCCGCTGAACAGCAGCGTGACCGCGACCTCTGGTGAGAATGGCTTCCAGTCATTCATGGATGATGCTGCGGATGACTCGGGCATCATGACCGTCGACTTTGGCTTCCTGGCCGGCTCAGGTGCGCCGGATGGAGTGGAGCTGAAACGCAATCTGGCGACGAATCCCGGCACATACTCCGCCCCGGCCACCTTTACTGGATGGCAGTCGCAGAACAGCCTGAGCGGACTCAACAGTCCGAATGATGATCCGGATTCGGACGGCCAGACGAACCTGCTGGAGTACGCGCTGGGCACGGCGGGTGGCAGCGGCCTGGGTGTGTCGCGCTTCAAGCTGGTGAGCAACACCGTGACGGGGGCCATCGACGCGGTGCTGACACGGCCTGCGGGTTCGCATGCGGACCTGCGCTACTCCCTTGAAGGCAGCAACGATCTGTCCACATGGACCACGCAGGCTCTCACGCCTGCAACCACGATCAACGCGGATCAGACGGAAACGCTGCGCTACAGCCAGGTGGAGTCCGTCTTCAGCGGTGCGGCACGCGGCTTCCTGCGCATCAAAGTCACACTGGATGCGAATCTCGACGGAACGCCTGAAGCCACCGCCACCACCGGAGTGCAGGGCTGGGCGCGCATGCAGTTCGCCGTGGGGCGTGAGTCGCTGTCCATGCCGCTGCTGCTGCCTGCTGTTTATACGGGCCAGGTCACCTCGGTCAGTGAGCGCACGGTGGTTCTTAACACCAATGGCGGTGACATCCGCACGCAGTTGCAGAATGGCGTGAGCTACTATGTGGAAGTACTCAGCGGTGCGCTGAAAGGCCGCACCATGGATCTCGATGCCACGGGCTCTTCGAGCGGCAACATTGCTCTCACCACCAGCGCGGACAGCGCGTTGGCCGGTGCGCGCATCTGCATCCGTCCGCACTGGACGCTGGGAGCACTGCTGCCGGTGACCGGCCTGCAGCCTGCCACGGCGGCGGAGACGGCGGACCGCATCATGTTCTTTGACAGCGCGAGCGGCCAGTTCCAGATCGACTGGCTGCAGACCACCGCCAACGGCACCGCGCAGTGGGTGCGTGATGGCGACACCGCACTCGTGAATGATGCTGCCCGCATCATCCCGCCGCAGACAGGTATGCTGGTGCAGATCCGCAGCACGGAGGCCACACTGACCTTCGTGGGTGAAGTCCGCAGCGCCGCACTCGCGCTGCCGCAGAACGCAGGCACCGCGCTGACCGGCACCGGCCTGGCCACCGCGCAGGCTCCCGGTGCGCAGCCTTTTGCCATCGGCTCCCGCCTGCGCCTCTGGAGCGGCGACACTGATCCTGCGACCGCCGTATATCAAAACTACCTCCTCAATCCGCAGTCCCAATGGTTGGATGAAACCACTGGGCTGGAGGTGACGAACCTGCCGCTGCTGGATGGATTCCGTGCCTTCTTTTTGGTGAAGCCGTAGCCGGGGGAGTTTAATGCTTCAGGTTTAAAGCTCCAAGTTCACGGGCGCGCCGTATTCTTGGGCAACTTTAAACTTTAAACCTGAAACTTTAAACTCTACATGCCTCGCATGATGTCACTCCGGCTGCTTCTTCTCTTTTCGCTCAGTCTCGTCAGTTGCAACACCGTGAAAAACACGGGCAACAATGCTTTCCATTACAGTCGCAGGTTCGTGACCAGTGAGATCCCCCGCGCCTCGCGCTTTGTCTGGAAAGGCGTCACCGGACTCTTTGGCCCGGGCGACAATTCCTTCTGGTATGCCGATGAGATGCGCGGCAAGCCCAGCGTGGTCATCAACCTCAGTGAGCAGATGGTGTACCTCTTCAAGCGCGGCGAACTCGCTGGCGGCTCCCCCATTTCCTCCGGCGCTGAGGGCTATGACACGCGGCCGGGCAGGTATCATATCACGCAGAAAGACATCGGTCACAAATCCTCCATCTACGGCGATTACGAGGACTACCAGGGCAACGTGATCATGCAGAACATCGACAACCGCAAGGACCGCAAGCCGCCGGGCACGCGCTTTGAAGGAGCGAAGATGTTTTACTTCATGCGCATCTATGGCGGCGTGGGTATGCATCAGGGCTATCTGCCCGGCTACGCCGCATCGCACGGCTGCATCCGTTTGCCGGGGCACATGGCGGAGAAGTTTTTCCACGAGGTGTCAGTGGGGACGCCGGTGCAGGTGGTGCCGTGATGGGGGCGGAGTTGCGTGTGTGCGCGGGAAGAAAGTAATGTCGAATTTTAGCTCGTCCTGGAAAGAACCCACGCGCGCCAGAACGAGCTAAAGCTCGATACTACTTTCGCTCTGCGACGAAAATGGTGTGCGTGCTGCGCTTGGCCTGAGGGTAGGCTTTGGCGGCGACGGTTTCGACTTTGAAGCCTGCTTTGCTGAGGCGTTTGGCGAAGGCGTGGTCGGTGCTGGCGGACCAGAAGGTGACGCGGCCACCGGGCTTCAGGGCGTGGGTGATGGCGGAAAATCCCTGAGTCTGGTAGAGGCGCGCATTGCCGTCCTGCACCATGGCGATGGGGCCGTTGTCCACATCGAGCAGGATGGCGTCGTAGTGGGCTTTGGGGGCGCGGCTGATGACTTGGAAGACATCGTCCACGGTGATCTCGACGCGTTTGTCGTCGAGGAGATGGCCGTTGACGTCAGCAAGATACTCGCGGTTCCAGGCGACGACCTGGGGCAGCAGCTCCGCGACTTGCACGTGGGCGGCGGGACCCATGAGTTCGAGGACGCGGCGCAGGGTGAAGCCAAAGCCGAGGCCGCCGATGAGGACGTTTGCGGGGCCTGTGCCGAGGTGTGCGCAGGCGAGCTCTGCGAGGACTTTTTCGGACTCGGAGGCATTGGTGCCCATGAGGGGCTGGCGGTTCACTCGCAGATAGAAATTCGAATCATGCGCATGCAGGGTGAGCTCCGCGCCGTCGGGCGTGTGAGATGTGGCCAGGAGGAGAAAGGGTTTCATGGGAGGGCAGCACCCGCGAAAAGCCATGTGCCTCTCCGGCCCGTGACAGGAGCGCGGAGCGGCGCGTGTGCAACCAAAGTACTCGTGAGCTTTAGCTCGCTCTGGATAGCGCTCGCTCTTCCCAGAATCCAGAACGAGCTGAATGGGTAGAATAGGACTGATCCGACCGATGCGACGGAGAGCAATCACTCCCAGCGCTCTTACTTCTTCGCCTTGGTGGCGATGGCTTTGTAGTAGCTTTCGATGGCGGCGCGGTATTCGGGGGCGGCTTCGGAGCGGGTGGCTTCGGTGAGGTCGTCGGCCATCTTCTGGGGGAGGTGGCCCCAGTCTCCTTTGACGAGGACTCCGACTTGTCCGAGGACGCCGTCTTGAAGCTGGGTGGATTGATTGCCGCCTTCGGCGGACTGGGCCTGGGAGTTCTGACCCTGCTGCTTTTGGTTTTGAGCCTGCTGCTGGCCGGGTTTCTGGCCGGGGGCCTGGCCCTGATTGCGGGAGTCGGCCATGCTTTGCTGCTGGGCCTGCTGGGCGTTGTTGAGACTCTGCTGGGCCTGCTGGCCTTGCTGTTGCTGACCCTGCTGCTGCTGGCCGTTTTGAGACTGCTGCTGACTGCCCTGCATGGGATGAAGCTGGGCATCGAGCTGATCGAGCGCCTGCGCGAGCATCTGGCCCTGAAGCTCTTCAAGTGGTGACGCGAGCATGGCGGGGGATGTCTTGCTGGCGGTGGCTTCGGCGGCTTTGGCTGCTTGGGCGGCATTGGTCTGGCTCTGCTGTGAGGCTTGGGGATTGGGCACGGGATTGGCCTGGGTGGCTTCGGCCTTTTGGCCGGCCTGCTGCAATTGATTGCTGGCCTGCGCGACTTGTTCGGCGGCTTCTTTATCGCCAAGACGCTGCTGATGGCGTGAGACGCGGGCGAGATCATTCGCGGCCTGTTTCTGTGCCATGCCGTTTTGCACGGCCTGCTGGGTTTCTTTGGCGACGGCCTGCTCGGCCAGCTGCGCGGTGGACTGCGCGGTTTCGGCGAGGGCCTTCTGCATGGACTGATTTTTGGGCAGTTCCTTTTCCAATGCTTCAAGCACTGCCTGCGGATTCTGCGTGGCGTCCTGCGCCATTTCCGCGAGCTGCTTGGCGCGGTCATAGGCTTCGTCGAGAGGCTCCTGTACGCCAAGTTCCTGCTCCATTTGCTGCATGGCGGCCTGATCGGCTTCGGTGAGCTGCTGGCCGTCTTCGACCTTCTGCATGTTTTGCGCGAGCTGCTCAAGCGCCTGCGCGGTCTGCTGCTGGGCATTCGCGGCGGACTGTAGAGCTTGGGCCTGCGGCTTGCTCTGGGTGGCCTGGGCGGCCTGTTTCAAATTCTGCGCAATTTGAGGGGTCTTCTGCTGCATCTGCGCGAGGGCGACATCGGCGGTGCGGGCGAGCTGGCTTTCAGCCTGCTTGGTCAAATCGGAGGCGTTGGCTTCCTGGCGCAGGGCGGCTTGCAGCGCGGCCATTTTCTCGGCGTTCTCGGCGGCCTCAGGGCGGAGTTCCTGGGCTTTTTCGGCGACTTCAGCGACGGGCTTTTCGGCCTTGGCGTCGTCGGCTGCGGTCTGGGTTTCCTGCTGCGTCTTTTTGAGATCTGCAGCGACGCGTTTCATCATGTCGCTGACTTCGGGGGTGAGCGATGCGAGTTGGGCGCGTGCGGCTTCAACCTGCGGCTGAAGCTGCGCGGTGAGTTCGTTCGCCTTCTGCTGCGCATCGGCGGTGGCCTGCAGCGCGGGCTCATTGTTGAGCTGCTGACCGGCCTGCTGCTGCGCGGCCTCGCGGGCGAGGTTTTTGTTTTGTTCGGCGGCGTTGCGCGAGGTGTCGCTGGCCTGCTGCGCGGCCTGGCGGAGATTGTTGGAGGCCTGCGGATCTTTTTGCTGCATGGCTTCGGCAATGCGGGCGCGGTTGATCTTGTCCGGCACCTGCTGCAGGGCCTCGGCGGCGGCTTTGGCCTGTGCGGCGCTCTGTGCGAGGTCCTGCTGATTTTGCGGGCGCATGGATTCCACCTGCGCGGCTTCAAGCGCCTGTGAGGCATCCTGCGCGAGGGCGTCTGCCTCCAGGGCGCGTGCGGCCTGCGCGAGCTGTGTGGCCTGCTCCTTCAAATTCGCCATGGCCTTGGTGGCCTCGGACGGCGGGGCCTTGCTGCGGCGGGCTTTCTCGGCTTCTTCAGGGGAGAGCAGGGGGATCTTCCTGGCCTCGGCGGTCTGGCGCGCGAGTTCATCCACGGCGCGACTGGCGCGGTTCATGTCCAGCGCGGCCTGGGTGTTGGTGGCTTGGTTTTGCTCGCGCAACTCGGCCTGATCCTGGAGTTGTTTGGCGGATTGGGTGAGCAGCTTTTCTGCTTTCTCGACGGGGGTGAGGCCGTCGTGATCGGGCTTCTGTTTCTGGCGCGGATCGCGTGTGGCGTTTTCAGCGTTGGCGAGGTGGTTTCTGGCCTCCTCCAGTTTGGCGAGGGCGGGGTTGTCCTGACGGGTGAGGTTTTCGCGGCGCTGGGTGGCTTCGTTGGCGGTTTGCTCGGCGATGCCGCGAGTGATGTCGGAGGCCTGCTGAAGGCGGCTGCGCAGATTGTCCGAGGCACCGTAGAGGTGCTCGGGGCTCTTGGTCTGGTCCGGCTTGTCGAGGCTGCTGGCGAGATCGGCGGAGGTTTCGGTGATGCGTTTGTCCATCTCCTGCACGGGTCCATGAAAGCGACCCTTCTGCGATTCATCGAGCTTTGACAGATCTTTTTGCAAGGTCTTGGCCTGGGCCATGAGCGCGCGCTGCTGCTCCTGCCATTTGGGGCGCTGCTCGGCATCGCGATTGGCCTGCAACGAGGTCTCGGTGAGCATGCGGGACTGGCGCTGGAGCTGCTGGGATTCCTGTGCGGCGATCTTGGCGGTGTCTTCGGCGGCAAAGGCGCGGAGGGCATCGGCGATGACGCTGGCATGGCCGGCGGCTTCACTGGCGGCGCGCTTGAGCGGCTCGGTGTTGTCGATTTCGTCGGCCTTGAGCTTTTCGAGTTCGGGAAGCTGCTCGCGGCGGAGCTGGGCGAGCTTCTTGCCAAGGAGCTGGGCCTCGGAGGCATCGAGCTGATTAGGAGCATCGCGTGCGGCTTCCTTGAGCGCGTTCCAGAGTTCTTCGGACTGGGCTTTGACCTGCTCGAGTCTTTCCTGCGCGGAGGCGAGTGCGTTGGAGGCTTCGTCCTTGGCCTTGTCGGGGTCTTTGCGGGCGTTTTTTTCGCTCTTGCGCACCTTTTCGAGTTCCTTGCGCAGCTCGCGGGTTTGTTCATCGAGACGGTCGGCCTTCACGGCGAGGCGGCGCTGGCTTTCCGCCCACTCGCGCTGGCGGGGATCGACGGTCTGCTCAAGGATGATGACGCGGACGGGCGGGGACTCGGCTTTCTGGCCTTTGAGGTCGGTGACGATGAGCTTGATGAGGAGGGCATCGCCGGTCTTCACGCCAAGCGGTGCGAGTGGGAGCAGCGTCTGCACGGGGGCTTCCTTGTCCGCTTTGGTGAAGGGGAGATCGCGCTCGGTCCAGTTGGCACCGTTGATGGCGTGGGCGAGCTTGACGCTGCCGATGCCGACATCGTCCGTGACGAGGCCGGTGAGGCGCACAGCTTCATCGGCGAGGAGTTCGATCTGCTCGGCGGGGTCGCTGATCTGCGCGGTGGGCGGGAGATCGGGAATAGTGGTGATGCGCCAAGGCGTGCTTTCTTCATTGGTGAAGCCGGTTTCCTGAGACTTCAAAGCGATCTGCCAGGAGCTGTGCGTGGGCTGCACGGGGATGTCTGTGGTGAGCAGGCCTGCGGGTGTGGTGGTGGCTGGCAGGATCTTCTTTTCGGGGAGATCGGGATTCAAAACGAAGTCGCTCTGCGAGACGGGCTGGTTGGCCTTGAGCGAGAGCTTGATGGTGGAGCCGTCGAGGGCTTCGAGATCGCCCTGGTCGGCGGTGATCTGCGTTTCCTTCCAGCCGGAGTAGGCGGGCGGGATGATGGTCTTGGTGAACTCCAGGATGCGGGGCCGTGCGCGTGCGCTGAGCGTGCGCCAGGGGGTGATGGCATCGGCCGCATGGACGCGGTAGCGCACGTCCGTCTGGCCGACGGGGATGATGCCTTCAAAGCGCGCGGTGCCGACGGCGGAGAGCTCGGTGAGGCGGGGCTTGAAGCCTTCCACGACAAACTCCAGCGTGGCCTGCGCGGGCTGCGAGCCTTCGGTTTCGATGATGAGCGGCATCTCAGAGCCGATGGGCGCGAGGGCGCTGGGCTTGAGCGGCTCAAGGATGCGGATCTTCACCGAGGCTGGGCGTTCGAGATTGGCAAACGGCAGCGCGGCACGGGCCATGAAACCGCTGAGGTGCAGGCCGGGGATGAGGCAGAGCAGGAGGATGGTGGCGACCACACCGCCAGCGGCGAAGAACAAGGGGCGCAGCGTGCGTGTGGGGAGCTTGGTGTTCCAGTCGATGCCTTCGATGGAGGCGGCGACGTCGTCCTGGAGCTTTTCGCGGAACTCGACGGAGTCCTTCACATTCACACCGCCGCGTGGATCGGCGAGCTCCACGGCGGCGAGGAGGCGCTCGCGCAGGGAGGGCTCAGCGGCTTCGATGAGCTTGGCGGTGCCTTCTTTGCCATTGCCTTGAGCGATGAAGCGCCACGCGACGTGCCATGCCGCATAAGCAGCGCCGCCGTAGGCGATGAGGGTGATCCATGGCCGCAGCGCGTCTGGCATGAACCACGCGCGGTCCAGCAGGGCGATGAGCGCAAAGGCGGCGAGGGCGAGCGCTGCGCCGCATAGCAGGGCGCGCAGTCGCAGCAAGTGCTGACGGCGCTGGCGAAAGCGTTGCAAAGCTTCGTGCGTGGCGGGACGGAGAGCGAGATTCATGTGGGGGAAAGCTTAACGCGGCGCGGGAGGAGTTCTTTACGGGGCAGGGTGGAGCGGAATGGGGGAGGTGAAAGGGGGAAGTGGGGAGCTTGGGTGGCTGCGGGAGTGGGTTTTTGGCAAGGGAATGTGGAGCAAAGGAATGGGGGAGGGGGCTGGGGATTGATCTAGATGGGAGTGACATCTGACGCAGCCAAGGCTTGACCTGCGGCGGCTTTTTCGATTTCATGCATGCAAGCATGAATATCTTCATCGCAGCAACTCTAGGCCTTTGGATGGCGGTGCCCGCCTGCGCCACGACATCAGCCTTGGTGCGAACATATCAGCCGTTTGGAATGGACCGTATCACCATCGAGCCTGTGACATGCTATGCATGGAACGCTCAAATAGCGGTGGACGATGCCTTGCTCTACATCTCGGCGAAAAACGAGGCACCCAATTTTTCCAAAACGCCCGTCGGAGATCTGAATCTGGCGTCCACCAGCCACCTCTCTTTTTCAAACAGCGAGAGCGGCACTGGCAGGCCGATGAAGGTAGTCATGAAGGCGGATGAGTTCGTCATCACTGAAGGTTATACCCGCGAAGACATCGTGAAGGCCTGTCTGGAATGTGTCCGGCGGGTGCTGCCTGAGAAGTTGCGCAACACGCCGTTAACCTTCTCAGCCTCCCCAGAAAACAAGGCATGGATGAGCAAGATCGTGGATGAGTTCAACCAGCATGACCGGAGCAAGGTGTTCTACGGGGCTGAGCCGTGAAAGCGGGGCCAATCCGCGGAGATATTTGAGATGCCCACGATGAAGACATTGATACTCACCTTTTTGCTGACACTAGCACTGCCCTTCTTTACTTCAGCCCAGGAGCCAGAGGCCGCTGAGGTCACGCAGCCAGCGGCTAACATCACGATTAAAGAAAAGGAGTTTGGGCTCTTTGAAGAGAAGGAGCGGGGGGAAATACTCTTTACCCCTGCCGAGAGCGTGCCACATGTCTTGGGTCAGGGATATGGGTGGCGTTTGAAGGTGGACACGGACAGCAAGAGCATCCGGGTGAAACATGAGTTGCATCTGCCTGCGCCAGCCAAAGATTGGGGAGACATCGAAGAAGGAATGACCGTCTCCGCTGACCGGAAGTCCTGCGCTTATGTTGAGGACTGCAAACTGCATCAAGGTTATATTTTTTACGCTTGGGAAGTGGCTGAGGATGATCCAGAAGGGGAATATGAGGTGCGCGTCTTCATCGATGACAAGCTTGTCGCCAGGTTTAAGTTCACCGTGAAGCGTTAACGATGCACAAGAATCAGCCAAATTCCGTGAGGACGGATCAAGCACAGGTGCTCACCCTTCGCTGGCTTTCCTCGACCTCTTAACCACAGTGCTCAACACCATGAAAGACCAACGCAGGCAGTTCTTCTTCTGGCTCGGCGTCTTTGTACTGCCGCGGAGTATAAGAGCATATTCCGTATTGACCCAGACGAGGAGGAGTGAAAGAGAGCTTTTTTAATCTTCCCCCCCTGACATGAGTGATCCCGCGCCACTGCTGATTTATCCGATACCGAGTCTGATTTCGAACTTGGTGAACCGGGAAGAGGAGAAGGGCAGTCCGCTGACGGAGGAGGAGGTCATAGAAGTCCGCAATAGCTGCAAGGCGGTGGCCCTGCCGAGGGATGTGGCGGAGAAGATTGATGCTGAGCGAGGGTACAAGGACATCGACCCGGAGCGCTGCTGGGAGGCGTGGCAGGAGGTGAGGAAGAGTTTTTGATGGCTTCACTCTCTTGTTCTTCTCACTGCAACTCCAGCGCATGCAGAGAGCAGTCTGATCGTAGATTGGGTGTGTTTGGCGCGCCACACACTCCCACACTCAAACCTCCTTCGCCAAACCGAGTCATGTGGCGTCTTCACACGCTCAGAGACGGGCGGGCTGTTGCCACACGCATCCTACGTCATGAGTGTCAATCATCGTGAACTCGGCTGATATGTCAGTTCGTCGGCGATTCGAAACTTGATTCTGCGGTTGTGGTCGGCAGAGTTTGAGTCGTCTGCTCACGTATCCAAGCCCCTATCCAATCATGAGATTTGCCGTCCTTCTTGTCTGCCTTGCATGTCTGAATTCCTGTGGACGCTCGAAGAGCGATGGGGTGGTGAAGCGGGAAGGGAACCCAGATTACATCCGGGTGGAAGGTGCGTCGGAGGAAAAAATGAACCAGGCAATCGCGCAATCGAGGAAGGAGATTAGCACTTTCATTGAGGCACTCGCGAACCCCAAGGCGTCGCAGACTCACTTTTCGGTGAAGAAGCCCTTTCCCTATCAGGATGGAGATGCGACTTCGCATGAACATATCTGGCTCTCCGATGTGTCGTTTCGCGACGGCAAGTTTTACGGTCGTGTGGGCAACGAGCCCGTGGATGTGAAGGGGCTGAAGCTGGGGGATGAAGTGGAGCTGGCGAAGGATGAGTCGTCTGACTGGATGATCATCGACGATGGCTATTTGATCGGCGGTTACACGATCATCGCTCTCCGTGACGCCATGCCGCCGGATGAGCAGAAAGAATTCGACGAACATTTCCCTTACAAGATCGGGGCGAAGTAGCATTGGGCCGGTCCCTGGGCTGACCTCCGCTATGATCACGGCTGCCTGGGTCACAGGACCGAAAGGCGGCGGCTAATGTTGATCCACTCTGGGATGATGATGTCATGGCTCTGTCAGACGCAGAGGTTTTGCCCTCATTGTACGCAAAATTTGGCAGTGACTGTTGTGCTTCAAAAGGCGTATTTACTCCCGTCCACAAGCTTGCCGCGACCGATCAATCTTGGGATTCTGTTATTCTCGTATTCGAGAATAACATCAAAGGCAAAAAACTTACTTTCTGTGGAGTATGGTTTGGCATAAATATCATTGAATCTGACCTGATTCAGAACCCCTGAAACCGGATTCATTGTGGAAAATCTAGAATCACCCTTGCCAACATCGCCAACATTACTGCCGTCCGCTTCGGGACTGCCCCCTGCTTCGTCGCAGGTTGAGGGTCTGAACCCGTTTACCGACGATGTCTGCTCCGGGCCGTTTGGCGTGGCGGAAAATCGCTCGGTGCCGGGCTTGAACGGAGACATTTTAGGACAGTTGACGACGACGATCGATGAGCGTCAAAGCAGCACGGGTCGTGCAGGCGGGCAGCCTCTGCTGCTGCTCACCGCCCCGCGTGCGGGCTACGGCAAGACGCATCTGCTGGGTCGTCTGGCGGCGGCGGCCAACGGGCAGGTGGTGCTGGTGCCGCTGGCGTTTCGGCTGGAGGATACGATCGGCATTTCCGCCGTGGCGGTGCGCGGGCTGGAGTCGATGGCACGGGCTGAGGCTTCGCGGGAGGGCTGGACGAAGCTGCGTGAGGCCTGCGCGGGTGTGTGCGCGATTTTGGTGCGACGTTTGATTGAGAACGGCACGCTGCCATGTGCGAATCCGGAGCAGGCGCTGCGGGTGCTGAGCGGTGATCCGGTGGAAGTTTTTGATGTGAACGGAAGTGCGCGGCTGATCGGCGACTGGGTGCGGCGCTTTGAGGGGCAACTGCGCAAGCCGATGACGGAACAGGCGATGAAGCGTGTGCCGGCAATCCCGACGGCGCTGGCCTCTTGGGTGAATGCGATGCTGAACCATGCACTGGATGGTGGGATGTCTCACATGGCGGTGCTGCGCATGCTGGCGGCGGATGATTCCAATGAGGGGCCGGTGACGTGGCTGCGCCTGCTGGGCCTGTGGCGGCCGGTGGTGCTGCTGGTGGATCATTTGGATGCGTACTATCGTAATCCTGAGGCGGGGCTGCGCATTGCCTCGCTGCTGCTGGATATGTCTGAGATGGATGGGGTGCATGTGGTGCTGAGCCTGAACCAGGATGTGTGGCAGGCGACGTTTGGGCACCATCTCCCGAGTGCAATGGAGGACCGGCTGACGGCTTCGCAGATGCTGCTGCGCGGCATTGGCGAAAGTGAGGCGGCGACGCTGTTGCGCCTGCGCCTGCAGCATGCGGGTATTCCGGCGGATGCGGCGGGTGAGTTCACAACGTTTTTGGATGTGAAG
This sequence comes from Prosthecobacter sp., assembly GCF_029946185.1. Lineage (GTDB taxonomy): Bacteria > Verrucomicrobiota > Verrucomicrobiia > Verrucomicrobiales > Verrucomicrobiaceae > Prosthecobacter. Next base: position 36,060 of record NZ_JAQSEA010000127.1, read on the forward strand.
CGCTATTTCCTGGGGCGGCCTCTGGGCTCAGTTTCTGCGCGTACGTTTCTGCGGCATGCGGCGAAGCAGTGGGACTTTTTTCAGCAGACCCTGTCGGCTCCGGTGATGCCGTGGGGGATCTCGCCGCAGGCACTGGCACCGGAGGAGGGCGTGCTGCCGCTGATGACGGAGGAGGTGACTGAGAGTCTTTCCGATGAGAATGCGGAGGAGGGGGAGATTTCGATCTTCGATGCAAACACGACGGCGCAGATGAAGCTGATGGCGGAGGGACTGGCGGAACCGACGCCGGCGCTGCCGCAGCAGAATGAAGCGCCCCTGCTGCCGCCGCCACCTGCGCGGGTGAATGGGAATGGGAAACACCTGCCGCTGCCGAGCACGACTGCGGATGAGGCTGCTGACTCGCCCGAGAGGAATGAGGCTCCTGCGCAGTTCTCGCCGAGTTCAGCGGGTGCATTTGAAAATCTGCGAGAGATGCTGGGCAAGCTGAGGCAGCCGTGTGCTGCGCATGGCAATGAGAGCCACGGTGCGCATGGTGTGGCCGAGCGTCTGGCGGATGTGCTGGGTGCTGCGGCAACGCCTGAGCTGGCGGAGGTTACGGCTGAATCGTGTATCACGAAGCTGGCCGCGCGGGCGGGTGCTGCGGCATCGCCTGCGATGGAAGAGGCTACGACTGTCGAGGAACTGCCAGAACCGGCTTTCGCGCAGGCTGCGGCAACGGCGGTTGTCTTACCACCACCCTTGCCATCACGGCCTGGGGGAGCGGCTGTGCCGAATGCGGAGCGTGATGCGCTGCTGGGGCGCTACGAGGCGCTGCGGCTGCAAATGGCGGCGGAGGCGGTGTCACTGCCGCTGGATTTCACGAAGCTGGCAGATCTGATCCGGCTGGCGGGAAAGCGCTTTCCTTTGGTGCGCTTCAGCGAGTATGAGCTGCCGGGCATGACGGGCCGCTATGCGATGTGCTGGTCGCTGCAGGGGCTGGAGGTGGTGTTTGGTCTGGCGATTTTTTCGGACGCTTCCTACTGGCGCACACTGGCGGGTTTTGCTGCGGGCCGGCTGGCGGAAGTGAACCAAGATGCGCTGGCCACGGGTGCTGCGGAGCCACGGCTGAAGATCACGACTTTCAAAACGGATCGCGAGCAGCAGAGCTGGGCCATCCTCCAGAACAGCGCGGCATTTCCTGAGGTGCTGAAGACGAACGTGGACCCGATCCACCTGGACACTCAAAACGTCGCGGCGCTGTATGCGATGCAGCGCATCATTAAAGAGGCCGAAAGCGGCATGCTGGAAGCTGCGCCTGCACAGGTCATGAGCGTGCTGGCGCGGGAGCTGGATTTCTTCTGGAAACGGGTGACGCGGGCGGGGTGAAGGTGGAATGGTGAGGGATGACGATTGATGAATGCGGAGATGCGCCGGGGCTGCCTCTTTTTACGGCACGTCCCTGGGTGCTGGTGGGGGGACTGGGTGCTTCCGAAACTGCGCGTGAGGTGAAGCCTGCGAAACCTGCTCCGACTGAGGGGCTGGAGCTTTTTCAGGCGGCACCGGCTGCTGAGGCGGAGGGGTATGCGGCGTGGAAGTCTGAGATGGCTGCGACGAAGGCGGCTGAACGGGCGCGACTGCGGAGCATGGAATTGCCCGAGCATGGGGGCGAGGAGGGCTTTGCGCGCTGGAAGGAGGATGCGGAGGCCGCCAGGCTCGCCTTTGAGCGACGCTGGGCCGTGCCATTGGGCAAGCACGTGCGCGTGCTGTTGCGCGGTGAATCCCGGGAGAGAGAGGGGCTGTTGCGAGTGGTTGAGGTGGCTGGTGGAAACACCGCCGGGCAGCTCCGACTCACCCTTGGTGGGCACACCTTTGTGGCGGGGCAGATTGAGAGTCTGGTGCGGGTGTGAGGCGGGCCATGGGAGTGGCACCAACGCAGGAAAGTTTTCAAAAAACAGGGCCTATAATACCTGTTTGAGTGCTGCGGCACTTTCGATCTCAGAACTTATAGCATATCGCAAAATTCATTTCCGGATGGAGCAGATGGAGGCGGTCTTTGAGGCGGATAACATGAAATGATTGAGGGCATGACAGAGGCGATCCTCATGCTCCGAGTCGTTGCGTGCGATCCCTGGAGTTGCTCCAGCGTGGCGTTGTCCACATCAGGTCTGAGTTCCTTCGCTCTCAACAACCATCTTCAAAGCACTGACTGCTTTTTTGTACAGCGCTTTTTGCGGCTCTATCCGGAAATCAGTATATCAGTATTCCGGATCGTTTCGGATTTGAATATGCAGCGCTCGGGAAAATGTTTAAAGGCAACGTTCCTCCCAATTCAAAGCTGCTGAAATCAATGCTCGATATGCCTGATGCCTATAGGTGACGGCGAAAGGCAGGAGAAGGAGGATGCTCACGAGGAAGGTGATGAGCTTCGGGGCTAGCATGAGATGGGCCGTTTGGTGCTGAGTGGAGGATGTGGGCGTGCTGACCGACGGGCATGAGTGCCCATCGTACTGCCTGCCTGCATCAGGGGCGCGGAGGGCTGTCTTTTTTTGGCGCATCCTTCTTTTCCTTCACCTCTTCTTTCACCTCCTCGGGCTTCACGGGGACTCGCACCTGGAACTGGGTTTCTTTGCCGAGGTTTTTGGTGATGGTGGCGGGGTAGTCCCAGGCGGCTTTGTCGGGGGAGTAGATGACGACCTTGCTGCGCATGGCGGCCATGGCGGTGGCCTGGGGGATGTCGAGGTATTTGAGGACGTTGAGCATCGCGGGGCCGACGGCTGCGGGATCGCCGGAGACGGTGCCGTTGTGGGTGAGTGGCATGTCGTGGAGGTCGAGGCGCTTGATGTTGTCTTCAAAGAGTGAGGCGTAGAGGGCATCGATGGCCATGTCGCGGTGGGCCTGAATCCAGAGCGGGGTCTCGCCGAAGCCGGGGATGGCGCGGATGCTTTGCAGTGTGCGGCGGATGTCCCACACGCGCATGCCATCGAGCGTCTGGCCGAGGAGGTAGAAGCGGCGGAGGCGCTGCCTCTGCGCCTTGTCGCTGCCGGTCCAGGCGGTGGGGCCGACGCCGCGCGGGCAGATGTAGGCCATGCCCCATTTGAAATTCGTGAACATCTTCTTTTCCTGCTCAAAGGCGGCGTCGTCTTTCGGTGCGCCGGGGAAGACTTCGATGAGCTTGCCAAAGCGTGAGTGGTAGGCGGCGCAGAATTCATCCCAGCCGGGTTCATCCAGCACATTGAGCGCGACGAGGTCGAGATCTTCGGCGCGCAGCCCATCGCGATGCACGACGTAGAGCCGCAGGCGGAAGGGGGACTGGCTTTCAAAATCGTAGGCGGTCATGCGAATGCCATCGACTTCGGCGCTGCTTTCCTTCTGCGGATTGACAGAGGCGATTTCTTTGGGCCAGCCATTGAAGACTTTGTCCTTGAGGTCGTTCATCCAGGTGTCGCTCTGCTGGGTCCAGTCAGCGGCATTGGTGGCGGGCGCGGGGGCTTTGGCCATGGGAACGAAGGTTTCGTCGATCTTGGTGTTGATCTCGTCCTTGGGGATCTGGGTGAAGACGCGCAGGGAGGCGGGCTCGATGGATTTCTTGGCACCCTCGTCGAGCACGGCCATGGGGTCGGCTTTTTTGAGGAAGCGCTCGAACCAATGAAACGCGCCGATGTTCAGCGGCTGCAGATCTTTGTGCGGACCTTCGGCGACCTGGAGGCCGATGTTTCCCTCTTTGCCGAGCAGGGAGTAGAGGCGGCGGACGTTCTGGTAGATGCGGAAGACGCCGTCGATGGGAAAGATGGGGTCTTTGTCGGTATTGATGATGAGAAGGGGGCGGGGGGCGGCGAGGGCGACTAGGCGGTCGAAGTTCCAGCGGTAGGTGTTCACGAAGAACATGCAGTCGCAGTGGCCTTCGATGCAGCCGTCGATGACCTGATTCTGCATATCTGTGACGCCGGCGGTGGGGGCGCTGGCTTTGATGCGCTCATCCAGCGCGGTGATCCACCAGGAGTAGGCACCGCCTCCGCTGCGGCCAGTGACGCCGAAGCGGGTCTTGTCCACTTCCTGACGAGTTTCGAGGTAGTCGAGGGCGCGGATGCAGCTCCAGGCTTCGAGGCCGGCGGGGGTGTAGCCGCGGGAGAACCACCACCAGCGGCCTTTGCTGTAGGTGCCGTGGTGCTCGCCACGGATCTCGCCGAGCTGCACGGTATCGATGATCATGCAGGTGTAGCCATGGCGTGCGTACCATGCGCCGTGGTGCTCATAGCCGGTCTTGTTGCCGAGGCTGATGCCTTCCTTGACCACATTGGCATGGCCGCAGACGTAGAGGATGGTGGGCAGGGGCTTTTCGACCTTTTCGGGACGGTAAAAATTGGCCGTGACGTAGAGGCCGGGCATGGACTGGAAGTGGAGCTTTTCCACGATGAAGCCGTCGCCTTTGACCTCGCCGGTCTTGGTGACATTGAGCGGCGTTTTTTCCGGCAGGGGATCGAGGCCGAGCATTTCGAACATCTGACGGCGGTATTCGGGGGCCTTGGCCTCCCAGTCTGCGGCGGTCTCGATCTGCGCGAGGCCGTTGTCTGCGGTGATCTCGCGTGCTTGCCCGGCGAAGTAGCGGTCGATGAGCCTGTTGCCCACAGTGTCCGGGGTCTTTTCAGGGTAAGGCGAGGCTGCTAGGACAAGAGTAGGCAGCAGGCAGAGGAGCAGGGAAGTGCGCATGAGATGGGATGACAGCCAAAACGTTCCTCAAAGGCAAGAGTGATCGTCTTTTGCATCGGCACATAAAAGTGCACGAAAATGTAAAACAGTGGTTGCATAAAACCTCAGGCGTCTATATTCGCGGCCCCTGTTTTTCACACCTGCTCGGGTGGCGGAATTGGTATACGCGCAAGACTAAGGATCTTGTGCCGAAAGGCTTAAGGGTTCGAGTCCCTTCCCGAGCACCACTCTTTGAAGTACAAAGAGTCACCACTAGTGAATATTTTTTGAGCTGCGTTAGCTCCCTCTGGGTGGCTTGCACGCTTGCCAGAACAAACTGAAGCTCTCGGCTACTTTCGTCCGTGAAACTCGGGCGTGCGTCTTGCCTGGGTGAGTTGCTCGAACGCATGGCCTAGCTCGAGGATACGCGCATCCGCGTTCGCGGTGCCTATGAAGGAGAAGCCGATGGGCAGGGCGTCCACGAATCCGAGGGGTACCGTAAGATGGGGATAACCGGCCACGGCTGCGGGAGTGCTGGCGACGCGCTCATTTGTATCGCCATGCGCGAGATTAATGAGGCCGACGGGATCGTTGGTGGGGAAGATTAAAGCGTCGAGCTGGTGGGCTTGGAGCGCGGCGTCGATGCCTTCGGGACCGGCAAGGCGGCATGCGTTCTCTCGGGCGGCGGCACCTGCGGCGATGATCTCTGGGGTGCCGAGGTGTTCAGCCTGCTCAAAGAACTCCTGGCGGAAGTGCGGCATTTCGGCTTCACGATGCTGCTCGTTGAAGGCGATGAGTTCTGCCAGTGATCGCACATCGCCAGCGCGTTGTTTGAGGTAGGCGTTCAAATCGGTGCGCAGTTCGATGAGCATGGCTTTCCAGGCAAGCGCACCGGCTTCGCGCATATTGGGCAGCTTTACGCGATCCACGATGATCGCTCCGGCTGCGCGCAGCTTTTCCAGTGCGGTTTCAAACAGGGCGAGCACCTGTGCATTTTTGCCGCATTGACTGCGTGCGACGCCGAGGCGTGCGCCTTTGATGGCGTCTGACTTTAAATCGACGGTGAAATTTCCTGCGAGCACCTGCATGAGCAGCGCGGCATCGCGGACGGTGAGTGTCATCGGTCCCGCTGTGTCCTGCCAGTGGGTGATGGGGATGATGCCGCTGCCATTGATGAGGCCGACGGTGGGCTTAAAGCCGACGATGCCGCAGGCGCTTGCGGGGCTGACGATGGAGCCGTTGGTCTCCGTGCCGATGGCTGCGGGTGCGAGTCCTGCCGCGACGGCGGCAGCAGAGCCAGAGCTGGAGCCGCTAGCGCTGTGAGTGAGCCGGTGCGGATTGCGGGTGAGGCCGCCGCGTGCACTCCAGCCGCTGGTGGAATTGGGTGAGCGGATGTTGGCCCATTCACTGAGGTTGGTTTTGCCGAGGATGAGAGCTCCAGCCTCACGCAGTCGCGTCACCAGTGCGGCATCGCGCTGCGGTTTGTTCTCGCGCAGCGCCAGCGACCCCGCCGTCGTGTGCATGCCATCCGCAGTCTCGATGTTGTCCTTGATCAGAATAGGCAGTCCATGCAGCGCGCCGGGTTTGCACGCAGCGGCGAGGTCTTTCGCTGCGGGGTTCAATTCGAGCACGGCATTCACTCGCGGCCCCGCTTGGTCGATCTGCGCGATGCGTGCGAGAAAATGCTCCACCAGCAGCGCAGGCGTGGTCTGCCCGGCTTGGAGCATGGCGGCGAGATCCGCCAGCGTCGCGTAGGGCAGGGGAGGACGGGATTGCTTCTGACCGCAAGCGGCAGGGCAGAGTGCGACAGCGGCGGATTTTAGTAGGCGGCGGCGGTTCATGGGGGGGGCTAGACTCCAGCGTATCTTCCCATGAACAGGATCAAGCCGGTGGATTGATGGCGCATTAGCCAGAGGAAGGGGCGATTGGCGATGAAATTGACGATGACGCGTTTGGGCGGTGCAGGCGCTCCGCCAAAGGGGTCCGCAGCGGCTGTAAGAGCAGCGGCGGCTTCTGCGCCTAACTCGTTGATTTCGATCAAGGCTTCATGCGAGATGTCGCTGACGAAGAACCCGCCCGCGGGCAGCCCCTTGGTGAGATCGGCGGTGCCTTTTGCAAACACATGCTGCGTTCCAAGTCGCTGCCACAGCCCTTTAAGGCTGAGCTGCGTGCTGTAGCCGAAGCGTGGCAGCATCACATTTACATCGCATTCGGAGAGGCCGCTTCGCACGGCGTTCCACAGTTCCGGTGTGAGCGTTGTCTCGATGTTCTGGCGCGTGGTTTCATTGCGCGGCAGAAGGATCAGAAGGCTGACCTCGCCTCCGGACATGGGCATTTCAATGCACTGCCATGATTCGGCTTCGGCATAATCAAAGGCTCCCAGCGGCATGATCATCGTCGGCAGCATGACGGCTCCTTGAGTGGGGGTTTGAAAGGAGCGCGGCTTGGTGCGCTTGAGTTCAAAGGGCTGTGACCAGCGGCCTTTGAGATACACGGTGTTGACCGCTATCACCGAGTGGTCGGGACTGGTGAAAGCTGAGGGGCCGATGATCTGCGAGATGCGGCCACGGGTCTTCTCGCGCACCCACAGATTCACCGCTGCCGCGCATTCAGTGGCATTGCCTGCGGGGAGTTTTTGCAGTGTCGCGCCGAATTGAGTCTGGCTGGATTCTAGGAATTCGGGGGCAAAGTCAGCCGAGTTTGCGGCCCAGAGGGAGTTCGTGATTTCCATGGCCAGCGCACCGCGCGTCACGGTGCCTGCCAGAGCGGTGCGCAGGGCTGCGACGTTTTTGATTTCCTTGGCCATGTCTCCGCTGATGTGTGCCAGGGCAGCGAGTTCGGCCTGCGTTTCACCCTGGGCTGCTGTGGTCAGCAGCGCCGCCATTTGATGGGAACTGAAGGGGGAGAAGCAAAAATTTCCCGGCGTCATATGTCGGAAGAGCTGAAACAACTCGCAGGCATGGGCATTGGACGTCTTGGCTGCAGGCAGCTCTGGGGACTGCGCCTGACCAGTCGCTGTAAAGAGCAGGGCTAGCAGGAGGGCGCGCATTGGTCGAAGCTAATTCGGGGCCTCACGCTGAGGCAAGGATGAAATGCGCAGCGAGGCCCGCGCCTGCCGCAGAAAGCGAATTCTGGCATTTCGCATCTTTTATTATTGTCACTTCAGAGTCACCATGATAAAAAATGCGCCCTTCGTGAATTTTACCGCTTTTTGTTTCGCTACTTCCTTTCTTGCTGCCACCGCTGTTTTGAGCGCGGATGAGCCGATGCTGCCGCAGGCTCTGGGGATGACTGGCCCCTCATTTCATTCGGATGGGCCGCGTGGCTTTCTGAAGCCTTCGAAGTCGATCAAGCCGCCAGTGAGCAACGTCGCGGCCGTGCCTGCGCCTGCCATCGTGCAGTCGCCTACGGCGGAGACGCGCCTGCGCCGTCTGGTGGTGGTCTCGGGTACGATGACGCCGGAAGCCCTGCGTGAAACCATTCTCGCCTGCGGGCAGACGCGCACGCCAGTGACGATGGCGGGCGGCGGAAATGCGCCTGCGCCCATGCTCTCTGACCTCGCCGGGTTGTTTGGCTCGACGGTGACTGAGGACACGCAAAAGAAAGTTTTGGAAACCGTGCGCAAAGGCATGGGATCTTCCGCCAAGCCGCTCCAGCGCGTGGAAGTGGTCGGCTGGCTGCCAAGTGAAGGCGTGATGGCGGTGGCGGTGTACCCGGAAAGCTGATAAGAGCTTTCCATGAAACGTTACCCGGCTGTAAAGTCTGCTCCGGTGATCAAGCCTGTCCCCATCGCTCCCGCGGCTCCGCTTGCACCTGCGGCTCCGGTCGCTCCTGCCGTGCCACGCGTCCTGCTGGCGGCGGAGAGCCTGCCCTACCGGCGCGTGATCCGTGAGGCGCTGCTGGCCTTCCGCATCTGCGAGGTGGACGACGCCCCCAGCGGAGAGCGTGCCTTTGAGCTGGCGCTGCAGCGTGAATACTCGCTGTTTTTGTTTTCACTGCCCCTGCCTGATATGACGGGAGACATGTTGGACCGCCTGCTGAGCAAGGCCTACCCCATGGTGCATGCCGGGGTGCATGCCGCGCCGCCGGTGATCTTCCTCATTCAGCCCACGGATGCGCTGCGCTTTCAGGAGCTGCAGCGCGATGTGCGCGTACGTGGCAGCATGCCATTGCCGCCGAAGCTGGATGTGCTTTTGTCTGTGACGGCATCCCTGCTGCCAGAGCGCCAAGGGCTGGCCTTCCCATCGTTTCCACCTCATGTTTCCTGATTCCCAGCGTCGCAGTGTCAAGGTATGTGGCATCACCCAGCCCGAGCAGGCTGCGGTGATTTTTGCGCTGGGTGCGGATGCCGTGGGCATCAATCTCTGGCCCAAGTCGAAACGCCACATGCCGCTGGAGGTGGCGGTGAAGTCATTGCAAAGCGTGGCGGCAAAGCACGTCCTCGTGGCGGTGCTGGTCAATCCGGATGCCGCGCTGCTGGATGCGGCGATCTCCTGCCAGTTATTTCAAGCCCTGCAACTGCATGGCGATGAAACGCCGGCTGAGGTGGAGCGCCTCATGCAGCGTGGGGTCCATGTCATCAAGGCGTTGCAGGTGCGGGATGCTGCGTCGCTGGCGCAGATCGGCGAGTTTCCCTGTGAGTCGATCTTGCTCGACGCCTACAATCCCGGCACCTACGGCGGCGGCGGGCACGCTTTTCCATGGGAGTTGGCCGTGCGGGCCAAAGACATGTTTCCAGCCAAGCAGTTCCTGCTCTCCGGCGGTCTGAACGCTGACAATGTACGGATGGCGGTGGAGCAAACTCAGCCCATCGCGGTCGATGTCGCCAGCGGGGTGGAGTCGCTGCCGGGCAGCAAGGATTTGGTGCAAGTCGCGCGGTTCATTGCCGAAGCGCGGGCTGGGTGGGTGGCGGAGGAATCAGTCAAGGAGTCAAGCCGTCCAAGAGGTCAAGAGTAACGACTCGTTCTCGAAACTGCCACTCCGCTTCATGCTGGACTCCGTCTGGCTCAGACGTGGCCTTGGTAAAGCAGTCCCGAGCTTGGGTGACGCATCCTGGCTGCTTGATGATGAAGCAAGCGTCATGATCGAGGACGAGGCCTGCTGCACCCCGTGCTACGTCTTGACTGCTTGACACCCTGACCACTTGACCTCCATTCATCAT
>NZ_JAQSEA010000128.1 GCF_029946185.1 Prosthecobacter sp.
ACCGTGGTCGAAAACAAAGTCCACGTGCACGACTTCCACGCCACAATCCTCCACCTGCTCGGCTTTGATCACGAAAAACTCACCTATCGCCACGGCGGCCGGGATTACCGGCTCACCGATGTGTTTGGCAATGTCGTGCGGGACATTCTCGCCTGAGGCTGCAGCCTTGGTCAGGTGAAAAGAATGTGCGTTCCCGCACCGGCGGACTCCTCGTAAAACTGACCCACGGTCAGCACCGCATCCACGCGGTCCATCAGGTCTTCCTTCTTCAGCTTGAACATGTCCATGGCCAGTTTGCAGGCGAAGATCTTGCCACCGGAGTCGGAGATGAGTTCGAGAAATTCGCGCACGGGCGGGATGTCGAGCTTCTCCATCTCCTTGTTCATGAGGTGCGTGGCAAAGGCGGAGACGCCTGGGATGGCTCCCACCACCGTGGGGAAGGGCATCGTGATGGGCAGGCCGAGCATGGGCATGGCCATGTTCAGCGCGGCATTGCCCACAGTGGAGACTTTCAGATGGTCCAGCGTCTTGTTGGCTAGGGCGTTCAGGCCGAAGAAGGTGAAAAACAGCGAGGCCTCGATGCCTTCCATGCGGGCACCGTTCGCCATGATCAGCGCGGGGTAAATGCCATCCAGCGAGCCTTTGCTCACGATGATGGATATTTTCTTCACGGGTTGCTTGTCGTCCGGGGTGCTCATGGTCGGGAAGGGTGGGGGATTAAATGCAGCCGACGGGCTTGGGAATGCCGGCAATTTTTGAGGACTTCTTCAGCGGGCCGCCGGGGAAGAGATCGTACAGCTCCTTCGTCGTCACCACGCCGCTTTTGCCCATGCTGCGGATCGTGAGCGAGGCACCTTTGGCCTGCTGCTCACGCAGGTAGCGCACCACCTTCATGTGGGCATCCGTCAGCGCGCCGATGCCTTCCTCGGTGGCGATTGCGGCCGCGATGGCTTCGTTCCATTGGGACGCGTCGGTGAGGTAGCCCTCCTCGTTCACGTCCACTTCAGTTCCTGCGATGGTTTTTTTCATGATGGTTGGTTGGGTTGATCATTACGCTTCAGCCGGCTTCTTCTTCTGGCGGCTGATGCCTGGCAGCGGCAAGCCACGAAGAAGGACGTTCCAGTAGATGTGGCGGAAGGCCAGCTTGCCCCAGTGGTTGATGCGGCTCTCTTCCAGCAGGCGCATGGGGCCGAAGGCGAAGGGGAAAGGACCTTCGTGCGGCTCGTACTCGTAGCTGAAGTCAATCAGCAGCGCCTTGCCGTTGCCAGATTCGATGAAGCAGTTGGAGTGGCCGTCGAACTCCTCCTTGAGCGGCTTGCCTGCGATGTAAAGCAGAATGTTGTCTGCAAGAGTCTCGCTTTCAAAGTGAGCCACGGAGCCCGCTTTGGATGCGGGCAGGTTCGTGGCATCGCCGATGACGAAGACATCCTTGTATTCCACGGACTGTAGCGTGTGCTTTTGCGTGGCGATGAAATCCAGATCATCCCCCAGAGCCGAGCGGCGCACGGTGGCATCTCCCATGTTCGTCGGTGTGGTGACGAGCAGATCATAGGGCACCTCGCGCCCATCGAAACAGACCAGCTTGTTGTTTTCCTGATCGACTTTTTCCGCCACGAAATCGGTCACGAGTTCGATGCCTTTGTCCCCGAGGAGATGCCCCAGCTTTTTCGAGGCCTTGGGCTTGGTGAACGCACCCGACAACGGGGTGACGTAGGTCAGTGTGACCTTGTCTCGGATGCCCTGCTCGCGGAAGAACGTGTCCGCCAGGAAGGTGAACTCCAGCGGTGCCACGGGGCACTTGATCGGCATCTCATTGATGTGCACCACCACTCGCCCGCCGGTGAAGGTTTTGAGCTTCTCACGCAGCGCCCGTGCACCATCCAGGGTGTAGAAATCATGTACATTCACCCGCCACTTGGGCCCCAGCATGCCCGCCGTCTCTTCCGGTGCCGTGCGGCAACCAGTGGCGACGATCAGCAGATCGTATTTCAGTGTGCGCCCGTCCTTGATCGTGACGGCATGGTCTTCGGGGATCATTTGATCCACCTCCGCCTGCAAAAATTCGACGCCACCCGGAATGAAATCACGGGTCTGCCGGATGATCTCAGTCTCCTCATATTTGCCGAAGGGCAGGAAGAGCAGCCCCGGCTGGTACAGATGTTTTTCCGAACGGTCCACCACCGTCATGCTCCACTCGGATGCGGGCAGCCGTCTGCGCAGGTTGTTGGCCATGATGGTGCCGGCCGTGCCGCCGCCAAGAATGAGAAGATGCTTGATCATGAAGTGTGAGTAGGTTGTGTTACCATTACGTCTATATGCGCGTATGCGTATATACAATAGTTAATCTCCACCCTATCTTGTCTTTTATGAGCCTCCACCTGACCGCCGATGATCGCGGCATCATCCTGCCCTGTCCCGCCTGCGGCACCGCCAACCGCATTGCCTATGCCAAAGCCGCCCAGCAGGGCCGCTGCGGCACCTGCAAGGCTAAACTGCCCCACGTGGCCGAACCTGTCGAGATCACCAGCGCGTCAGATTTCGCCGCGCTCATCACGCAGAGCACGCTGCCTGTGGTTATCGACTTCTGGGCCCCTTGGTGCGGTCCCTGCCAGATGATGGCCCCCGAATTCGCCAAAGCTGCGGCGCTGGCGGCAGGCACTGCGATCTTCATCAAAGTGAACACCGACGAGCGGCAGGACATCGCCAGCCAGTTCCGCATTCAGGGCATTCCAGCCTTCGCCTTGATCAAAGGCGGCAAACTGGCCTCCCAGACCTCCGGCTTTCAGCCTGCAGACCGTCTGCTGGCATGGATGAGGCAGGCCTGATGCCTTACTTCCGCCGAAACTTCACGAAGTAGTTCTCCTTCAGCACATCCGTCACCGCGTCGATTTTCTCAAAACCGGCGGCGGTAACTTCGGCTTCGAAGACTTCCTGTCCTGCGCGGACATGGCCCATGACGGGCGACTTCGTTTCATCGCGGTCCGGTGGCGTAACGGAAGTTAAATCGCGCATTCGGGGCGGTGTCGCCTTGGTCGAGGAAGTCGATGGCTTCGGCAGTTGCTGGCACGTTGTCGGTCCATTTGAAATCGAAGCGCAAAGGCTTGCCGGGGACGAAGCCAAGCACGCCACGTTCAGCGGCTAGGTGCAGCTCGTTGGTGCCGACTTGCAGTTTTGTAGTGCCGATGGTTTGCCACGCCTTGCCGTCCCAGCGTTCGATGCTGGCGCTATCGGAAGCTGGGCGTGTATGATTGAGGCGGTAGTCATAGCCGTGCCAGCCGGTCTTGGTGTTTTGATCAGTGTCTAGCAGCAGGACCATCCAATCGGCATGTGTGGCGGGGGTGAGCTCTTCTCGAGTGCTGACGTGGAAGAAGCAATGCGTAGCATCTTGGGCGACGTGCATCGTGTCCAGATCGTTGCGACCACTCTTGTTCGTGTAGCGGCCTGCACCGGCCAATCCGTCTTGATCACGATGGGTGGTGTCGTGCAAGTCATCGCGATAGACGGGCTTCACCTCGGCCCACTGCGCAAAGGCGCCGGGGATGGCGAGGGTCTTGGCGGGGGATGATGCAGGTAGCGGGCGTGCGCCTTTGTAGCGGCGGATGTTGGCGACCATCTGCCAGTAGTAGTTATCGCCGAAACCACCACGCATCGGCTCGATGTCGCGACTGAACTCCTGATCGTAGAGATCTACAAAGAACGTCTCACCCGCTGGTAGCACGCGACCTTGGAAAGTCATGGTGCCATCCGAGAGAAAGCGCTGCGCCACCCATTCGTTCCAGCCAGTGATGAAGATAAACTCAGGGTTTTGCGGCAGGGCATGACGCCATTGCTCATCAAAATAGAGCCCCTTCTCTGGGCGACACTCAGCTGGCGCGGGCTGGCGGCTGTTGATGAAGCTGCGCCCCATGTTGTTCGTTACGTGCTGGCTTACGCCCACTGGCACGCACTCGGCCCTATCAGGCGCTTCATGCCAGCCCGGCAACTGCGGCGCAAAGTCCAGCCACGGCCACTTGTCCTTGCCATCGCCG
>NZ_JAQSEA010000129.1 GCF_029946185.1 Prosthecobacter sp.
TGCTCGCTGGCCTTGCGCTGGATGAGTTGGACTTTGGTAGGAAATCCCATATTCCCATATACTAGTTACATAACTAGACCTTTGTCCACACAAAACACACACTTTTTGATCGCTCACCACAGACTTATCTAGTCAAAGGCCAAACTCCAGGGAACCGCACACGGAGTGTGCGGACCACTTCACGGTGGATAGTTACTTGGCGTCGGGCTTGATCTTGCCTTTCTCTTCGAGCTTGTGCTTGAACTTCTCGGTCTTGGGATCGACGACGGCGCGGACGTAGCCTTGGTTGGGATTGAGGGCTTTGAAGTTCTGGTGGTAGTCTTCAGCAGGGTAGAAGATTTTGAGCGGGGCGATCTCGGTGGCGATGGGGTCTTTCCACTTCTTCTGCACTTCGAGCTTCGAGGACTCGGCGATCTTGTGCTGCTCTTCGCTGGTGTAGTAGATGGCGGAGCGGTACTGGGTGCCGTAGTCGTTGCCCTGGTAGGCGGTGCCTTTGGGCATGAACTTGCCGTGGTGCTCGCCGTCTTCCTTGGTCACGCTGGTGGGGTCATGCGCATCCCAGAAGAGGTCGATGATTTCCTTGTAGCTGATGATGGCAGGATCGAACTCGACCTTGATGACTTCGGCGTGGCCGGTGTCGCCGCTGCTGACCTGCTCATAGGTGGGGTTTTCGGTTTGGCCGCCAGCGTAGCCGCTGACGACATTCTTGACGCCTTTGACGAGGAGGTACTGCGCCTCGACGCACCAGAAGCAGCCGCCACCGATGATGGCGGTTTCGGTTTTAGCGTCAGCAGCAGAGGAGAGCGGGGCAAGGGAGGCCATGAGAAAGGTGGTGAGGAGGGTGAGGGCGGTTTTCATGGTGTAGATACGAACGAGTTGGGGAAGATGAGTCAATCATCCGTCCTATGTGAGGCGAAACTTTCGGGGGAATTCCAGGGAACCGAAGATTGATGGCCGAAAAAGAGGAAAGAGGTGGAAAAGGGGGGAGACGGATTTGAACGCGAATGTCGAAAAATGGCCGCGATTTGACGCGAATCCGGAACTGGACCTATGCCATTCCTGTTAATTCGCGGGCATTCGTGGCCATTCGCGTTGGTAGAAATGGTTCTGAATTTTTTGTTCTCTTTCCCTTTTTTCGGCCATCTCTATTCTGCGCAGATGGATGAACTTTCAACTCTCTGCGCCCGGGTGGGCGAAACGAAACTGCGCGAGATGGTGACGGCGTTTTACCGGCGCGTGCGGGTGGATGATGTGATCGGCACGATGTATCCGCCGGATGACTGGGAGAATGCGGAGAAGCGGCTGGCGGATTTCATCGTGTATCGCTTTGGCGGGCCGCAGACCTACATCGAGGAGCGCGGGCATCCGCGGCTGCGCGGCAGGCACATGCCGTTTTCCATTGGTGAGGCGGAGCGGGATCGCTGGATGAAACTCATGACGGAGGCGATGAGTGAGGTGGCGGTGCCGGAGACGGAGGCGGCGATCATCGTGCCGTTCTTTGCTCAGGTGGCGGACATGATGCGGAACCGTGAAGGGTGAATCGCTGCTTGTCAGACCGTGCTGCCACAGGATGGTGAACCCATGAAACCAACTGTGTGTCTGGTGCTGATGTTAGTCGCGACTCTTTCCGCCTGCGTGATGGATCTGACGCGGCTGAAGAACGAAGAGGTGGATTTTGTGCGGCAGGTAAAGCCCATCCTGGAGTTCAGCTGCCTGGAGTGCCACCAGCACCGCTATGAGTTTGCCGGACTGAATCTGGAGACCCAGGAGCGGGCGATGAAGGGCGGGCGTAGCGGGCCGGTGATCGTGCCGGGAGCGCCGCACCAAAGCCTGCTCTACAAGGTGCTGCTGCTGGGCCACAACAATCCCGTGGCCATGCCCCCCACCCCTGAACGACTGGAACGCGAGAATGAGCAAATCATTCACGACTGGATTCAACAGGGCGCGAAATGGCCGGAGGGAGTGCGCCTTACGCCGCCGCAAGACTGGAAAAAATCACGTTCATAACATCCCATGGAAAAGACCTCTGTTCTCATTCTCTCCCCGTTGCCGGATTTCCTCATGGAGCCGTTGCGTGCGGCCCACACGTGCCATGATTACTTTCATGCGGAGGACAAGGCGGAGCTGCTGGCCGAGGTGGGGGAGGAGATTCGCGGTATCGTGATGTCGGGGGGCAGTATGTCACCCGTGGCACTGCTGGAGCAGCTGCCGAAGCTGGAGATCATCGGTGTGTTTGGTGTGGGCTATGACGGGGTGCCGGTGGACTGGTGTAAAGCGCATGGCATCCGGGTGACGAACACGCCGGACGTGCTGACGGAGGACGTGGCGGACACGGCGAGCGCGCTGGTGCTGATGACGAGCCGGCGCTTGATCGCGGCGAGCCATTTCCTGCATGCGGGAGCGTGGACGAAGGGCCCTTTCCCACTGGCGCATGCGCTGCGTGGCAAGCTGGCGGGCATCGTGGGCCTAGGGCGCATTGGCAAGGCGATTGCACAACGGCTGGAGGCCCACGGGATGCGCATCGCCTATCATGGCCGCACGAAGCAGGAGGTGAGCTGGGAGTATGTTGACTCGTTGATGGCTCTTGCCGAGGCGGCGGATTTTCTGATTGTGGCCACTCCGGGTGGTGCGGCGACGAAGCGCCTGATCAGTGCGGAGGTGCTGGCTACGCTGGGCGCGAAGGGCACGCTGATCAACATCGCGCGTGGTTCGGTGGTGGATGAGGCAGCGCTGATCGCCGCGCTACAAAACGGCACGATTCGCGGCGCGGGCTTGGATGTGTTTGAAAACGAGCCCCAGGTACCGGAGGCGCTGATGCAATGCGAGAACGCGGTGCTGCTGCCACACCTGAGCAGCGGCACGCATGAGACGCGGGCTGAGATGGCCCGGCTGGTGGTGGAGAATCTGGCGGCGCATTTCAGCGGCGCGGCTTTGCTGACACCGGTGTGCTAAGACGTTTGCCTGTGGCGGGTTTGGCAGATTGCCAGCTTGCCCTTCCAGCTTGTTCCACTATTAAGCCAGATGGGTAAAATCATCCTCGGAGCAGTTCTCACCGCCATGACCGTCTTCGGCTGGGAGGCGGTGTCATGGACAGCCATTGGCTGGCATCAAAATGGATTTCGCGCTTTTCGTGATGAATCCAAAGTTGCCGAAGTGATCAAGGCCAACGTGACCTCCGGCCACGGCATCTACCTGCTGCCGGCCTTGGGTGAAGCGCCGAAAGTCGCCACTGCCGAGGAGAAGAAGGCCTTCGAAGCCCAGCAGAAAGGGGCGATGAAGGATGGCCCCTACGTGTATGCCATCGTCCGTCCGGGCAAAGGGGACATCAGCATGGGGATGAACATGACTTTGAGTTTCATCCGCTGCCTGGTCTGCTCCTTTTTGATCGCTGGGATGCTGTCTCAGGCAACCTTGTCCTATTCGGCACGCATCGCTTTCGTGGCGGCGGCGGGGATGTTTGCCGGCCTGACCGCCGACCTGCCGATGTGGATCTGGTTTGAAAATCCGGGCCGCGACGCTGGGGTGAACATCGCCGATCATGTGATCGCGTGGATCATTGGCGGTGCGGTGCTGGGCCTCTTTGTGGGCAAAGACCCGGTGGCGGAGAGGTGAGGCGGCCTTTTTGAAGTACGTTAGGCACTCCTGCCTGACGATCAACGCTTTCGACTCGCGGCCTCGTTCGCGAACAATGGATAAGCTTGCTGCGGGGGAGGCCCATGCCGTTGCTGTGGCGAAGGCGTGGGGCGGTTTGAAAGGCGTGGGTTTTGGTGAGGGCGCTGACCGACAGACAAGAGTGTCTGTCGTACTTCAGACCACGCCGCTGGTCTTCAGCACGGCCTGCGCCACCTCTTCGGGAGTGACGAGGGTCATGCAGTTGTAATGGCCGAAGGGGCACTCGCGCTCAAAGCAGGGGCTGCACTCAATCTTGTGCTGGATGACGGTGTGGCGTTCGCCGAGCGGGCCGGTTTCAATCGGGCAGGTGGAGCCGAAGATGCTCACGGTG
>NZ_JAQSEA010000130.1 GCF_029946185.1 Prosthecobacter sp.
GAAGGTGTAGAGGAAGACGGTCATTGCACCGACGTCCATGGCAAACACCCCGACTCCGAGCATGTGGGCGGAGATGCGGGCGAGCTCACAGCAGATCACGCGGATTGCGCGGCCACGCTCAGGCACTTCCCAGCCCATGAGCTTTTCCACGGCAAGGGCATAGGCCACGTTGTTGGCCAGTGGTGCCAGGTAGTCCAGCCGGTCCGTGTAAGGCACGAACTGGTTGTAGTGCATGTTCTCAGCGATTTTTTCGTCGCCACGATGCAGGAAGCCGACATCGGGATCGCACTTGGTGATGATTTCGCCGTCGAGTTCCAGAATCAGCCGCAGCACCCCATGGGTGGCCGGGTGGCTGGGGCCCATGTTAAGCACAAGTTTCTCTCCGACGATGTCCGTCGTGGCTTCTTCCACGGCTTCGAGCTGCCGGGCCGCTTTGGCGGCAGTATCCGGGGCCTCGTATTCTCGGGTGACAGTGGGCATGAAAAGCAGGGGTCTTGTAGCGTGCGTGAGGGCTATCTATCTACGCTGCCCAAAGAGCGGCAAGGCGATTTTGTGAAAAATTTCACAAGCGGGCTTCAACCCGGCTCAAAAACACCCCGCCTTACCCCGCATATAAAGGTGCAGGAAGTTGCCCTCGGGCGAGGTCTGGGAGAGATTGTGCCCGACATGCAATACGGCCCATGCCTCAAACGAAGCCTGCTTTTCCCAGTTTATGCTGGGACGTGGTTGGCCGTAGCCGGGTGGTGTCTGGCCGAGACTGCCCCCCCCGCAGACGGCATTTTGGATGATACCCGGGCGTTCACCGCCGAAACCCACCGCGCGCTCGCGACGGAGCTCAAACTATTATCCCAGGATTTGAAATGCGCTGTGTGGATCAATGCCACGAGTTTCATGCCTGCGGGGATCACGGTGCGGAGACAGGCCCAGATCACCAGACGTGAATGGAGCGGCACACAGCCAGCCGTGCTGATGGCCTATGACCGCGCCAGCAACAGCAGCGCGATGTCTTTTGCCCCCTATTTCTGGGAGCGATACCCGGCTGCCGATCTCGTAGAGATCATGCAAGAGACACGCCGCATCCAGGCGGACAGCAAGCTCTCACTCGATGAACGTCTCGCCCTGGCCACGCGCGCCTGGATCGACCGGCTGCGCAGCATGGAAAGCGTGCAGCTGCAGCAGTCGCTCTGGCTGCAACGCGGCGAAAAGCGTTTTGCCTTGGCCGTTCCAGCCCTTTTGGCAGGAGGTGCCTTCGTCGCTGCCTTGCTCGGGTTCGTTTCACGGCGGCGCAGTGCCCGCGCAGGCCGTCATTTTCTTTTCCCCGAGGTGCAGGTGGGCCTGCGCTTCGGCGCGGCCTGCGGTGGAGGCGTAACGTCCGAGATCAAAACGAATTCGGGTGCCCAATGAACGGGCATCATTCGTCCTCTGCCTGCGGTTCGTCTCCCTCGATCTTGATCCCCATATCCTCCAGCTTCTTGTCCAAATCGACGACGTACTTCCAAGGCAGCTTTTTGCGCTGATACTTGCGGAACAGCAGATCTCGCAGTTCCAGCCAGCGCTCCGGTGGTGGATTTTCCAAGGGCATCCACTCTTCGCCATCGGGATGCGCATATCGAAACAGCCATTCGCGCGAGTTCCAATACGCGCGGATGTATTGTTTGCGACCGTCTTCGAGACGTTCATGCCATTCGTGGATTTGGTTTTTGGTCATTGAGAGCCCGCAGGATGCGCTAGTATTGCGCCCATGCAAGCCGCCAGCCCCAGCACTTCCCCTGCCCTGCCGAAACTCCTGCTCTATCTTCTCGCCGTCATATTCGGGGGGGCACTGCTGTCCGTGCCGCTTTTTCACCTCGGTAAAGCCGCCCAAGGCTGGCTCTCCACCTCATCATTGCATGACATCGGTCTGGTGAAGTGGTTGCAGGCAGAAATCGAGCGGGCGCAGTTCACGCGTTACTTCAACCGTGCCGTGCTCGTATGCGCCATCGCTTTCATCTGGCCCTTCATGCGCTGGGTGCGGCTGGAGCGCTCACTGCTGCCCGCCTGGCGTCCGTTCGCCCGGGGGCTCAGGCAATGGGCCATGGGCTTTGTTCTGGCCGCTGGTCTGCTGCTCGCGCTCGGATTTCTCTTTCTCAAGACTGGCGCGTATCAACTGCGCCCCGATGCGCGCTGGTGGAAGCTGGGAGAGCCCCTCACCGCCGCGCTGGGCGCCGGCATCGTGGAGGAGTTTTTCTTCCGTGGCCTGCTGCTCGGACTGCTGCTGCGGACCATGAAGGAGACGAAAGCGCTGCTCGCACTCACCTTCGTCTTCGCTTTCGTGCATTTTCTCAAACCGCCGGAAGGTTGGCAAATCAGCGATGCCGCTGTCACCTGGAGCAGTGGATTCGTCGTGCTGAAGCAGATCGCCGTCGGCTTTGGCGATGTGCATTTTCTCCTCGCCGAATTTGCCACTCTTTTCGCCGTCGGCTGGGTGCTGGCTAAAATGCGCATGCAAACGGGGGCGCTGTGGGCTGGCATAGGCCTGCACGGAGGCTGGGTCTTCGGCCTGAAATATTTCAGCGCCCTCACCTCCTATACGAGCGACTGGCTGCCCTGGATCGGCTCCAACCTAAAAGTCGGGCTCATGCCGCTGTGCACCGTCCTGCTAACCGGATGGATCGCCTCACGAATGCAGCGCCCGCGATAATTCATTTGCAGCATGAACATCCGCACGGAATCATGCATGCATGCAACTCCTTGCCGGAGTGGCGGAATTGGTAGACGCGCCAGACTTAGGATCTGGTTGGGAAACTAGTGCAGGTTCGAGTCCTGTCTCCGGCACTTACAAAGGGAAAATAGCGAATTTTGAGTGCAGTTCCGAAACCTCGAAAAAATGCACCTTGGCCACTTCTTGGCCCCTTTTGCGGAGCACCACCCGCCGCCAACTCGTCGGCAAGGCGGCCCTGAGGACATTTCCAACTCTGGCCTGCCCACAGAGTGAACTGCAATTTCCCCCTTATTTCGCGTTATAAAAACTTGAGAAGCCGGGCATTATCCCCGGCCAATCATCCTCCCCACCATGCCCCGGCGAACCCATTATTTGCCCTGCATCGACCGGGTCATCGTCTGCGCGTTGTATCATGAAGGCCGGCGGTTACGCCGTCCCATGACAAAGCTGGTCAACGATCTGCTCACCTCATCTCTGCAACACACGCAGGGATGGAGCATCGCTGCCACGCAGATGAGCGAACCGACGCAGGGCCAGACCCAGAAGGCTGGCACCATCCGCTAGCCGCACCACGTCGTCACAGCATCCCACTTCACTACACCCGGTCTCTCGAAAGATGGATCGCTTGTTTTGTTGTCGGGACATGCGGCGGCTTTTTTCACCCACCCAAGCATACCCACCCTAAATCAGGAAGCACACCACCATGGCCATCAAACTCAGCGCCAATTACAGCAAAAAACTCGGCCTGCCCCAATACAGCAGCCACAGCTTCAGCGCTTCCGTTGAAGTCGAACTCAGTGACATCACCCAGGTCGAAGTCGAATTGCAGAAGCTCTATTAGCTGCTGCAACACTCCGTCGATCAGGAAATTCAGCATCCGGGCTTCGTCCCGAATGACAGCACCCATGGTAACGGCCACGCAGCGCCACAGCCAAATGGACGTACCTACCCGGTCAACGGCAATGGTCGTCCACCTGCGCCGCCCGCCACGGACCGCTGGAACTGCACCGACGGCCAGCGCGGGTTCATCCTGCGCATTGTCAGTGAGAACGCCAGCATCACCAAACAGGTGGCGGAGGATTTGTCACAAATGCTCTTCGGCATCGGCGTCAAGCAGCTCAACAAGATGCAGGCGTCTCAGCTGATCGAGGATCTGCTGGTCAAAGCGGGCAAACCCGCTGTACGCCAGACCCGCTGGCAGCAACAACCCACCGCCCAAGCCGCATGAACACGCCCGCTGCCTCACC
>NZ_JAQSEA010000131.1 GCF_029946185.1 Prosthecobacter sp.
GCCATACTGCTCTCATCTTCTGGAGGCGTTCCTCCACGCGGCGTGCGGGAATCGTGGTCGATACTCATGACGGGTCCTCCCTAGCCAAATCGGCGGAAAACTCGGCTTCCAGCGCCTCAATGCTGGGCAGGCTGGAGGCCAGCTCAGCAGGCAGAGCCCGCGTCAGCTCGTAGTCGGCGACGCCAATGGGCTTTTGGATGTCGCGCAGTGAATACTCGGCAAGGATGCGGTCCTTCGTCTGACAGAGGATGAGGCCGATGGTGGGTGCATCGCCTAGGTGGCGGAGCTGATCGTCCACGACGGAGCAGTAGAAATTCATCTTGCCCGCATGCTCGGGCTTGAAGTCGCCCTTTTTCAAATCCACGACGACGAAGCAGCGCAGCTGAAGATGGTAGAACAGGAGGTCGAGGTAGAATTCGCGATCACTGACGGCGAGGCGGTACTGGCGGCCCACGAAGGCAAAGCCGCGCCCGAGTTCGATGAGGAATTTCTGAATATGCCCGAGCAGGCCAGTCTCCAGTTCGCGCTCATGAAATGGCTCCTCCAAGGTGAGGAAGTCGAAGAGGTAAGGATCCTTCAGCAGCCCCTGCGCGAGGCTGGCATGGACTTCAGGCAGCGTGGTGGCGAAGTTGGTCACGGCACCGCCCTGCCGCTCATGGGCGCAGTTTTTGATCTGGGTGGTGAGCGTGTCCCGGCTCCAGCCAAGCTCCATCGTCTGCCGGGCATACCAGAGACGGGTGGGGAGGTCTTTGATTTTCTGGATAAGGATGACGTGATGGAACCACGGCAATCCGAGGATCACTTTGAGGGGAAGGGCAAAAGGTGCAGCGGGCTGCTGCAAAAGTTCAATCGTCTCAAAATCAACGCTTTGTAATTGTGCCGTAGACTGTTGCACAATTTTTGCAGCAGGTTGCTGCAATATTGGAGGTGCGCCATATTCACGGGCAAAGCGAATCATGTAGCCGATGTTCCGCTCCGAGAAACCCTTCTCCTCCGGCAGCTCGTTCTTCAAATCCATCGCCAGCCGGGGAATGACACCTGCGCCCCAGCCTTCGCGTTTCTGCCGGGCGGCAATCATGCACCCAATCTCCCAATACATACGGATCATCTCCGCATTGGCCGATAGCGCGGCCTTGTGCTGCGCCTGGCGGACGCGGATTTTGATGTCGCCAAGCAGGTCTTTGTAGTGAGTGAGTTCGGTGCTCATGGCTGGAATCCCATGCGTTTGAGATGAACTGCCACCCTGGCCTCCAGTTCTTCGACCTCGGCGGTCAGTTTGGGCAAGGGGACGGCATAGCGTTCGGCAAGCTGGCGGATGCGGCCAGTGAGGGTCTGCGAGACGCGGTCGAGCTCGCCCTGCACGGTGGCGGCGATGGTGGTGAGCCATTTGCCCTCGATGACGAGCGTCTTGATCTCCTCCACGCTGAGCTTGCTGTACTTTGCAGCGACCTGGGTGATGAGCGCAGTTTGTGCGGCTTTGAGCTTGAGGCTGAGCGTGGTTTCCTGCTCGCAGAGTTCGAGATAGTTGTTTAGCACCTCGCGCTCTTCAGCGGCATCGCGATCTCGCTGGATGTGTTTCAGGCGTGCGGTGGCGCTGGCTTTGGTGAGCTTGTCCTTGTCATTTTTCGCGTCTTCGAGCAGGCCGCCTTCGCCAGCGTGCTCTTCGGCGAGTTCTTCCATCTGCTGCTCGCTGGCGGCGATGTCTGACTCCAGTTTCTCAATGGCGGCCTGATCCTTGGCAAGGTAACGGGCGATGAGCAGGGCAGGGGGGATGAGCTCGGCCTGGTATTTGAGTTTGCCGAGGGTGAAGTCGGGCTTCTCCTTGGACTTCTTGTCCTTGTCCTCGCGGATGAGCTGCGGCTGCGCGGCTTTTTTCCAGCCATCGGCTACGAGCAGGTACACATCATCCTGCCAAGTGGCGGCCCAGTAATCCATCAGGTGCTGGTAGATGTCATAGCCATCAAGCAAGCTGGCCTGCTCAAAGGTAACCAGCAGAGCTTCGGCGAGGGTTTCGATGAGCACCTTGGGCTTGTCGCCGATGGCGATGTCTTGCAGGCGCGGCAGGCTGGCTTTTTTCCATTTCGTGAAGAGCTTGGTGGCCGAGGTATGGAAGGCGGTAAACTCGGCATGCCCGAAGATGGTGGCCTTCACCTCGGCGATGGGGACGCGGAGCTGGGCGTAGCCGGGGCGGTCTGCTTTCTTAAACAATGTGGCACGGACGCCGGGAATGACCTGCCAGTAGGCGGAGAGGGCGTCGATGTCGCGCTGTGGGATGCCGCCGCAGAGATGCGCGGTGATGTCCTGCAGGTCCTCCGGCTCAGTGCTGTCGATGTAGCGTGGCAGGTTGAGATTGAAGTCGTTTTTCGCGTCGCTGATCTCGGTGATGGGCACCATGCGCGAGTAGCGCGGCACCTCAACGAGACGGGTGAAGACATCGACGATCTTGTGGATGTCCTGATCGCGCAGGCGGTTCTTGTTGCCGTCTTTGATGAAACCCTTGGAGGCATCAATCATGAAGATGCCTTTGCGCACAGCGGCGTTCTCTTTGTCGATGACGATGATGCAGGCGGGGATGCCGGTGCCGTAAAACAAGTTCGCCGGCAAGCCGATGATGCCTTTGATGTAGCCACGGCGGATGATCTCGCGCCGGATGTTGGCCTCGGCATTGCCCCGGAACAGCACGCCATGCGGCAGAATGACGGCACCTTTGCCCGTGCTTTTCAGGGAAGCGATGATGTGGAGGAAGAAGGCGAAGTCGCCATTCTTCTCCGGTGGGATGAGGAGCTGATCGCCAAACTTGAAGCGCTTGAACTCGTCCTCGGCGGGATGGAAGCCATTGCTCCAGGCCTTGGTGGAGAAGGGTGGATTGGCAACGACGAAATCATGCGTCTTGAGCTGGCCATGGGCGTTTTTGAAATAGGGAGCGGAGAGGGAGTTGTCCTTCCAGATTTCCGCTGTGGGGCAGTCATGGAGATACATGTTCATCCGCGCCAGAGCGCTGGTGGCATTGTCCATTTCCTGTCCATAGAGGGCCAGATCCAGACCCGTGCCGCTGCGGGCTTCATCATGCGCTTTCAGCAGCAACGACCCCGAACCACAGGCCGGATCATAGATGGTCTGCGCAGAGTCTTTGGCTGAGCCGATGGCGATGACCTTGGCCATGATGCGGGAGACTTCCGCCGGCGTGTAGAACTGGCCTTTGCTCTTGCCGCTCTCGGTGGCGAAGTGCCGCATGAGGAACTCGTAGGCATCGCCCAAGAGGTCATCGCCCTCGGCGCGGTTGCCCCGGAAATCGAGGTCGGGGTGATCAAAGATGCCGATGAGATTGGACAGGCGGTCCACCATCTCCTTGCCTTTGCCCAGCTTGTCCGGGTCATTGAAATCCGCCACATCGATGACTCCCACGAGATCATTCGCCTCCGCCAGCCTGCCGATGATCTTGTTGATGCCGTCGCCGATGTCCTTGTTCCCCTTCAGCAACACCATGTCGGCAAAGCTGCCGCCCTTGGGCACATCGAGCATGGCATTCTTCCGCCCGGCGTATTTGTCCGAGACGTACTTCACAAACAGCAGCACCAGCACGTAGTCCTTGTACTGACTGGCATCCATCCCCCCGCGCAGTTCATCGCAGCTTTGCCAAAGAGAGGAATAGAGTTGGGATTTTTTGAGAGCCATGTGCCTGCTGGTGGAGCGCTGGATGTTCGCGAGTGAAGGAGTTCCGACAAGGAGGATTCACGCAATCAGTGCAGACATTAAAGCCCTCACAGTCGAAAGGAATTGGAAAACCGGCACAGAACTGGACCTCCAGCAGGTAAAAAAAGAACCCCGCCTTGGGGGGGAGCCTCTTGCGGTTCCATGTCTTCGCTTCAACGGAGCCGCACTCCGAGGAGTGCGGATGGTGACGACTCCATGACGGTCGAAACCGTGGACAACGATACTT
>NZ_JAQSEA010000132.1 GCF_029946185.1 Prosthecobacter sp.
AGCGGCGAGCGTGTTTGCATCCACACCTGCTGCACGGCCTGCATTGACATAAGCGATGCCGTTGGCCAGCGTGTAGGCCAGCTCCTGTGCGGCGGTTGCCCCGGCCTCATGCATGTGGTAGCCGGAGACGGAAATGGAATTGAACTTGGGCGCATGAGCCGACAGCCATGCCATGATCTCCGCGACGATGCGGAGCGATGGAGCAGGCGGGTAGATGTAGGTGTTGCGCACCATGTACTCCTTGAGGATGTCGTTCTGAATGGTGCCGCTGAGTGCGGAAGCCGGCACACCCTGATCCTCTGCCGCCACGATGAAGAAGGCCAGCACGGGCAGAACAGCGCCGTTCATGGTCATGGACACCGAAGTGCGGCCAAGCGGTATGCCATCAAACAGGCGCTGCATGTCTTCGACGGTGTCAATGGCCACGCCTGCTTTGCCGACGTCGCCGGTGACACGCGGATGGTCAGAGTCGTAACCGCGATGGGTTGCGAGGTCAAAAGCCACGGAGAGTCCGGTCTGGCCTCCGGCAAGGGCATTGCGGAAAAAGGCATTCGTCTCCTCCGCCGTGGAGAAACCCGCATACTGGCGGAGGGTCCACGGCGTCTTCAGGTACATGCTGGCATAGGGCCCGCGAACAAAGGGCGGGAAACCGGGAGCACCTCTGTCTGCGTGTTTTGCACCCGGTGGCGGCAGTGTCAGTTCCTCAAACGCGAGGTTGGAAAGCGGTGGGATCGTGTTCATCACTGGAAGTGGGTGACGCCTACGATGAGCATTGGCGGGCAGTCGGCCGCAGGTTGCGTGATGGCTGCCCCTGCTTCCATTTGTTGAAAGAGGCCCCAGGCCGCGCGGGCAAGATCGGCAGTCAAGGTTTCGACGAGATAGCTGCCGGCGGTGGGATCGGCAACTGCACCCAGCGCAGCTTCCTCACGAATGACGTGGCCGATCGCCAGGGTCCGCCAAGTGGCTTCTTCACCGGTCGCAATGGGGGCGATTTCCAGTTCGTCCGCCAGTCCCAAAATGCTAGCGACAGCCGCCACGGTCATGCGCACCAGAGCGTTGGCACCATCCGCGGCGCGATCTCCCTGCACGCTGATCAACGCACGGATCAATGGCTCTGGCCGGGTGCAGTGCCGGGCGAGCGCGGTGCTGAGCAGGCGAAAGGCGCGGAGCTTGGCGATGGTGTGGAAGAGGGACGTGCCGGACGTGAGAACGACTCGTGCTGGCAGTGTGGTGTCAGGATTTCCGCGCCAGATTTGGACGAGAGCGGACAGGGTGACGGCGATCTCCTCCTGGGCACCCATCGTTGGGCTGACGGGGGTGGTGGCGACGACCGTTGCGAGTTCATCTACGCCGACGAGCTGCCACGACTTGACGCCATCGCGCAAGGGGCGTGGTGCAGGCGAGTCTGCAGCCTGATAGAGCGGGCGCGGGTTTTCACGGGCGGCCAGCTCGGGTCCCACTGCTGCCATCCAGTCCTGCCGGGTGGCAGGAGGCCAGGAGTCAGCATGTGGAGCGAACGGGTTCATGGCCTGCTACCGCTTCTTCCAATCTTTCAGGCGTTCGAGCATGGGGGTGTCTCCCCAAGTCATGCCGGTGACAAGCTTGCGCGTGGTGGAGACCATCATCTTGCGATCATCCGAGCAGCGCCACATGACATAGTTCAGCCAGAGTCGGATGGGTTCCTGCGGGGTTGCTGGATCTTCCACCGCGACGGTGACTTGCAGGCGCAGGCGGTCGGTTTGGCTGGCGTTGCTGAGGTAGGCGGTCTGGCGCTTGATCACGGTGCGCTGGTCCACCAAGCCGGGTTCAAAGGGCACGGGCAGGTGTTGTTCCAGCACCTGGCGCTCGACGATGTCGAGGATCTGCGGGTAGTTGGCAAAGTAGAGCAGGCCGGCGCCATTGAGGTCACGGTCAGGCACGATGTCGTAGTACACTTCCACGGGCTTGGGGGTGAGCAGGAGCCAGCCTGCCGGCTGCGCTTCGAAGGCGTTGTTCTGATCGGCCTCGCGGCACAAGTCGGCGGAGTCTGGCGAGGCTCCCATATCTGGAATCAATTCCATGCCGGGCTGGCAGGGTTTGGATTTTTTCAGCCACTGCGCGCCTTGCAGCATCTTGACAAAGATGTTGGAAGTGCGGAAGTGCGGGGCACCACACTGCGAGGGGTCTTTGGGTGGGGCTGTAATCGGACCGCGCAGCAGCCAGTGGTTGCCATCGAGCACACTGCCGCCGCTGGATTTGAGCGACGAGACGATGTGGATCTGGTCATTCTCGCCAAAGGCGGCCATCGGGGTGGCCTCGCTGAAGTTCACCTCGACATAAAAGAAGGTGGCATAGAGGCGTTCACCGGTGTCATCGGCGAGCAAACGACTGGGTACGCCGGAGAACATGCTGATGTGCTGCCAGCGCAGATCACCGATGAGCTTGAGCAGCGGCGTTTCACCGAGATTGTTACGACCGGTCATCGGCATGCCGATTTCCGTGGGGTAGTGAAGGAAACCTTGCTCATCGAGCCACATGCTTTGCCGCGTTGCTGGCGCGGCCTGGGAAACGGCAACTGCGGGTGCAGCGGCCACTTCGGGTGTCTTTGGCAGACGCTTTTCGAGAAATGCGGCGGCTTTCTTGAGGGTGGCGAAGTGGTCCGAGTCCGAGCCCTTGAGCGTGATGCCAAAATCCTTTTCGACGCGGTGAATGTAATCGAGAAACTGCAGCGAATCCGCGCCGAGATCGTCCATGACATGGGCGCCAGATTTGATGCGGGCTTCTGGGAGTTTGACGACCTGGGTGAATAGCTGGCGGAGTTTTTCTTCAATCATGCGGGAAAGGATTCTAAGCACAGGATGGCTATTTACGCCAGTGATTCGGCAGTGCGGCGGAGAGTGCACGAGTGAAGATGTCCTTGCCGAGCTTGTTTAAATGATCCTCATCCGCGAAATGATCGGCTGTCAGGCCGGGAATGGGATTGAGATCCAGGATATCGATCTGCTCCTGTGCCAGCGCTTTGACCACACTGTGGTGCATGACATAGGGATGCGGCATCGGAGCGGCGACCACGGTGAGCCGCACGCCGCGTTGCTTCAGGCTCTGCACCAAGTGCCTGAGATGTGTTGTCGGGGCTTCGGACTGGGGGGCTGGCTTGGCCACGAGCGCTCCCTTCATGGCGGCACGGTTGAGGATGAACCAGTTCTCCTGATAGTAGGGCAGCAGCACGTTGAACAGACGGGGGCTGACCCGAGTGCGCAAAGTCATGACGCTGAACGCCTTGCCTAGCATGAATTCAATGACGCTGTCCGCAGAGGATGCATCATTCCTTAGATAATACGGCACGTCCGTCAACGACACATAGTAGGCGCCAAGCTGCGCCTGATTTGCGGGTGCATCCAGCAGATGCACCCGGCCGGTGACGATGACAACGTCTTCAGGCAGGTGACCCGGTTCAA
This sequence comes from Prosthecobacter sp., assembly GCF_029946185.1. GTDB lineage: Bacteria > Verrucomicrobiota > Verrucomicrobiia > Verrucomicrobiales > Verrucomicrobiaceae > Prosthecobacter. The sequence continues at coordinate 3,438 of NZ_JAQSEA010000132.1, forward strand.
TAAAGTAGCGATCCAGCAGGTAGTCCCAGATGGCCGCGTGCGATGAGTCCGGGTAGGCGGTGTAGAGGCTCAGCTGCGGGTCTGCGCCGTGACGCCTTGCCTCCGCCGTGAACAGCGCGGGGTCCACCCCCGCCTGAGTGATGGAGTTGCCCACAAAGAGCACGCGTGGTGGTGGCGCAGCAGCCAGAGTCTGGGACGTGAGACCTATCTCACGGATGTTCTCGATATCATGTGAGAGGCGGTGGCCGGATGCACGGAGCATGAGCTCCAGCGCCGCCAGCAGAGCCAGCAGGCAGAGGACGACACGCGCCTCAGGCAGTTTAAAAACGGAAGTAAACGAACTCATTGGAGCTGGGAGGGGGGAAGAACAGCAGCATCAGCAAAATGAAGGCGTAGCCAGCCGTTCGCCAGCCCCAGTGGACGTTGGTGAGCGCCAGCACATCATGGCGTTTCTCGGCCCAGATTTCATAGGCCAT
>NZ_JAQSEA010000133.1 GCF_029946185.1 Prosthecobacter sp.
ATGCAAGTTGCTGAACTCGTGAAATCCCTCGAAGAGAAGTGGGGCGTTAGCGCCGCTGCTCCTGCTGCCGCCGCCGCCGCTGGTGCTGGCCCTGCAGCCGTCGTGGAAGAAAAAACCGAGTTCGACGTCATCCTGACCGAAGCTGGCACCAACAAAATTGGCGTCATCAAAGAAGTCCGTGGTGTTGTTCCTGGCCTTGGCCTTGCAGAAGCGAAGAAGCTCGTCGAGAGCGCTCCGCAGACCCTCAAGGAAGGCTGCAAAAAGGAAGAAGCCGAAGAGATCAAGAAGAAATTGGAAGCCGCTGGCGCCAAAGTCACGATCAAGTAGTCCTCGTTCCCTCCTGTTCTTTTCCGCGTGGCGTTTGCCATCAATCCGCAGCGCCGCGCGGTCAGGAGCAATTAGTCAGTGTCAGTTTCAATCCCCCGTTTGTTTCGTTACATCGCATGCCCGCATCCGCTCGTGATCCCCGCCAGAACCTCCGCAGCCATTGCTACGGTTCCGGGGCACCTCGCGAAGTGCCGCATGCTTCTGACCCCTTTACTGGCCTGAATCCGGACTCGTTTCTGGATTCCGGCTGCTTCGTTTTTGCGACCATCGTAAATAATGCCGGGCTGGCCGCCTGACATTATTCTTTTGTTGCTTCGCGGAACTCACATTCCGCATCCCGTGCCACCGCCCATCGCCCCCTAACCGCCTCATCACTGCCTTATGTCCCAGCGCACCAACTTTGGCAAAATCCACGAAGTAGTCGAGCCCCCAAATCTCATCGAGATTCAGCTCCGCTCATACGAGGAATTTCTCCAGAAAAACATCTCGCCCTCGAAGCGCAAAGACCTCGGCCTCCAGGCCGTGTTTCGGGAGGTTTTCCCGATCACGAGTTATGATGAGAAGATGACGCTCGATTTCGTCATGTACGAAATCGGCGATCCCAAGCTCAGCTCCCTCGAAGCCATTCATGAGGCCGAGACCTTCAGCGCCCCGCTGTACGTAACCTATGAGCTCAAAGACGAGCAGGGTGCGAAGCAGGAACGCGTGTACATGGGTGAAATCCCCCTCATGACGGTGCGCGGCACCTTCGTCATCAATGGTGCTGAGCGTGTGGTCGTCTCCCAGCTTCATCGTTCCCCCGGTATCTGCTTTGAAACCAGCCAGCATCTCAATGGCCGCTGGCTCCATGGCTTCCGCATCATTCCTGACCGCGGTACCTGGCTCGAAGTGCAGTTCGACACGAACGATCTGCTCTACGTCTATCTCGACCGCCGCCGCCGCCGTCGTAAGTTCCTCGCCACCACGCTCCTGCGCGTGATCGGCTTCCCGGGCGATGAGGACATCCTCAAACTCTTCTACGAAATCCAGGACCTCAAGCTCAAGGACAGCCTGTCCGAAGAAGAAGTCGCCACCAAGATCCTCTTCAAGGACATCCTCGACGGTGAACTCATCGTCGCCCGTGCCTACGAGCCGTTGACCTCCGGCGTCATCCGCCAGCTCATCCAGCTCGGCCACAAGTCCGTCAAAGTCGTCACCGCCTCCCCGGATGACCTCCTCATCACCTCCCTGCGCAAAGACACCGCGAAGGATGAAGATGAAGCTCTGAAGGAAATCTACCGCCGTCTGCGTCCGGGCGATCCTCCGACCACGCCGAATGCACGCGCCCTTGTGAAGCGCCTGTTCTTCGATCCGAAGCGCTATGACCTCACCCGCGTCGGTCGTTACAAGATCAATCAGAAGCTCTCGCTGAAGACCGACACCGAAATGCGCATCCTCACTGCTGAGGACGTCATTTCCGCGCTCCGCTACCTCTTCCACTTGCGTGAAGGTCAGGGCATTCTGGATGATATTGACCATCTCGGCAGCCGCCGTGTGCGTGCCGTCGGTGAATTGCTCGCCAACCAGTGCCGCGTGGGTCTTTCCCGCACCGAGCGTCTGGTCAAGGAGCGCATGACCCTGTTCGACGTGAACATGGACACCATGACTCCCGCCAAGCTCGTCAACCCGAAGGCGCTTTCCGCCGTCGTGCGTGACTTCTTTGGTCGCAGCCAGCTTTCCCAGTTCATGGATCAGATCAATCCTCTGGCCGAACTGACCCACAAACGTCGTCTCTCCGCACTCGGGCCTGGTGGTCTGAATCGTGACCGCGCCGGCTTCGAAGTTCGTGACGTTCATCCGTCCCATTATGGCCGTATCTGCCCGATTGAGACCCCGGAAGGTCCGAACATCGGTCTGATCAACTCCCTCGGCAGCTATGCCCGCATCAACGAATTCGGCTTCATCGAAACGCCGTATCGTCCGGTGAAGGACAGCGTCGTCTCGGAAAAGATCGAGTATCTCACCGCCGACCAGGAAGAGAAGCACTACATCGCTCAGTCGAACAATCCGATCGACGAGAATGGCCACTACAAAGGCACGAAGATCACCGTCCGCTATCGCGGCGAGTTCATCGAAGTCGAGCCGGCCATGGTCACCCTCATGGACGTGTCGCCGAAGCAGCTCGTTTCCGTGGCTGCTGCGCTCATCCCGTTCCTGGAGCATGATGACGCCAACCGCGCGCTGATGGGTTCGAACATGCAACGCCAGGGCGTTCCTCTCCTCGAAGGTGAGTCCCCGCTCGTCGGCACCGGCATGGAAGGCAAGGCTGCCCGTGACTCCCGCTCCGTGATCGTCGCTGATGCGAACGGCACCGTCGCTGCTGCGACTGCTGACGTCATCATCGTCACCAAGGACGGCAACCTGCCGATCAAGGACGACAAGTTCCTCGAAAACCCGATCAAGTCGGTGGTGACCGACGAAGACAAGGGCACCCACGTGTATCCTCTGCGCAAGTTTGGCCGCAGCAACGCCGGCACCTGCATCAACCAGAAGCCTCTGGTGAAGCGCGGTCAGAAGATCAAGAAGGGCGATGTCATCGCCGACGGTCCTTGCACCGACCAGGGTGAGCTTGCCATCGGCAAGAACATGCTCGTCGCGTTCATGCCTTGGAACGGTTACAACTTCGAAGATGCCATCACCATCAGCCGCCGCGTGGTCAAGGAGGACATCTACACCTCCATTCACATCGAAGACTTCGAAGTCATCGCTCGTGACACGAAGCTTGGGCCAGAAGAAATCACGCGTGACATCCCGAACGTCGGTGATGAAGCCTTGAAGAACCTCGATGCCCAGGGCGTCGTGCGCATCGGTGCGGAAGTGAAGCCTGGCGACATCCTTGTCGGCAAGATCACCCCGAAATCCGAAACTGAGCTCGCTCCTGAAGAACGCCTCCTGCGCGCCATCTTTGGTGAGAAAGCCGCTGACGTGAAGGACACCTCCCTGCGTGTTCCCTCCGGCTGCACCGGCATCATCATGGACGTCCGCATCGCCCAGCGCGGCATGGGCGCCGACTCTGAGAAGGAGAAGCTCTCCCCGTCCGAGTACAAGAAGCACATCAAGCAGATCGAAGAAGACTATCGTGCGAAGAAGGAAGACCTCACCGAGCAGCTCACCGAGCGTCTCTCTGACATCCTTCTCAACGAGAAAATCCCTCTCGACATCGTGAACGGTCAGACCGGCGAGCCTCTCGTCGGCGCGAACAAGAAGATCACGAAGACGATGCTTCGCCACGTGGCTGAAAGCTACGACACCATCGAAATCGACCCGAGCCCGATCCGTAACAAGATCTTCGACATCATCCAGACCTTCGAACAGAAGTTCTCCGATGCCGACATGGAACGTGAGCGCAACCTCGACAAAATCGAGTCCAGCGAAGACACCGCCGACAGTGGCGTGGTCAAGCAGGTCCGCGTCTTCATGGCCAGCAAGCGCAAGCTTTCGGTCGGTGACAAGATGGCCGGCCGCCACGGAAACAAGGGGATCGTTGCCAACATCGTTCCTGAAGAAGACATGCCGTTCCTCGAAAACGGCACTCCGGTGGACATCGTTCTGAACCCCCTCGGCGTGCCATCACGCATGAACGTGGGTCAGGTGCTTGAAACCCATCTCGGCCTTGCCGCGAAGGCGCTCGGCATGAAGATCGCCACACCGGTGTTCGACGGTATTCCTGAGTCCAAGATCATGGAGTACATCAAGGACGCCAAGAAGGTTCCTGGGTACGAATGGATGGGCCTCAACGGCAAGTCGAAGCTCTATGACGGTCGCACAGGTGACGCCTTCAGCCTCGATGTCGTCGTCGGTTACATCTACATGCTGAAGCTGAACCATCTTGTCGCAGACAAGATCCACGCCCGTGCGGTTGGACCTTACTCGCTCGTCACGCAGCAGCCTCTGGGCGGTAAAGCCCAATACGGCGGCCAGCGTTTCGGGGAAATGGAAGTGTGGGCACTTGAAGCCTACGGTGCTGCGTTCACGCTGCAGGAACTCCTCACCGTCAAGTCTGACGATGTTCAGGGCCGCACGCGTATTTACGAACAGATCGTCAAAGGTGACCACGCTCTTGAAGCCGGCACGCCTGAGTCCTTCAACGTGCTTATCAAAGAAATGCAGTCCCTCGGCCTCGACGTTAAGGTGCACAAACGCGCCAACGCCAATGCTGACGCGGAAGCTCTCGAAGGCTTCGTCTCCTCGGTGGGTGCCTAACTCATCTTCCCCAGAAACCCAGCGCATAAACCTGCCACCCATCTCCACACATCATGAATGCTGACGCGAGCTTGAAAGAAATCTTCGGGGAACCCAAACACGGCGAGGAGTTCGACTATGTGTCGATCTGTATCGCCTCTGCGGACCGCACCCGCTCCTGGTCCTCCGGTGAAGTTAAGAACCCAGAAACCATCAACTATCGTACGTTCAAGCCTGAAAAAGGCGGCTTGTTCTGCGAGCGTATCTTCGGACCCACCCGTGACTGGGAGTGCGCCTGCGGCAAGTACAAGCGCATCAAGCACAAGGGGGTCGTTTGCGACCGCTGCGGTGTTGAAGTGACTCTGTCCCGCGTTCGTCGCGAGCGCATGGGCCACATCGAACTCGCTGTGCCAGTGACGCACATCTGGTTCTACAAGTGCATGCCTTCCCGCATCGGCCTCATGCTCGACATGACCGCCCGTTCGTTGGAGCGCGTGATCTATTATGAAGACTACATGGTCATTGATCCAGGCAGCACCCCGCTTCAGCGCGGCCAGCTCCTGACCGAAGTCGATCTTCGTGAAGCCGAAGAGCAGTACGGTGCAGACGCCTTCCGCGTCGGCATGGGTGCTCAGGCCATCCGCGACATCTTCGCCCAGCTCAACCTGGCGGACGTGACGAAGGAACTCGAAGAGGCGATGACCAAGACGCGCTCCAAGCAGATCCGCAAGAAGCTCGCCAAGCGCCTCAAGCTCTGCCAGGGCTTTGCTGAAAGCCACAGCCGTCCGGAGTGGATGATCCTCGAAGTGCTGCCGGTCATCCCGCCAGACCTTCGCCCCCTCGTTCCTCTCGAAGGCGGCCGCTTTGCGACCTCCGACTTGAACGATCTCTATCGTCGCGTCATCAACCGCAACAACCGTCTCAAGAACCTTCTTCAGCTTCGCACACCGGATGTCATCATCCGCAATGAAAAGCGCATGCTGCAGGAAGCTGTGGACGCCTTGTTCGACAACGGCCGCCACGGCCGCCCAGTGACCGGCGCAGGCAACCGCCCGCTGAAGTCCATGTCCGACATGCTCAAGGGCAAGTCCGGCCGCTTCCGTCAGAACCTTCTCGGCAAGCGCGTCGACTACTCCGGCCGTTCCGTCATCGTTATCGGACCTGACCTTCTGCTGCACCAATGCGGTCTGCCGAAGAAGATGGCCCTCGTGCTGTTCGAACCCTTCATCATCCGCCGTCTCAAGGAGATGGGCTTGGTGCACACCGTGCGCTCCGCGAAGAAGATGATCGAACGCCGCACCCCAGAAGTGTGGGACATCCTTGACGAAGTGACCAAGGGTCACCCCGTCCTCCTCAACCGTGCTCCGACCCTCCATCGTCTTTCGATCCAGGCTTTCGAGCCGAAGCTCATCGAAGGTGACGCCATTCGCGTGCATCCCCTCGTTTGTACGGCCTACAACGCCGACTTCGACGGTGACCAGATGGCCGTCCACGTCCCGCTTTCCATCGAAGCTCAGATGGAAGCCCGCTTGCTCATGCTCGCGCCGAACAACCTGTTCAGCCCTGCCAGCGGCAAGCCGGTGATGAATCCTTCCCAGGACATTCCTCTGGGCTGCTACTTCCTCACCTACCTGCGTGAGTTCCCGAATCAGGATGCCAAGGCCAAGAAGGGTGATGTCGAAGGTCGCGTGCCGATCTTCAACGACGCCTCCGAAGTTGAGTTCGCCATTTCCGAAGGCGGCTTGACGGTGAACGACAAGGTGCGTTTCCGCAATCCTGACTGGAACATGCCGAAGCGTCCGTTTGGTGACGGCAGCAAGGCCGTGATCGAAACCACCGCAGGTCGTGTTCTCTTCAACGAAACCTGGCCTGAGGGCCTCGGCTTCATCAACACCACCGTCGGCAAGAAGCAGATCTCGGACATCATCTGGCGCTGCTTCCAGACCGTGGGCCAGAAGGAAACCGTCAACGCGCTCGACCGTCTTAAGACGCTCGGCTTCCGCGAAGCGACTCGTTCCGGTTGTTCCATCGGTATCACCGACATGGTCATCCCGACCGCCAAGGCCGCTGGTCTTGAGAACGCCTACAAGCAGATCGAAGAAATCGAGAAGCAGTATCGCCGTGGTATTATCACCAACGGTGAGCGCTATCAAAAGATCATCGACATCTGGACGCAGGTGGGTGAAATCGTCGCCGACGAACTCTTCCGCACGTTGGAATACAACGAAGGCAAGAAGCACCACAATCCGCTCTACGTCATGGTGAACTCGGGTGCCCGAGGCAACCGTACGCAGATCAAGCAGCTTGCAGGTATGCGCGGTCTGATGGCCAAGCCTTCCGGTGAAATTATCGAACGTCCGATCACCTCGAACTTCCGTGAAGGTCTGAGCGTGCTCGAATACTTCATCTCCACTCACGGTGCTCGTAAAGGCCTTGCCGATACCGCACTTAAGACGGCTGACTCCGGGTACATGACCCGTAAGCTCGTCGATGTGTCTCAGGACGTCATCGTCACTGAGGAAGATTGCGGCACGGTCAACGGCATCACGCTTGCTTCCATCTATCAGGGTGACGAAGAAATCGTCGATCTCAAGACCCGCGTCTATGGCCGTGTCTCCTGCGAAACGATTCACGATCCCGTGGACAAGAGCGTCGTCATCAAGGCCGGTCAGCTCGCTTCCGAAAAAGAAGCCGCTCACCTCGCCAAGATCGGTGTCGAGAAGCTCAAGATCCGCTCCGTGCTCACTTGCGAAAGCAAGCGTGGCTGCTGCTCGAAGTGCTACGGCCTCCACCTCGCCACGCACAAAATGGCGAAGATCGGCGAAGCCGTCGGCATCGTCGCTGCTCAGTCCATCGGCGAACCCGGAACTCAGCTCACCATGCGTACCTTCCACGTGGGTGGTGCTGCCACGGCCTCCTTCAAGCAGCCCTTCATCAACGTCAAAAACGCTGGTACCGTCAAGTACACCGACATGCGTGCGGTTACCACGATCGAAGGCACCTGGATCGCTCTTACCAAAAACGGTATCCTCTCCATCCATGACGACGACGGTCGCGAACTCGAAAGCCACAAGCTGGTCACGGGTGCCGTTATCGCTGTCGAAGACGGTGGCAAGGTCAAGAAGGGCCAGCAGGTCGTCACTTGGGATCCGTATAACGTGCCAATTATCACCGAGAAGGCTGGTAAGCTGGAGTTCCGCGACATGATCTCGGGCATCACCATCACCAAGGAAAAGAACGAGTCCACCGGCAACGAAGAAACCGTCGTTATCGAGCACAAGGAAGATCTCCATCCGCAGGTCGTCGTTGTGAATCCGAAGACGCACGAAGTTCTCGCCAGCTACACCATTCCAGCGGGCGCTCACTTGAGCGTGAAGAACAACGAGAAAGTCGAAGCGGGTACCACCATTGCCAAGACGCCACGTAAGGCATCGAAGACGAAGGACATCACCGGTGGTCTTCCACGTGTGGCAGAACTCTTCGAAGCCCGTAAGCCGAAGGACGCCTGCGAAATCGCCCGTATCGACGGCACCGTCGAAATCGGTGGTCTGGTCCGTGGCAAGCGCCGCGTGATCGTCACCGACAACAAGACCGGCCAGCAGGAAGAACATCTCATTCCCCGCAGCAAGCACATCTTGCTGTTCAACGGCGACCACGTCAGCAAAGGCGACCAGATCACCGATGGTCCAGTCGTTCCGCATGACCTCCTCGAAATTCTTGGCCCACAGGCTCTCCGTGAGCACTTGGTCACGGAAGTTCAGGAAGTGTACCGCGCCCAGGGTGTGGAAATCAATGACAAGCACGTTGAGATCATCATCCGTCAGATGCTCCGCAAGGTGAAAGTCACCGACACCGGCGACACCGAGTTCCTCTGGGGCGACCAGATCGACCGCGGCGAGTTCGAGAAGGAAAACAACCGTGTCATCGAAGAAGGCGGCAAGCCTGCGGAAGCAGAGCCCGTCCTCCTCGGCATCACCAAGGCTTCCATCGAAACCGAATCCTTCATCTCGGCAGCTTCCTTCCAGGACACCACCCGTGTGCTCACCGAAGCCGCCACCCTTGCCAAGTCCGACTTCCTGCGCGGCTTCAAGGAAAACGTCATCATGGGTCACCTCATCCCAGCCGGCACGGGCTTCATCACCAACCGCAACTTCGAACTCCACGAAACCGAGCGCCCTGCGCTGCCTGTCCTCGTGGACGAAGACGCGGCCTAAGCCCGACCGTCCGTTCAAACCTCACCCGCCTCCCTCGGTGCAAACCGTCGGAGGCGGTTTTGCGTACCGGGGGGCGGTTGCCATGGTTGCATCCCATGCGTCGGTTCGCGGTTTTGAAGGTGGATTTGAAACGGGTCGGATTGTTTGGCTTCTCCCAAGGAGCGGTGGTGGCTGCTGATCTTGCCACTCTTTATCCGAACTCGAAACCGAACGCCCAGCGCGGCCGCCCTCCCTGATGAATCGCTCAGGCGTCCAATCGACGCTGTTGGGACGAAACCATGATTGAAACCAAGCATGGCATCCGATCGCCCTGAGACTTTCTTCACTCATTACCTCCCCCCAAATACAGATGAACACGATCTTAATCCAAGGCGTCTGGAACATCCTCAAGGGCAAGCTCAAGCAGACTTGGGCGTTGATCACAGGCGACCGTGTGGACTACCAGGAAGGGCGGGCGGAGGTATTTCTCGGACGCATCCAGAAGAAGGCTGGCGTAAAACGTGCGGCGATCAAGAGAGCCCAGCGTGAGTGCGAGAAATTGTGGCTGCAGATCGACCCGTGCTCGAAGTGATTGTCCACGCGGGATGCTGACTGTTCATGGTTGGCCCTGCAACCGTCAACCAGGTTAAACTTCCCCTCTCAGCGTGGCACAATGCCGATGTAGTTCCGCACCGTGCTCCAGCCGGGATCGGTATGTTCGCGGCCGTCGTTGGTGCGGTAGTAGAGGGCGGAGGAGCGGCCGCCGTCGAGATTGAGGGCACGGTTGACGGTGAATGCTGGCATGATGCCGGGAGTGGTGAGGAGCTCGGCGAGTTCACTCAGACTGATGTCGTGGGCGGTGCCGATGAGCCATTGATTGCCGCCGTCGTTGGCGATGAAGGTGCGGTTGCTGCGCTTGCGGCTATCGAGCTTGGGCACGGCCTGACCGCCATCGACCAGACGCGGGCCTGCTTGCACCAGCTCAGTTGCTGCGTCGGAGTTCACCTCCGCATTCCAGAGCAACTGGAGTTGCGACGTGACAACGACTGCTCCCGTGAGCAGCGGGCCTGTCTGCCAGGAGCCGGTGCGCTGACCATTGGCGATCATGAGACCCATGGGCTTGAATTCAGGTGTGAAGAAGCCGCCATTCACGCCCGCGACGGCTGCGGCGCCGTGCATGCATTCGGTGATGCGGCTGCCGCCGGACCAGTCTTCGGGCTGGTCGATGACCTTGAGATCAAACTGACGGCTGTCGAAGACTACGACCTGCACTTGGAAGGAGTGGTGTTCGCGGCCGATCTTGTACTGGATCAGCGAGGCACCGCCGAAAAGCGGCTGACCGTTGAAATCGGAGATGGCGGTCCACTTCGCCGACGGGGTTGGCTTGGGCGGAGGTTGGGCGGCCACTTCATCCGCCGAAGGATAGGGCGGGGCGAGGGGCGTCGGCGGCTCTGGATCTGCAATGGCCGGCGCTTGCCGTGGCGGTGTGGCGCAGCTTGCCAGCGCCAGGGAGAGGATGAAGATCAGCGGGCGCATGGGTTCAGGCCAATGAGGCGAGTTGTTCCTTCATTTCCGCGAGGGCGCGGGCACGGTGGCTGAGCTGGTTCTTGGTCTCGGCAGGCAGGACGCCGAAAGTCTCCGTGAAGCCCTCAGGAATGAAAAGGGCATCGTAACCGAAGCCACCCGCACCCACTTCCTCGGTGAGGAGCTGGCCTTCGACACTGCCATGCGTGACGTGCAGAACTTTGCCATCGCGTGCAAGGACCATGCAGCACTGGAAGCGCCCGCTGAAGGGTGCAGGCTGTCCCAGTTTGGCGAGTTCGGTTTTCAGTTTGGCACGGTTGTCAGCGGCATTGGCATCTTCTCCCGCATAGCGGGCGCTGCGCACTCCAGGTGCACCGCCGAGAGCATCCACCTCAAGACCGGAATCATCCGCGAGCACCAGCAGGCCTGGGGTGCCACGGCTGCCGCTCACGGCTTTGATGATGGCGTTGGCCTCGAAGGTATCGCCAGTTTCTTCATCGAGCATGACCCCGGGATGGCCCCGGAGATCTTCAACCTGCCATGCGTCTCCGAGGATGGCGGCGACTTCTTCAGTCTTGTGGGCGTTGGAAGTGGCGAAGATGAGACGGGGCATGGGGGAGTGACGAAGGTGGAGGTCAAGGAATAGTCAAAGGATGGTCAGGAGGTCAAGGCTCGACTCTTGACCCTGCTTGACAACATTGGGCCTTTGACCGCGATACCGACGAATGAATCGTGGGCTTGGAGCCAACCATCGTCAACCACCGTGAGCTCCGCCTTTCCCCTTCAATGCATCAGCGGTTCGAGCAAACGCTCCTCCGTAATCAGTCCCAGAGGCTGCTGGCGTTCATCGACGACGATGGCGAGGCGGCGGCCGGATTTGCGCATGCGCTGCAGGGCGTGCAGGGCTGGCAGGCTGGCAGAAATGACGTCGAGCGTGCGCATGTGGTGCCGTACGAGGCGGTCAGGTGGAATGATGGCGGGCAGTTCGGTGGTGTCCAGCAGACCGATGAAGCTGCCGCTGTCACCGAGCACGGGGAGCAGGGTGCAGTTTTGTTCCCGGGCGACGATCAAGGCCGTGCTAAGCGGGATCTCAGCGGCGAGGGCGATGCTGCGTGCCAGAGGCTGCATGACGTCGCCGGTGCGCAGTTTTTTGTAATCCAGCACGCGTTCGATGAGATGCGTGGCATTGGCAGAAAGCTGATGCTGGGTGGCAAGCTGCTGTGCCAGCGCTTTCAGATCTTCGCGGCCGCGTGTCTGACGTGCCTCACTCGGTGCTGCGGTGGGGTCGGCGGTGCGTCTGCCTGCCACCACGCGGAACAGGGGGCGGGCCAGACCGACGAAATGAACGAGCGGCGAGACGCTGCGCATGGAGCGGAAGGGATAGCTGCGGAAGATCTTCTTGGGCATCACTTCGAGGCCGATGAGAAAAACCGGCAGAGCGAGGGTGAAAGCGAGCACATAGCCCCACAGGCTCGCATGGTGAATGACGGGAAACGCGATGAGCAGGAAGGCGGCGAGATTGGTGAGGTGATTGGCCACGGTGATGCAGCCGATCAAGGCATCCCGATCTTCCAGCAGCGGCAGCAGGTTGCGTGCGCGGCGGTCTCCAGCGCTGGCCGCATGACGCACACGCACACGGCTGACGGCCATCACCGCGCTTTCCAGACCGGAGAGCATGAAGGACAGGACCATGAAGAGGATGAGCAGGAGCCAGGTCATGCGGGAGTGATGAAATTAGCTGTCGCTGGATTCATCGGCAGGTTTGGGTTTGAGGCGAAGTTCCACCTCCTGAATGCGGGCACGCACGATGCGGCGCACCTTGAGGTCGGCGTTGTCGAGGGTGATCCGCTCCCCCGGCTTGGGCACATGGCCGAGCTGATTGAAGACCAGCCCGCCGATGGTGTCGATGCCGTCAGCTTCCAGATCCACACCGAGCTCTGCTTTGAGGTGATCGAGTCGAGTGCCGCCATCCAGCAGAAAACGACCTGCTCCCAGATCTCGGATCTCCGAGGTTTCCCCATGCCAGGGCGCCGCTTCATAGAGCAGCCAGTCGGCGATTTCCCGGCGGGTGATCATGCCTTCGAGACCGCCGTATTCATCTGCGATGATCACGGGTTGGTCATCGTTATGCAGATGGTGCTCCAAAGCTTCGAGCACCGGCATGGTCTCAGGAACAAAGGCGGGCGTGCGCATGAGTGTGCGCCACTCCGGACGGTTCGCGAGCTTCCAGGCGCTGGTATCGATCACGCCTTCGACGAAGTCGGGGGTCTCGCCGTAAACGACGACAAAACGCCCGGCGGATTTTTCCAGAATGGCGGTCGTCTTCTGCGGCGAGTCATCGCTGCTCATGAGCGCGAGATCGACGCGCGGGATCATGCAGTCGCGCACGGTGAGCGCCTCGATGTCGAGTGCTTCATGGATCATGGCGCTCTCATCGCTGTCCAGCAGGCCCTGCTCCTGGCGCATTTCGACGAGGGTTTCGAACTCATGACGCGTCACAGGCATACGGGTCTTGATATGCCGGGTGACGAATTTTTGCAGCAGCACATCCGTGGTGCGGTCAACGAGCGCGGCGAGGGGGTCGATCACGTTGCGCAGCGGGTGCAGCAAACGCAGGCTGCCGAGCAGAACCACCGAGGGATTGTGAGCGGCAAAAAATTTAGGAGCCATATCTCCTAGCAGGACCGTTGCCAAGAATATGGCGGATGCTGTGATCCACCCATTCCAGCCCAATGCCAGCAGCGGCCCAGTCACCAGCCACAGGCCGAGTGCGGCGAGGGCGAGATTCAGCGCCGCAGAGAGCAGCATGGTGCGGTGCAACTGAGCAAAGGGATTCGCGGTGATGGCACGCAGTCTTTTGGCCACGGCCCCTTCACCGGCGGCGAGCAACTGAGCCTCAGTGTCGCGCGCGCTGTGGATGGCTGTTTCCGCAGCGGAAGTGACCGCGAGCAGCAGGAGCAGCGCGAAGTAGAGCAGAAAAGCGACAAACAGGGACATTTAGGGAACTGCTCAGTGTGGGTGACGGCACCGAGGGTCAAGGTGTATTACGAACTCTTGCGCAGGTTCGTTCTTGCCAAAAGTTCGCGGGACTGATAGCAAGGTCACACCATGCGCTCCATCCTCTTTACTTTCCTCCTGTGTGCCGCCGCCAGCCTGCAGGCCGCCGACAAACTGAAAGTCCTCATTGTGGACGGTCAGAATAATCACAAGTGGGACATTACCACGCCCGTGCTGCGCCATATTTTGGAGAGCAGCGGTGCCTTCTCCGTGGATGTCAGCACCACCCCGCCCAAAGGATCGCCCAAGGAGGCCTGGCATGCGTGGAAGCCGATGTTCAGCGACTACCAGGCCGTGGTGAGCAACTACAATGGGGAGCCCTGGCCGCAGAACGTGAGAGATGCGTTCACGAAGTATGTGGCTGACGGCGGTGGTTTTGTCTCGATCCATGCGGCGAACAATTCCTTTCCTGAGTGGAAGGAATACAATGACATGATCGGTGTTGGTGGCTGGGGCGGACGTAATGAAAAGTCCGGCCCATGGCTGTACGTGAAGGACGGCAAGCTCTTCCGCGACACCGTGGAGGGCAACGGCGGCGCACACGGTGCGCAACATGAGTTCGTTGTCGAAATTCGGAATCAAGATCATCCGATTACGAAGGGTCTCCCCAAGCGCTGGCTGCACGCGAAGGATGAGCTTTACAGCAAGCTGCGCGGCCCTGCGGAAAATGTGGACGTGCTGACCTCCTCCGTGTCCGATCTGACCGCAGTGGGCGAGCCGAACAACATGGTGCTCAGCTACCAAAAAGGCCGGGTGTTTCACACGACGCTGGGACATGCGGACTACTCGATGCTGGATCGCGGCTTTTACACGATCCTGCAACGCGGCACCGAATGGGCTGCTACCGCCAAGGTGGAACGCACAGCGGCAGTGCCTGCGGACTTCCCAACTGAAACGGCGGTGAGCGTGGTGAAGCTGGAGGGTTATCCCAAGCAGGTAGCGCCGAAGCCGAAGACCAAGTAGCCCTGTTACTGAGGAACAAGGCTACTTTGCTGCCGCGACATCGCGCGCGATCTGCGCCTTGAGTTCATCCAGCCCGTTGAATTTCATCTCGCTGCGCAGGTGGCGGGTGAAGCGTACTTCCAGGTCTTTGCCATAGAGGTCGCCGCTCCAGTCGAGCAGGTGTACTTCGAGGGAGGGATCGGCATCTGCCGCGACGGTGGGCCGGCGGCCGAGATTGGCCACGCCGGGGAGCCACTGGGTGTCGATGCGCGCTTGAACCGCATAAACACCGAGCGGCGGGAGCTGTTCGTTTTCGACATCGACATTCGCAGTGGGGAATCCGAGCTGGCGGCCGAGTTTCTGGCCTTCAACGACGGTGCCAAAGACGGTGTAGTCGCGGCCGAGAAAGGTGGCGGCCTTGACGAAATCACCGTTCGAGACCGCCTCGCGGATCAGAGTGCTGCTGACGACTTGATGGTCGATTTTTAAGGGCGGAACGCCATACACGGCAAAGTCATGCTCCTGGCCCATATCCATGAGCAGGTGGATGTTGCCTTCACGCCGGTGCCCAAAGCTCCAGGTGTAACCCACCGAAATGCAGCCCAGCGGGCGCGAGGCGTGCACAAGCTGCTGGAGGAAATCGCGGGCGGGCGTTTGGGCGGTCTCTGCGGTGAAGGGGCAGGCCAGCAGGCAGGCAATGCCGGCTTGAGCAAGGATGAGCTGCTGGTGGCGCGGGCCGCAAAGCAGCTTGGGGGCGGAGCCGGGGCGCAGAACCTGCAGCGGATGAGGGGCAAAGGTCACGACGACTGCCGTGCCGTGGTGCTGCGTGGCGTGCTCTTGGGCCGCGCGAATGACTTCCTGATGGCCGAGGTGGATTCCATCAAACACACCCACAGCAAGGGCGAGGGGGCCGGGAAGGGTGGAAAGGGCGTCAATGGAGCGAAGAACCTGCATGCGTGGGGGTGAGCCATACCAAGCAGCCATGCAGAGCGCAAGGCGAAGGGCGTGGTTAGGAACCCGCCGTTGCTTACTTGAGATTGCTCAGAGTGCTCCAGAAGCTCTTCAGGACGTTCATCTTGCCGAGGCTGATGCTGCTCTTCAGGTCAGTGTGGGCGGTGCCGATGACCTGGGTCATCACTTCACCGTAAGCAGGCATTGCGTTCCAGCCGAGGGTGATCTGTGGGGCGATAGCGGAGGTAGATTTAGTTTTCATAGGATTCGTAGTTAAAAGATTTTTCAGAGGTGATTTACGCTTTGATATTCAGATTTGATTGAAGCTTGGTTTACGAGTGTGATAATAGCGTCGCAAAAATGAGAATTAAAAGCCCGAAGGATGACGAGGGGAGAAACCTGCGTAGTTGCGGCCCTTGACGCGCCAGCGGGGGCCTTCGCCCGTGACCTGGCCGGAGGTGTCCATGCGAAGACCACAGATGGTGATGAAAACATGCTCCCCAGGCTTCACCCAGATGGTGATGAAGCGGCCGGCACCTGCTTCGCCGTAATTGGCGAACTCCCTGCTGGACAGGCAGCGTTTCAGCAGCCCAGCCTTCATGAGGACATAGGAAGTGCTGCTGCTGCAGTCATAAGCGCTGTCCTCGATGCTGCGATGGCCGCCACCCAGCACGTAGGGCTTGTTTTGAAGGGTGTTGGCGGCATAAACAGCGAACTGAAGGGCCTGAGGGGCGGTCTGACCGACGGAGGCAAAGCGACCGTCAAAGCGGATCTGAGAATTGCCAACGGCAGGGCGGGCAGCGGCGGTGCGCTGAGCTGCGGCGCGCTGGGCAGCTGCCTGAGCTGCGGCCTGGTCAGCATAGTAGCGAGCCCAGCCGGCTGCATTGGCCTGCTGCTGAGCATTGTAGGCGGCCCAAGCCTGCGCGTTGACCTGTTCCTGAGCGTAAGCAGCCTGTGCCTGAGGGGCGGCATAATAACCGGCGGCAGAGTAACCATTCTGAGCGTTCGCGGCGGCGCCAAAGGCGAGGAGGCTGACGGTGAGTGCGAGGCGGATGAGTGTTTTCATGGCTGCGTAAGTGGTTCTTGATTCTGCTAGTATTTATAACAGAAATTAGAATTAGTGCAACAATCATATCAGAATTAACTCACGATTTTGTAAATTTGATAATTTTTAGATGTGTTAAATCGCGTAACCCATTCTAAATAAACAAACTATATGAATGCCCAGATGGCGGCAGAAACGAGAAATTTAGATCTCAGCCTTTATAAAACTACAATAATTGATAAATATGCGTTTATATTCCATTAAATAACCGTTAATTACGATCATTATAGAGAAGGGTTAAAAATCTCTTTTCCCTATTTCTTGCGTTCAAACCGACACCTCTGAAAATGGCGACCATGAACTCACGGCTGCAGTCATTCCTAATTCCGGTGGTGGCCCTCTTCTTGTTTGCGACGTGCGTGTGGGGTGCTGAGCCGCCGAAGCTGACTTATTTTTATGACGAGGAGGGCATGCGCTATCTGACCCTGCGCCAGACTTCCGCCACAGGAGTGGAAGTGATCACGCGCTGGGCCTCGGAACCGGGATCGACTGGCGTGTGGACAGGGCAGGGGATTCGCAAAGACAATGCGGTCAGCTTTGCTGCCGTGGTGGATGAGGGGCAGGACCGTGGCTCGTATTTCATCGCCAGAGGCGGGGAGTCGAAAATGGAGATCCTGTTCAAGCCGGGGCAGAAGATGCCGCAGGACCCGGGCATCCTCGGCATCTACCGCCGTGTGAGTGATGAGAAGCGCTTGCAACTGGCCCGCAAAGAGTACCAAGCGGCGGACGAGCGGCTGACCATGGCTTTGAAGGAGGCTGCACACGCTTGGACAGGGGCGGATAAGACCGTGCCTGCCGATTGGAAGGCACGCTGGCCGGCGCTGCTGGGCCGCTGGATGAAAATCGCCTATCAGCCGCCGTAGCCTACGAAGGTGGTGAAGCCTGCTCTCCCGTTCCCCGCAGGCAAAGACGCCTTCTCACCGGAGAAGGATGTCCAGTACTGGCTCAAGTTCGCGCAAGTCACTGCGGCTGCTTACGGCTTCATTCAGCAGCCGGCTGTGATGAAGCGCTCCGCCTGGGATGGCGAGTATGACGATGGATTAGGCGGCCACGTGAGCATCCGCCGTGCGAAGGACGGCAAGCTACGCGTGAATCTGAACTGCACACGCGTGAATGAAAATCAGGGCTCCGACCTCGCGGGGCAGATTCCCGCCGAGGCGGTGAAATCGCAGAATGACGAGGACACAGCGGCCGCCGTCTTCATTGAGGCAGACGTTCCGGAAAATGCCAAGGAGGTCAGCATCACGCTGAAGCGCAAAGGCAGCTTCCTCTGGCTGGAAACCAAACGCAAAGCATCACCGCCCGGCAGCCTGTCCTGGTTCGACGGCATCTACCGCTGGTCGCCGGTGCCGGTGGAGTGAGGTGGCGGAGCCAATGCTTCTGCCAGCATGTCGCGCTGTGTGCAGACATGCATCGCAGTGAACGTGCTGGGCAAAAAGGTATCCAAATCTCTACGGAGCGACATGTTCGGAAGCGCTTAGCGCTGACAGAATCGTAGCCGTGAGTGCCAAGCCACGGATTGCGCGCGCCAGATGCATTGGTATCCGGTGGAACCGTGTAGCGGTGATACTGAGGCGTGGCATATCCCATCGCTGACTCCGCCAAACCGCCCGACTCTGGGGGGAGTTCGTACGCCACAGAGCCCGTCACACGCTGGAGGACGGGCGGGCTGTCGCCACACCCATCCCACGATCGCGCTGCTTCGTCTCGTTATGCCTTCTTGGTTGGCGTCGGCGTTTCAAAGAACGACGCGAGCGCCAGCAGGATCGCTGCGCAGACGACGCAGGAATCCGCCACATTGAAGGAAGGCCACGGATGAAACGGCCAGAAGCCGAAGTCGAAGCGCAGGAAGTCCACGACGTAGCCGTCGAAGAAGGTGCCGTCCAAAAGCTTGCCGCCGTCGTGATTGCGGAAGAGGCGGTCGGTGAGATTGCCAAAGATGCCGGAGACCAGCAGCGCGACGGCAAGGCGGCTGAGCTTGCCGGGAAACAGGCCCTTGCCGTGCATCACATAAATGAAGACGAGCGCAGCCACGGAGATGGCGGCGAAGGCGTAATTCGCATACTGCGTGCCATTGAACATGCCAAAGGCCACTCCGGTGTTCGACGCGTGGTGCAGCCAGAAGATGCCGGGGATGACTTCCTGCTCGTTGTCGTAGAGCCTGAAATGCTGCACGATCCAGCTCTTGGTGAGCTGGTCGAGAATGTACAGTGGGAGCGAGAGGAGCAGGAAAAGGCGAATCATAGAGATGTTCAGGCGGGCTGCAGCACGACCTTGAGCAGGCCTTCTTTGTTGTCATGCAGGCGCTTGAACCAGTCTGCGCCTTCGGAGAGGGGGACGACGGCACTGAGCAGGGGCTCCACCTGAATGCTGCCGTCTTGAATGCGGCGGATGGCTTCGGGGTATTCACCGGCGCATGAGCAGGAGCCCTTGATGGTGAGCTGGCGGGTGACGACTTCCTGCAGCGGGAAGGGGGTGTTGGGCTGGAGATTGCCGATCAGCACCACCTGGCCGCCTTTGCGCACGCTGCGGATCGCGAGGTCGAGAGGAGCGCCTGCGCCCACGACTTCAAAGCTGGCATCTGCGCCGTCGCCACCGCAGATCTCACGGATGTGCATGGCCAGGCCTTCCTGCTTGGCGTTGAAGGTTTCCTCGGCACCGAGCTTGCGGGCGAGTTCCAGACGGCTGTCATCGAGATCCACAGCGATCACTTTTTCCCAGCCGCGTGCTTTCAGCGCCTGAATGACCAGCAGGCCGATCAAGCCCGCGCCCACCACCACGGCGATGCCACCATTGGCTTCTGCCACGTCTTCTTCGACTTCGGCTCCATGGTTGTGCTCGCAGTCATGACCGCAGCCTTCGCCGTGAACGTGCTGGAAGGCTTCGCCTACTTCGATGCCATCGGCCAAGTTTACCGCATGCAGAGCGATGGACACCGGCTCTGCAAAGGCTGCCTTCTCATAAGAAAGGTCGTCGGGGATGCGGTAGAGGATGCGCGTTGGCAGGGCGATCTTTTCAGCAAAGCAGCCATGGCGGCGGTATTCGCCGGGGGAGACACCCAGCACACGGCGGTTCGGGCAGAGGTTCACAAAGCCCGCTTTGCAATCTTCGCACTCGCCGCAGTATTCGGTGGAGTCAAAGGTCACGCGGTCACCGAGGTTCCAGCCTTCTACGCCTTCGCCCAGGGCGATGATTTCTCCCGCTGCCTCATGGCCCATGACGATGGGCATCTGGCGGCGGCCACTGCGGCCGTCCATGCCGTGGATGTCGCTGCCGCAGATGCCGCAGGCGGCGATTTTCACCAGCACTTCGCCGGCGGCTGCGGTGGGTTCAGGAAATTCGAGGTCGTAGTTGAACTCGGAGGGGGCGGTGAGGACGAGCGCTTTCATGGGGAGCGCGGATCATGCCCCGAGAGAGGCCGGAGGCAAGAAGGTTCGCAGTTCAGTCGTCGCCACCTGGCTTGCCTCGCCCTTCTTTAATCCCAGCGCGGTGCCGCTTTCCCGCCACATAGCGCCGCTTCAGCCCCCGGGGCCGGGCGCGGGTTTGGCGGCGGAGTTTTTCGCGGTCGTTTTGGATCTCGAGCTTCGCGGCTTGAAAAGCTGCCTCCAGGCGGTCGCACAGTTCCTGGCGGGCGATGAGGCGGTTCTGTGACTGGGAGCGCTCGCGCTGGCAGCGCACCTCCAGGCCGCTGGGGACGTGCCGCAGCACCACAGTGGAGCTGGTCTTGTTGATCTTCTGGCCGCCCGCGCCGCCGCCACGAATGAACGACTCCTCCAGATCCTCCTCACGGATGCGGAGTTTCTGCATGCGGGTGCGCAGGGTGTTGTCTTCAGGCAGATCGGCCATGGCGCAATATCGGGGCAGGGGAGGTGGGGTGCAAGTGAGATGCGGAGGCAGAGTATGGCCGCGCGGGTCGTAGAATGAGTGTGGCGACAGCCGCCCGCCTGTTCATGAGCGTGTGGCAAGCTCCATGGCGCAACGGACACCCTCGAAGTCGGGCGGTTTGGCGGAGTGGGACGTGGGAATAAGAGGGCCGCGAGCGCCAAACACACCCAACCTACGACCAGATTCCCCGCAACCGAATCCATTGCATCCCCCCCGCTCCCCGCTATGTCTGCGCGATGGAAGAATACCACCGCCTGCTGCGCAAAGTGCTCGAACACGGAAGCTACCGTGAGGACCGCACCGGCACGGGGGCGTACTCCGTTTTCGGCGAGCAGAGCCGCTACGACCTCAGCACCACCTTCCCGCTCGTCACCACCAAGAAACTGCACCTGCGCTCCATTATCCATGAGCTGCTGTGGTTCCTGAAGGGAGACACGAACGTGAAGTACCTGCGCGACAACAAAGTCACGATCTGGGACGAATGGGCGGACGAAAACGGTGATCTCGGCCCCGTCTATGGCGCGCAGTGGCGGCGCTGGCAGGGCTCACCTGGAGCGGAGACGCATGATCAGATCGCCCGTCTCATTCAGGGCATCAAAACAAGCCCTTACAGCCGCCGCCACATCGTCAGCGCGTGGAATGTGCCGCACATTGAGAAGATGGCGCTGCCACCCTGCCACTGCCTGTTCCAGTTCTTCGTCGATAAGGGCAAGCTGAGCTGCCAGCTCTACCAGCGCAGCGCGGATCTCTTCCTTGGCGTGCCCTTCAACATCGCCAGCTACGCGCTGCTCACCCAGATGGTCGCGCAGGTCTGCAACCTCCAGCCCGGTGAATTCGTCCACACTTTCGGCGACCTCCACCTCTACAAGAATCATTTGGAGCAGGCCCAGCTCCAGCTCACCCGCCAGCCCCGTGCGCTGCCCGTGATGAAGCTGAATCCTGAAGTGAAAGAAATCGACGCCTTCAAATACGAAGACTTCACCCTCGAAGGCTACGATCCCCATCCGGGAATCAAGGCGGAGATCGCGGTGTGAGGGCTGGACGTCGTCATTTGGGTGTTCTTCACAACCTCGCGGCCAGTATCTCGCTGGTGTCGATCATCTACCGGCTGACTCCCGACACGAAGGCGGACAAAAGGGTGTAGCCGTTGCAGGGACCATTGCTGGATGCGAGCCCGTATTTGATCGAGTAGTTGCGGGCAACATCCGCACGCGATGAAACCATTGACTGCACCGCAGAGGTCCAGAATGGATCAACCACCGAATACACGGAAAATCAGTCACACTCAGTTTCCGTGTATTCCGTGGTCAACCATCAGGCCCCGATCAATCTTGGCACAATTCTTGACCCTTGACTGTCTTGACGGCTCGGCTCCTACCTTCCCGTCTCGATCATCCGGGCGAACTCGGCGAAGAAGTATTTCGCGTCGTGCGGGCCTGGGGCGGCTTCGGGGTGGTATTGGACGCTGAGCACGGGGGCTTCGCGGTGGCGCATGCCTTCGACGGTGCCGTCGTTGAGGTTGATGTGCGTGACTTCGACGTTGCTGGGCAGCGAGGAGGGATCAATGGCGAAGCCGTGGTTCTGGCTGGTGATGGACACCTTGCCATTGCGCAGGTCCTTCACGGGCTGGTTGCCGCCGCGATGGCCGAACTTGAGCTTGAAGGTCTTGCCGCCGTAGGCGTGGCCGAGAATCTGATGGCCGAGGCAGATGGCGAAGATGGGCATCTGGCCGATGAGCTGCTTCACTTCCGTATGGATGTAGTCGAGCGCGGCGGGATCGCCGGGGCCGTTGGAAAGGAAGACGCCGTCGGGCTTTCGGGCGAGCACGTCCTTGGCGCTGGTGGTGGCGGGGACGACGTCCACGCGGAAGCCATGCTGGCGCAGGCGGCGCAGGATGTTGCGCTTCACGCCGAAGTCGTAGGCCACGATGTGGTGCTTGGCTTCGGGAAGGGGGTGGCGCACTTGGCCGTCGGCACCGGGTTCGCGGTTCTGGGAGGGGCTGGGGATGTCCCAGTCGCCGCTTTCGAGGCTTTCAGGGTCCCAGAGGTAGGGGGACTTGGTGGTGACTTCCTTGACGAAGTCGCTGCCTTCCATGAGCGGGCTGCTGGCGGCCTGCTTCACGGCTTCCTCAGCCGTGGCACCGGTGGTGATGACGGCGCGCATGGAGCCGCGGGTGCGCAGGTGGGCGGTGAGGGCGCGGGTGTCCACGCCCTGGATGCCGGGGATGTTCCATTCCTTGAGGTAGGAGTCCAGGCTCTGCGTGCTGCGCCAGTTGCTGGGCACGTCGCAGAGTTCTTCGATGACGAAGCCGCGCACATGGGGGCGGTCGCTTTCCATATCGAGCGGATTCACGCCGTAGTTCCCGATCATGGGATACGTCATGGTCACGATCTGACCGCGGTAGGAGGGATCGGTGAGGACCTCCTGATAACCGCTCATGGAGGTGTTAAAGCAGATTTCGCCGGTGTGGGTAGCATCGGCGCCAAACGCCGTGCCTTCAAACACTCGGCCGTCTTCGAGGGCGAGGAGGGCTTTCTTCATCAAGGTTGCGCTGTGGTTATAGCCAGAAGGGCGGGAGGGGCAAGAGAGAAGCGGAGGAATGACAAAGAGTGTGGCCGCAAGGGGCGCAAAAAGGAAAGCCGAGAAAAGAAAAGAGAGCGGCGGGGAAGGGCGCCGCCCACGCTGGGAGGAAGGATTCGGCCGCAGCGACAAGCGCATCACTGCCGGCCCAGTGCGCGCCTCAGCCGCGCCATCGTGCGGGCCTGCTGCTTGCGGGAGAGGGCGCATTCCCAGAGGCGCAGGACCGCCCAGCCGGACTGGCGGAGGGCACGGGTGACGTGGCGATCACGCTTTTGATTGCGGGCGATTTTGTCGTCCCAGAACGGGCGGTTCTGCCGGGGGCGTGTGGCGTGGCGCGGGCAGCCGTGCCAGAAGCAGCCGTCCACAAAAACGGCGAGGCGCTGTTGGCGAAAGACGAAGTCCGGCCGCACGCGGGGCTTGCGCAGCTTCTTGCCAGCCACAGCCTTGGGCGGCGGCAGGGGCAGCGAGAGGTGCCGCCGCCAGCCGGTGATCTTCCCGGCACGCAGGAGGGCCACCAGCCGTAGCTCCGTGGCGGCGTTGCCGGTGGAGCGGATGCGGCTCATCACCTCGCTGCGCTTGGCTGGGGTGAAGACGTCGGGCATGGGCTGGATGCTGGAGGTTTCCTCATGGCGCCTCGATTCATCGCTCCTTGAAACTTGAAACCTTTAACTTGAAACTCGGCTCCCTAACGGCTTCGACGGAGCTTTTCAGAGCGAGCTAAAGCTCTGGAGTACTTTCTTTACTCACGGCCTGCGCGCCTGCTGCAAGGCTTCTTCCTTGAGCTTCTGGATCTCTTCATCCGCCTTGGCGATGAGGGGATCAAACATGGGGATTTCTTTGGCATTCTGACCTTGCTCGTGTTTGCGGAAGCCGAAGAGGTAGGTCTCGTTGTGCGGACGCCAGCGGTTGAAGAAGAGGGTGTCTTTGGCGATGACGGCACGGCGCAGGTTTTCGAGGGCGGCAGAGGGGGCATCGGGCAGCTTGAGGCCGAGGCCTTCGATGAGCCTGGCGCTGAGAATCTCATACCCGGCGCGGGTGTAGTGCACGCCGTTTTCGGTGAGGGGCTTGCGGATGATGCCGGGCTTGGGGAGGCCACCCATGAGCTCGAACCAATCGACAAAATACGCGTTCTGCATGAGGGCAAATTTGTGCAGGGCATCGCGCAGGCTGGAGAGGTTGCGGTTGGCGGCGCTGAGGTCCGGCAGCGGCGGCGGCAGGGTCTCCAAAGGAGGCGGGGTGGCGATTATGACGCGCACGCCGGGGGACTTGGCGCGGATGAGGTCGATGAGATTGCGGTAGCCGGTGAGGAACTCGGGCAGGCCACCGAGGCGTTCAAACGCAAGCTCGGAGCCGTAGCAGAGGATGACGACAGTGGGCTTGAGCATTTCTAGATGCACAGAGAGGCGCTGCAGGCCCTCCTCAGGCGGACCGAAGTAGGAGCGCGCATGGCCAAAGACGGTGTCACCGCTCCAGGCGAGATTGCGCACGGTGACTTTTTCTTCGCCTAGGGCGAGGGCGAGGCGGGGCTCAAAGGAGCCGTAGTTGTGCTCGCGCTCCAGCACGGTGTTGCCGAGAAGGACGAGGCGGTCGCCGTCTTTGAACTGAAAGGTCTTGGTCTGCGCAGACACCGGCAGCGCCGTCGGCTCAGTGATTTGAGCGGATGCAAAGGAGGCGCACAGGAGCGCGACGAGGCCGGCCAGGGAGGGGAAGTTCATGCGGGGCGTATTGGAGCGGAGAGGTCGGGAGTTGTCTAGGGGGAGGTGTGGGGAGTTTGCGGGGGTGGAATCTTTCTCCTCCTTTCCTCTTACTCCCGTAATTCAGAGTTCCAAACCAAAGGGAGGAAGAGTAAGAGGTGGATTTTTCAGAAGAGAGCGGCGGCCTGCTTTGCTCATTTCTTCCGCAGCACCAGCAGCACATCGGCGTAGCTGTCGTCAAATTTGCGGGGCTCGGTGATGTCGTAGGTGAAGTCGTAGCATTCGAGGTACTCCAGCTCGGGCACTTTGCGCAGCAGGGCCTTCATTTGCGCGGCGCTGTAAGTGCGGAACTGCCAGCGCGTCTCCTGGGTGTGGGTGCGACCGGAGTCGGTGATCTTGAGGCGCGTGCGCAGGTCTTCCAGGCGCGTCTTGGGGTTGGCGGGCCAGGTGTGGGTGTTGCACACGACGGAGATCTCCCCGCGCTGCGCCACCCAGCGCTCGTGCTCGGCGCTGGCGCGTGTGTAGTCCGTGAGGTGCAGGCCCAGGAAGAACACGCCACCGGGGCGCAGGGAGGCCGCGACACGCCGCAGACACTCGGCGGCATCTTTTTCCGTGTGCAGGTACTTGAAGGTGCTGACGAGGCAGTGGGCCATGTCAAAGCCGCCCTTCACCCCTTTCGGCAAGGTGAAGCTCTGCATCCAGTCCTCCCACAGGCGGGCCTTCAGCCCTGACGTGTCGAGGCGCTCGCGGGCAAACTCGAGCATGTGCGCATTCCCATCGAATCCGCTGACCGCCCAGCCGCGCCGGGCCAGTTCCTGCGCCAGCCGGCCACTGCCGCAGGCGGGCTCCAGCAGTCGGTGGCCTTTGGCAGGTCGCGCGTATTTCGCGAACGCCGCCTCCAGAAAGTCCGCCTCCAGCACGGTGCCGGCGTCAAATACGATGTCGTAGTAGAGCGGTGTGTCGTACCAGTCGTGCAGTTCGGTGGGCATGAGGCGCAGGATGGCGAGTTTGGGGGGCTGCGCTAGAAGGAGGCGCGGGAGAATGTGGAATGCGGCACCGCGCAGGGCTGGTGTGGGCGCTGGGGTCTAAAGGCCTGCTTGCAACATGGATGAGCTTCCAGCATTCGGCCATGCCGCGGAGATGTGCGCTCCCGGTTTCTCTGCGCCTGTTTTTGTACAAGACTGCCTCCTCAAAACGTGAGGGTCACATTTAGGACGCAGCGGACTCCACCAGACCTCCTGGTGGAGTCCATGAACTCACTTCTCTTCCGCGATTTCCAGCCTCGGAAACAGCGGTACGGGTGTGCCAAGCTGGTGGCCGCTGGGCAGCAGGCCCCATTGAAGATCGCTGATTTTAAAGCCGTCGGGCAGGACCCAGCCGAGCTGGGCCCTGGCGATGCCCATGGCGGTGGGCATGATGGGATTGAGCAGAACGGTGACGTGCGTGAATGCCTCCGCCAGATGGTAGAGCACGCTGTCCAGGCGGGCGGCCTGCGCGGGGTCTTTGGCGAGGGAGAATGGCTTGGTGCTGTCCACGTATGCATTGGCATGCGAGACGATCTTCCACGCGGCGGCGATGCCTTCGTGGATGTCCCAGCCGTTCATCTTTTCAAGGTAGAGCGGGGTGGCCTCCGCGACGGTCTGGCGCAGGGCTTGATTGATCTCGTCATCGTAGTCACCGGGGGTGAGCAGGCCTTCGCGGTACTTCTGCGCCATGTTGATGGAGCGGTTGAGCAGATTGCCCAGTCCACCTGCCAGCTCCTTGTTGTAGGACATGATGATGCGCTCGTCGCTGAAGTCGGCGTCATAGCCGGTGGCGATGTCGCGCATGAGGTAGTAGCGCAGGCCGTCTGGCGTGAAGGTGTCGGAGAGCACGTTCGGATCAATCACGTTGCCGAGGCTCTTGCTGATCTTCGCGCCCTTCATGTTCCACCAGCCATGCACGATGAGCTTGGGGATCTCCGCGTCGGGGAAGCCGAGCGCATGCAGCATGATGGGCCAATAGACCGCATGCGCGGGCACCAGGATGTCTTTGCCGATGATCTCGGCATCCGCAGGCCAGAGCTTCTTGAAATCGGGCATGCCTTCGTTGCCGACTTCATCGGCCATGTAACCGGCAAAGCTGATGTAGTTCGTCAGCGCGTCGAACCACACGTAGTTGACGAATTTTTCGTCAAAGGGCAGGGGAATGCCCCAGTTCAGGCGCTCCAGCGGGCGCGAGATGCAGAGGTCCTGCGCGTTGCCTTCGAGCGAGTTGAGCACGTCGTTGGCACGGTGCGGCGGGTAGATGAAATCGGGATTGCCACGGATGTAGTTTTTCAGCCACTCCACATGGTCGCTGAGGCGGAAGTACCAGTTCTCCTCCTGCAACTCCACGACCTCGCCCCACTCCGCGCCGAAGTTGCCATCAGGGCCGCGTTCTTTGTCGGTGAGGAACTGCTCCTGACGCACGGAGTAGAAGCCGGCGTAGGCCTTCTTGTAAAGCTGGCCGCAGTCGTGCAGCTTTTGCAGCATGGCCTGCACCACGCGCTTGTGTTTGATGTCGGTGGTGGCGGCCCAGCCGTCGAAGCGCACGTTCAACTTGTCCCACAGCGCGGTGAAATGCTGCGTGATGCCATCGACGAATTCCTGTGGCGACTGTCCGACTTTGTCGGCGCTCTTTTGCACCTTCTGGCCGTGCTGATCGACGCCGGTGAGGAAGTACACCTCGCGCCCGTTGAGCCGCTGAAACCGCGCCATGACGTCCGCCAGCACCTTCTCATAAGCGTGGCCGATGTGCGGCGGCGCATTGGTGTAGTCGATGGCGGTGGTGATGTAGTAGGGCTTCATGGTTGGGGCGCGGCTTTCCCATGCCGCCCTTCGCCCTGCAATTCAAGTGTTCCTGCGCTGGAAAGCACCGCAGCCGGGGTTCAATGCGCCATGCTGCCGAGGCCAACCCCCGCCACCATCAGCAGGAGGAACAAGGCGGCGAAGATCAGGTAGATGAGGGTGATGATGCCGTAAAACTTCCAAAACCGCCGCTGTTCCGCGAGTGCGGCGGTCAGGTCGGTGAATGACTGCGACTCGGCGAGCCGGCTGATGCACGAGGCATATTTGCTCAGCTTCAAAGTGGGATAAACGATGAGCATGGCGGTGATGCCAAAAAACACCATCATGAAGACCAGCATGCCAAAGCCCATGCCACCGTTGCCTTTGTCGGCCATGGCGCTGGCGGTGACCACCCCGATGATCAAATTGCCCACAATGGACAGGAGGAAGAGCGCACAGACCAACCACATCAATATCGAGATCAAGCGCACCCAGGGTTTGGTGCCGGTGAGTTCCGCGATGATGGGCAACGGCACCGCCCCGATGGCCCCGCTCTGCGTTTTGGCGCTGGGTGCCGCATAAGGATTGACGTTGGCAGGTGTCAGCCCCTTGGGTTTCGTGATCGGGGCGCTGCTGGGAGCTGCATTGGTCCTGGCCTGCGGCGCGGTGTTGGCTGGCGCTGCGGTGCCGACAATTTCAGTCAATCCCTGCCACCCGGTCATGCCTTCACGCCAGCCCCAGTCGGTGGCTTGAAAAAAACCGGTCTTCAGACCTTCTTGAATCTGGGTGGCATCAAAGGAGCCAAGTTCCTGGCCGTCGCGGGTGATCAAATAAGCGCTCATGAGTGCCACGGTTTTAAGGGTGATCGGGCACCGGTGTCGAGGTATATTTAGGCGGAAGACGGGTAAGGAGTGTGCTTATGGGGAAGGCGGCTGGGATCGCGGCGGCATTGGAATGCTGCGGTCCCAGGGCTTACTTCGGCAGCATCGTGAGATACTGCTCGTTCATCTGCTTCACTTTGGCGCGCATCGGGTCGAGCTGCGGCTGGAGTTTGGCGAGTTCGGCAGTGGCTTCGGCGATGATCTTGTCCTTCTCGGGGATTTCCTTGGTGGCTGCGGCGATGGTGGCCTCGGCGTCGGTCTTCTTCTTCTTCGCACCTTCGAAATCACCGCTCGCTTTGGCAACTTCAGCCTTCTTGGCGTCGAGCACCTTTTGCTCTGCGTCCAGCTTGCCATGGGCGGCGGCGTAGGCCTGCTCCAGTGGAGGCAGGGTGGTCTTGGCAGCGGCGAGAGCGGCGTTGATCGGCGCAATCTTCGCGGCGTAGTCCTTCTCGATCGCGGCAGGGGCAGCCTGCTTGTCGGCAAGCGCCTTGCCCTGCGCTTCGATTTCCTTCTGAATGGCGTCTCGCTGCGCACGCGGCGTGGCGGTCTGCTTCTCAGCGGCGGCGAGTTCGTTTTTGGCCTGGGCAAGCTGCTGCTCAGCGGTCTTGATCGCGGCCAGCGCCTTGGTCACGTTCTGCGGGTTGTTGGCGGCTTTGGCTACGTCCCTGGCCTTGGTGGCGGCGTTCGTGGCATTCTTCTTCGCGCCTGCATCGCCTTCAGTGGCCTGGAGGGCGCTGGCGATGTCGGCCAGCGCTTTTTCAGCTGCGGTCACTTTCGCGGTGAGGGCTGCATCACCCGCCTTGGCGGCGAGTTCCTTCTTCGCCGCAGCTACGGCGTCAGTCGCAGGCTTCTGTTTGGCGCGGACTTCATTGAGCGCTTTCTCAGCAGCGGCCTGGGCTCCCGTGGCTGCAGCCAGGGCGGCTTCTGTGTCCTTGGCAGCCTTTGCCTTGTTGGCGAGGTCAGCGGTGGCGTCGGTGTGGGCTTTCTTCGCAGCGGCCAGGGCGGCGTCTTTCGGCACAACGGCATCCTGCTTCGCCTTCACGATCTTTTCAGGACCGGCGAGCTTGGCGGCGACTTCGGCGAGGCTCTTCTTCTTGCCTTCGATCAGCTTGGCAATGTCAGCGGCGGCTTTCTTGACGGCGGCGATGCTGTCCTCTTTGGCTTTGGCGGCGGCGGCGAGTTCAGCCTCCTTCGTGGCGGCGATGGTCTTTTGCTCATTCACCTTGGCGGCAGCAGCGGCGTCCGCATCGCGCGTGGGCTTGATGGCGGTTTCGAGGCCACCCTGTTCGCCCTGCGCTTTTTTCAACACTGCTTCCAGGCCGGGCTGGGCGGCGGTGGCTTCGGCGATGGCTTTTTTGGAATCCTCAATGCGGGCGGCGGCGGAGATCTTGGCAGCTTCGGCATCTTTTTTGGCCTCGGTGAAGTCGGTGAAATCACCTTCGAGCTTGGCGAGTTTTTCCTTCTCGACGAGCACGCCGGTGTTGAACTGCGCGGCCTTCAATTCGGTGGGCACTTTTTGCAGAATGCCGATTTCATTGCTGGCGGATTTTGCAGCGGTCTGCGCGTTGGCAAGATTGGTTTTGCCGGTGGCGGCATTGCTCTCGGCTCCTTTGATGCGATCGGGCCCGGCTTTGACAAGCGCTGGCAGTTTCGGCAGTTCAGCCTTCTTCGCAGCGATGCCATCGACAGTGGCTTTGATCTTGGCGTCGGTCTCCGTGATGAGTTTATCAAGATCCGCCGGGGCGGCTGGTACGGCACCCAGCTCTGCCTTGGCTTTGGTGATGGCTGCGGTGAGTTGGTCGGCCTTCGCCTTGGCTGGAGCAATCTTTTGCTGCGTGGCTTTCGCGGCGGCGAGCTTGCCTTCGCTGTCTTTCACCTTGGCGGTAAGAGCGGCGTCACCGGCTTTTGCGGCGAGTTCTTTTTTAGCGGCTTCGAGCGCGGCAGTGGTGTCAGTCACGGCCTTGTCCGCAGAGGTCAGCTTGGCGGCTTCGGCGGCGACAGGTGCGAGTTCTTTTTCCTGGGCCGCGATCTTGGCGGATTTCTCTGCGAAGGTTTTGATGGCGGCGGTGCGCGCGGCTTTGTCCTGCTCAGCCTTGGTGCGGGCGGCCTTGAGGGCGGCGAGGGCTTTTTCGTCAGCGGCAATTTCGCCGGGCAGATTCTTGCTGCGTGCTTCAGTGGCGGCGACTGCTGCGCGCATTTTGACGAGGGCTTCATCGCGTGCCTTGGCGTCGGCCTCGGCTGTTTTGATGGCTGCCTGCAGAGCCGGGAGCTTGGTGGTGAGTTCGTCCAGACGCTGCTCGGTCTGCACGATGCGCTGGGCGATGAGCGAGGGATTGCTGGTGAAGCGGGCGGTTTCAGTCAGCGCGGTAGCACCGAAGCGCCACTGGATGACTTCGCCGCGCCAGTTGGCGGAGATGGCGGAATTGGAGTCGAAGGCGGCGATGACCTTGGTGACTAGATCTCCCTGGTTGGGAGCTTCGCCGAGTTTGGTGCCGTTGATGTCCCATACGCGGACGAGGCCGTCGTTGCCGGAGGAAACGATCTTGCCATCCGGCGTGAAGGAGACGGACTGTACGCCACCCCCGTGAGCCGCCCAGTTCTTGACCTGCTTGCCCTCGTTCATTTCCCAGGTGCTGATGGTGCCGTCCATGGAGCAGGAGGCGAGGATGTTCGAGTCGGCGCGCCAGGCGACGTCCACGCAGGAGGCCTTGTGCTGGCCGAGGGGGTAGAATTCACCGCCGGTGGCGGCTTCCCAGACGTTGACATTGCCATTGCGGTCGGTGGTGGCTAGCAGCACGCCATCGGGGCTGAACTCGGTGCTCATGACCCACTCCGTGTGCTTGTTGATGATATATTCCTCTTCGCCGTTGGAGGTTTTGTACACTTTGACCTTTTTCGAGGGGCTGCCGATGACGATCAATTTGTGATCCGGGCTGATGTCGGCGGACATGACCTGATCGAACTCTTTACCCACTTCGGTGATGCGTTTGCCCGTTTTGACATCCCACACGATGGCGTGGCCGTTTTTGCCCGCACGACCGCCACCCATGATGAGCAGGGAGCCGTTGCGGCTGAAGCTCAGGCTGCGCGCATAACCTTCAGTGTAGGGGAAAATGCCGACGAGCTGTTTTGTGTCGGTGTCGTAAAGCAGGATCTGCTTCGGCGCGGCGAGCGCCATCAGCGAGGTCCACGGACTGGCGGCCATGGCCGTGACGGCGGTGGTGCGCTGGGTGACGATGACGGGCTCCAGCAGCACATGCTCGGGCTTGGCGATGGGGCCTTCGGGTTTGCCACTGGTGACGGCCACAGCCATGTCCACCTTCGGTTTGGCGGATTTTTTGGCGATGCTCGACTTGGTGTCGAGGATGCCACCTTTGATCCAGGCGGCGAGGAGATCGAGATCCTTTGGCCCCAGCGGTGTGCCTTCCGGTGGCATGAAGGGCTCTTCCTTTTTCGCACAGGTGGTCCAGATGCGGCTGCTGTCCGCGTTGCCGGCATCCACCACGGAACCGCCGCCGCCGCCATTCATGAGCGCGCCGAAGCTGGTCAGGTCCAGGTCACCCTTCTTTTTATCGGGATTATGGCAGGAGAAGCATTTGTTCTCCAGCAGCGGGCGGATGTGATCCTGATAGGTGATTTTTTCGACAGCGTCCTGGGCATGAAGAGACACTGCGGCGAAAGCCGCACAGGTCAGCGAAAGGGTGGTTTTGGACATCATAGAGGGCATCCAAACATACGCTCGATAAAGGCGTGGACTTTCGGATAGGATTACAGCCTATCCACATCTTGCCACTGACTGCTCGAATTTTGCCAGTGGGCGTCGTCGTCCCAGTGGGTGTAGAGCCGCCTTTGCTGAAGGAAATTGGTGATCACAAGGACCAGCAAAGTGACGTCGATACCGATGATGGCAAAATTTTGGACCTGATTTATGGCGGCGCGATGCGAGGAGGAGTCAAACATCGCGAAGACGTTGATGGAGAAGCAAAGCAAAATGAAAGCTTCCAAAGTGATGAGCAAAAGGCCGAAAGAAGCCTGAGGGTGGGGAACGTCGCGGCGTGTGCGGCTCAGATACCGCATGTCTCGCAGGCATAGCAGGGGCTTGAAAAAGCTGGCGATGGGAACCAGCCACCAAAGCCCCGAAGCAAGGCTGCGGCGGACCAGACCTCCGTATAAATGCCGCAGCGAAGCAAAGGCACAACCCTGCCATATGACGACGGTGATCGTGCCCACTATGGACGAGGTTAAAGCCTGGTCATGGCTCACGAAATCCTTCAGCCTCACGGCAAATAGCTGCAATCCCTGCGGCCATGCCGCCCCGCCAGAGAGTCCGGAGTAATGAATGAAAATCATTGAAATCCAGCAGGCAATTTCAAACAGCAACGCCCCCGTACAGAGGATGAAACCGAACCAGAGCACAGCAGGCAGCCGGGTCTGTGGCAGCGCTAAAAGCCCTGACTGCGGCGGCGCATAAGCAACCGAGGCACCGGGCAGACTGGAGTCGAAAGGTTGTGCGCTGGAAGGCTGCTCCGGGGAAGGTGGCGCAGCTTCTGGAACGGGCGGTAGATCGGGCCGGATTTGCGCGACGGTGCTCCACTCTGCCGCGTCAGACCTTCTGACGCGGGAGCTGCCCAGCAAGCGCCCGCGCTGGACGAGGTTGTGCATCATGACGCCGGTGATCGGACCAAAGGTGGTCTCACCGCGTTGATAGTACCATTCGTCCATGTGAATGGAAGACCTAGCCGCCGCTACCACAGAAAAGCAAGAGGCTGCTTATTTTGCGAGCTTGTAGATCGCCCCATTAAAGTCGAGCACCAGCATTTCCCCGGCGGCATTCGCGCAGAAGGCGGTGGGCTTGACGAGCACCATCGGTTTCTTTTTGGGATCAGTGGCCGGTGTTTGCGGGCTGGTGTAGAGCAGTTCGTTGCTCAGTTTCTTGCCGCTGTCATCGGTTTTGAGCGCCCAGACCTTGCCGAGAATGAAGTCGCCATAAACGTAGGCACCTTGCAGTTCCGGCAACGCCTTGCCAGTGTATACAATGCCGCCCGTGACGCTGAGGCCTTCGGCGTGATTGTAGGCATGGACGGGCTCGATGAACTTGGCGTCAGCGGGTGGCGTGTCGGTCATCAAAGGGAAGGCGGCGGGGCCTTCGCGGAAGTTCCAGCCGTAGTTGCCGCCGTTGGTGATCCAGTTGATTTCTTCCCAGATGTCCTGACCCACGTCGGCGCACCAGAAGTGGCCTTTGGCATCAAAGCTGAGGCCCCAAGGATTGCGGATCCCGTTCGCATAGATCTGTGGCAGGGCGTTCACGCCGCTGGCATACGGATTGTCGGCGGGAATGCCGTAGGCCTTGGCGTAATCGCGATTGTTGACGTCGATGCGGAGGATTTTGCCGTACAGGGTGGCATTGAGCTGGGACATCTTCAGTTCGCCATTGCGCTTCGAGTTGTCGCCGACGCCGATGTAGAGGAAGCCGTCGGGGCCGAAGACAATGTTGCCGCCGTGGTGGTTCCAGTTCACGAGGGGGATTTCGATCAGCGAGCGTTCGGTGCTTTCATCCGCCTTGTCGCCATTGGCCTTCATCTCGGAGATGACGAGACGCTTGGGCTTCTGCATTGTGTAGCAGAGGTAGAAGAGGCCGTTATCCTTGAACTTCGGGTGGAAGGCCAGACCGTTGAGCCCTTCTTCAAAAAAGCCGTCCTTCGCTTCCATGCCACGCGGGGAGAGGTCGAGAAAGGTCTTCGCCTCAGCGCCCTGCTCGTCCTTCGGCAGGATCACAATCTGCCCGCGCTGGAGTGCCAGGAACTCCCGACCAGTGCCATCCTCCGGCATCACGACCGCGATGGGGCGCTCGGTGGTGAGCTTTTCATAAACCCGGGTGAGTTTGTGCGTGTCAGCCGCAAAAGCAGCGGAGGAGAGGAAGGCGAGGCAGAGAAGGGAGCGCATAAGTTCGAATGAGTCAGTCAGTCTATGCAGGCCGAGTCTTGCAGGGCAATGAAGATTTTTCGCGGGTGGGGAAGTGGATTGCCATCCATATACCCACCCGATAGGCTGCTGCCATGAGTTCGGTTGTTCGCAATCTACCACGCATCACGCTGCTGCTGGCCTTCAGCATGGGCCTCGCGTCATGCACTTCTACGCCGGTGCCATCCCCTCCGCCGCAGGCTGCCAAGCCGGAGCATAAAAAGGATTACTCTGCTTTGCGCATCGGTGGCCGCGAAGAGCTGCAACTGCCCGGCATCGGCCTCATTCATGCCGACAATCGTGAAAATTCGCCCGGCGGCGAGATGCTGTTCTCTGGCCGTGTGTTTCTAGATATAAAAAGCTCCGAAACTGACCTGTTATTGCTTGGGAAGGCGCATCACGCCTACGCTGAAAAAGCCCGCTGGAATCGTGAAACGGGTGTTCTCCGTCTGGAAGGGTTGTCGATCGTCGAGTTTGACAAGGTGGTAGCCGAGGGGACTGAGGCTGGTACTCTGGTTTTTTTTGACAGGAGTGGCAAGATCACCACCCGAGGTGCCCATACGCATACCTTTTATTAGCCGGGGATGGTGCGGCCTCATCAGGGGTCCTCAAAGTATCAGTTGCCTTCAAACGCCAAGGAAATAGAATTTGTGTCATGAGTCTGGAGACCATCATGCAAGAAGCTCGCAAGCTGGGCCTGCCGGAGCGTCGCCGGCTGGCGGCTTTCCTGACCACGCTCAGGGAGCCCGGCGAACCTGGCTTTGCAGAAGAAATGGCCCGTAGGATTGACGACAACACGCCCGGACACTGGGTGACTGTGGAAGAACTGAGCACAAGATACGCGGCTGATTCATGATCGAATACCGACTGCTGCTGGCGCATGAGGTCATCGTGTTTCTTGACTCCATCAAGGCGGCGGATCGGAAACGATTGATCAAGCGTTTTCTGGAGATCACCAGCTATCCAGCGCGATATGCTGACTACGAAGAGCGTGACGCGGTGGGGCGCAGACTCGATGTGCATGTCCATGCCGGCTACGCGATTGTCTATTGGGAGGACTTTGCCGACCGGCATTTGAAGGTGCTCGATGTCAGGCCAGCCGATCATTGACCGCCTGCCGAATGCTTCTATCCTACGCGTTCCCAATCCTCCCATGAGCAACGCCACCGCCATCACTCCCACACGCGCCCAAGATTTCCCCGAATGGTACCAGCAGGTCGTTCGTGCCGCCGACATGGCGGAGAACTCCGAGGTGCGCGGCTGCATGGTCATCAAGCCCTGGGGCTACGGCCTGTGGGAAAACATCCAGCGCCAGCTCGATGTGAAGTTCAAGGAAACCGGCCACGTGAACGCCTATTTTCCATTGCTGATCCCCCTGAGCTATCTCGAAAAGGAAGCGCAGCATGCAGAGGGCTTTGCCACTGAGTGCGCAGTGGTCACGCATCATCGCCTGGAGGCGCAGAAGCAGCCCGATGGCACAGTCAAGATGATCCCTACCGGCGAACTGGCCGAGCCGTTTGTCATTCGCCCGACTTCGGAGACGATCATCGGCGCCGCTTTCGCCCGCTGGGTGGAAAGCTACCGCGACCTGCCGCTGCTCATCAATCAGTGGTGCAACGTCATGCGCTGGGAGATGCGCCCGCGTCTCTTCCTGCGCACCGCCGAGTTCCTCTGGCAGGAAGGCCACACCGCACATGAAACCGCCGAGGAGGCCATCGCGGAAACCCGCACCATGCACAAAGTGTATGAAGACTTCATGCGCGATCACCTCGCCATTCCGGTGATCCCTGGCGAGAAAACGGAGCGCGAACGCTTCCCTGGTGCTGTGCAGACCTTCACTGTCGAAGCGATGGTGCAGGACAAGAAGGCCATCCAGGCCGGTACGTCGCACTATCTCGGCCAAAACTTCGCCAAGGCTGCGAACATTCAATTCCTCGGCCGCGACAACACACGCCAGCTTGCCCACACCACAAGCTGGGGCGTCAGCACGCGCATGATCGGCACAGTCATCATGGCCCATGGCGATGACGACGGCGTCATCATCCCACCACGCGTGGCCCCGAATCAGATCGTCATCCTCCCCGTCACGCCCAAAGCGGACACTCGGGATGAAGTCATCGCCGCCTGCGAGGCGCTGGCCCAGACGCTGCGTTTGCAGACGTTCGCCGGCGAGCCGTTGCGCGTGCACGTTGACAAGCGCGACCTTCAGGGCGGCGCGAAGAACTGGGAATGGATCAAGAAAGGCGTGCCGATGCGTCTTGAAATGGGCCCCCGCGACATCGCCAACCGCAGCGTCGCGGTCTGCCGTCGCGATCAAGGGCCAAAAGCCAAGGAGTTCGTGCCCAAGGAGGACTTCCTCCAGAACGTGACCGAGCGGCTGCAGGAGATTCAGGATGCGCTGCTCGCACGTGCCACCGCCCTGCGGGATGCGAACATGAAGAAGATCGAAACGCTGGAAGAATTCAAAGCCTTCTTTGCCGAAGACTCCGAAGGCGGCTTTGCCCTGATGCATTGGGCCGGCAGCAGCGACGATGAGGACACCCTCAGCAAGGACCTCAAGGTCACCATCCGCTGCATCCCCCACGGCGATCAGTTTGCCGAGGAAGGGAAATGCTTCCTCACCGGCAAGCCAAGCTCACACCGCGTGGTGTTTGCGCGGAGTTACTGAGGCGGAAGGGAACGGTCAAAGGTCAAGGAGTGGTCAAGACTTGGATCTTGACCACCTTGACAATACTTGACGCTCTTGACTGCACTTCATCGCAGCACCTCGCCCTTCGTCACATCCCCCGGCACATCCAGCAGCATGATCTGATTGATCGTCTTGAACTGGCTGTGGTCGGCTACTTCCCAGACGATCTTTTTGTCACGGGTGACTTCGATGACCTGGGCCTGCTCGCCGAGGTGGCCGTGGCCGAGATAAACGCAGAAGACGGTGTTGCCGTTTGGCAGGCGCTGGCAGCCGGCCATGAGGCGCAGGGTGTAACCGGGGATGTCGTTTTCCGCGAGTTCCCACACGATGTTTTCTTTGGCATCAAGCTCGCGCACTTGGTGGCCATCGCCGCAGGTGATGAGCATGCCACCTTCGGGCAGCGGCACGACTTCATGCGGATCTCCGGGGACTTTGATTTCGCGCAGCACTTTGCCGTCGCCATCGAGTTCGACGATTTTGCCTTCGCCTTTGAATGTCACGAGGTAGTGGCCGTTGGCGAGCTTGCGCGCGCCCCGAAACTGGTTGTGCAGTTTGATCTCAGGGGCTGTGGTCAGTTTGATCTCCTTGGCGATTTTCCCGGCGCGATCGACCTCGATGATGCGGCTGGTGCCACACTCCACGATCATCACATTGCCGTCTGGCAGCGGCTGGCAGGAATGCACTTCGACCTTCACATCCGTCGGCGCTTTGTATTCCCAAACGATCTTCTTGTCTGGAGTCACCTCCAGGGCCCCGCTGACAAAGCAGAAGAGGTAGTTTCCATTCGGCAGCTTCCAGCAGTCCTGCGGGCTTTTGCAGTCCCACTGCCATTCGATTTTGCCTTCGGCAGACACCACGCAGACCTTGCCGCCCCCGTAGTCGCAGCAAAGAAACGGATGGGCCGCAGAAGCGGTGGAGACGAGGGCGAAGAGAAAGGCGATGAGTCGGATCATGGTGAATGTCGGGGATGGAGTCGGACATCAACGCATGCAGCAGCGCGTTTGCTTCAAATCATTCGCAGCGTCTTAGCGCCAAAATCAGCGGATGAAGTAGCTCAAATTTTCCAGCTCCACCGCCAGATCGACGCTGTTCACCACCACATGCTCCGGCACGTCGAGCACGGTGGGGGAGAAGTTAAGGATGGCCTGGATGCCATGCTGCACCAGATCATTGACCACGGACTGGGCGTTGCTGGCTGGCACAGTGAGGATGGCCATTTTCACGTTCTGGCGGCGGATGAATTCGGCCATGTCGGTCATCGCCAGCACGGGCACATTGACCTGAGGCAGCTTGCGCGGCGAGAGGTCAAATGCTGCAGCGACTTCAAAGCCCTCTTTGCGAAAGCCACCGTAGCGCAGCAACGCGGAGCCGAGATTGCCGACGCCGACGAGGATGACGGGCTGCAATTTGTTTTGCCCCAGCACATCGCCAATAGTGCCGCTGAGGGCATCCACATTGTATCCCAGACCCCGGGTGCCGAGCTGACCGAAATACGCCAAATCCTTGCGCAATTGCGTGGACTTCACCCCGGCAGCCTTTGCCAGGGCGGCAGAGGAAACGGTGTCCACCTGGTTCTCACGCAGACGCTGGAGGCAGCGCTGGTAGATCGACAGGCGGTAGATCGACTTGCGGGGAATGTCTATTTTGGCAGGCATTAGTAGGAACAATGTGAAAATTCACCCGAAAGTGGTGAATGTCAACCGGGCTAGGCTTCTAACCTATTAACGCTGCGGCCCCGCCTGAGGATCAGCACTTTTTCTGACGGGGCTGGCATCCGGGATGCGCTGAGCCGCAGGGATGTGAAGATTCTGTTCCAGCATCTTCAGGAATTCGATCAGTCCGGGGGTGGCCTTTTTCTCGTCGTAGAGCTTTTTCAAGATCGCGTAGCCCTTGGCCCATGAAGCCGGGTCGCTCGACTGCGCATAGGCAAAGCCAGCGAAGCGCTCGCTGAAGTTCAGACCGCCGTGCTGAAAGGAGTTCAAATAGGCATCTCCTGACGCCTTGAAGTCCTTGCTACGGTTCCAGTGCAGTTCAGCCAGCTTCTGCCATAGCCGCGAGTTGTCCGGCATGAGCTTCAGCCCTTCCTCTAAAATGTCGGTGCCACGCTTCACATAGTCATGGTACAAGCTTCCACGCAGCCCCGGTTTCAGCTCTTTATTGTAGAGGTAATAGGAGGCCGCATTGTAGGCCATGTGCCATGACGCCTCCTCCCAGTAGCGGGAAACACGCGGCTGCAACTGCGTCACAAAGCCATAGTACTTGTCCACCTGCGCCCAGTTCACCCGCGTGAACTCCACATGGGCCCGCAGTTGGAAAATGGTGGCGATCAGCCCGCGCAAACCGCCGAACGCTGCCGCCAGCCCCATCTGCCCCATGTTGCCTTTCACGCCCAGATTCAGGGGCGCATCCACCAGATGCATCGCGCGCAGATCATGCGTCACCCGCTGCTCCAGCGGCAGTTTTAGAACACCAAAAATCAGCAGCACAGCGACAGCCTGGAGTTTTCGTTTCATAGTTCCTTTTCCACAAAGACCAGGTGCGTGACAAAGAGATAAACCGTGATGTACAGAGCCGCGATGCCGGTCATTTCATACACCGCTGCCCAGGGCACGATCTCGCCGTTGGCCACGCTGTCCACGACGTCGAATTGCGCGAGGTCTGGGCAAATCGCAGCCAGCACAAAGGTGGAGATGCGCGTGGCAGTACTCCCGAGATTTGGCTGGAATACGAATTCGCGGATCATCGCATGACCATGGCCGATGATGGTGATGCAAAAGGTGATGACGATGGTGAACAGCGTCGAACTCGCGATGCATGAGAGCAGCAGGGCCACGGTCGTCACCACGGAGGCCTTCAGGAAGATGGCCCACACCGCCCAGTGCAGATTCCAAGTGAGCCCCTGTCTGGCCACGATCTCGCGCATCTGCGCCACAGCCTCGGGCGAATCCTGATTTTCTGTGTGAAGCTGGGCCACTGCGGCATTGAACAGCATAGACTGCTGCAGCCACAAAATGAAGCTCAGCACGGCATCGATGATGACCAGGCCAGAGGCGATGAGCATCAGTACGCCGAGCAGCTTTCCTAGCACATAGTCAAAACGCGGCACTGGCTTTGACAAGATCGTGTACAACGTGCGGTCTTCGAGGTCTTTCGGCAGCAGCAGGGCGGTGGCCACAATCCCAAACACGATGCTGAAAACCTGCAGGACGCCCAGTGACATGGTCTTGAACTGGGTGAGCTGCTGCTCGGGATTGATCACGGAAAAGCCAAAGCCCATGGCCGCTACCAGCGCGCAAAAAAGCAGCAGGAAGGGCAGGATCTTCATCCGCATCAGTTGCGTCATCGTCGCATAGGCAAGCGTCCACACGCGTCGGGGCGAGAAGCGCACCGGAGTCACGGAGGCAGGTGCGGAACTTGAGGAGGCGTTGCTCATGGTTTTTTCGGTTCGTTGGTTGCTTCAATGAACAGGCGTTCCAGCGTTGTGCGTGGGTGGCCGCTGCGCAGGAGGCGAGTGCCGCCCCCTTCGGCCTTCACCAGCGCATCAATCTTGGCCAGCAGGTCAGGGGAGGCGTTTTCAAAAACCAGTTCGGTTTGGTTTTCCACGGCGATCAGATCTTCCAGTCGTCCTTCGCGCACCATGCGCCCGTGCGCCATGATGCCCACGCGGTCGCACACCTCCTGCATCTGCTCCAGCAAATGCGAAGTCACCAGCACCGTAATGCCACGCGAACGGAACTCGATGATCAGGTCTCGAATGATGCGGGAGCCGGAAGGGTCCACCCCTGCGGTGGGTTCATCCAGAATGAGCAGCTGCGGCTCATGGATCAAAGCCTGCGCCAGGCCGAGTCGTTGCAGCATGCCTTTGGAATAACCGCCCACACGCCGCGTCGCCGCATCTTCGAGGCCGGTCAGTGCCAGCATTTCCTCGGTACGGGATTTCAATTGATCACCCGCCATGCCGCACAGCTTGCCGTAGAAGTGCAGGGTCTCGCGTCCGTTCAGGTGTTTGTAGAAATACGGGTTCTCTGGCAGGAATCCCACGCTGCGGCGGCTGGCCACTTCCATGCTCGGGATGCCGAAGATGCTGGTGTCGCCTTCGGTCGGCTTGATCAGGCCCAGGATGGCCTTCATCGTGGTGGACTTGCCCGAGCCATTAGGACCGATGAGGCCATAGACCTCGCCTGCTTCCACGGTGAGCGACACATCATGCACGGCGCGAAAGGCACCTTTACCAAGGTGGCCTTTGAAGACTTTGGTCAGATGGTTGACTGAAACGGCGGGCGTGGCGCTCATAGGTTGGGACAGGTTAATCACGCAGAATGCTAAATCCACGCAAGTTTGGTTCTGCGGCAATGGCGGTGACCTCTCGCTGCTTGATGTGCGAGCCCAAGCTGCTCTGCTGGATGTCTTCAATAAAGGCGTCCAATTCATCGGCTTCCAATGCCTGCGCCAGCATTTCCACGCGACCATCGGGCAGATTTTTGACCCAGCCGGTCACATCAAATCCCGAAGCGATGCGCTTCGTGCTGTAGCGAAATCCCACGCCCTGGACGCGGCCTGAATAGAGAACATTTTTTGCAGTCATCACTTCATCAAAAGTTTCAATGCGGCCCTGGCTTCTTCGCTGGCCGCTTCAATCAACACCACACCCGCGTCGCCGCGATTGCGCAGCAGGCTCACAAACCGGCCCTGCGCAGTGAATTCGCTTTCGCCCTTGGTCTCATAGCGCTGTTTCAAGGAGTTGAGCATCGCCTTGTAAAAAGCATCGGCTGCGGACTTGTCCATGAACAGCGTCTGCCACGCGGCGTGGTCGCGCTTGGCTCCGCCATCCGCCACCCAGGCCAGCAGCCGATCCGCCACCAGTCCGCGTGCGCCGAGTGCGGCGTCTTCATCGGGGTTGTAGGTGCGTAAAGCCGTCACGCAGGCGAATTTGCCGAGACAGTCATCGAGATAAGGCAGCACACCCTTGAGCTTCACCGCATCCAGTTGGATTTCGACTGGGGCGAGGCGTTCGGGATCCAGATACATTTCCGGCTCTATGACCTCTGCTGTGCTGACGGGCGGGCGGCTGTACGCG
Source organism: Prosthecobacter sp. (assembly GCF_029946185.1). Lineage (GTDB taxonomy): Bacteria > Verrucomicrobiota > Verrucomicrobiia > Verrucomicrobiales > Verrucomicrobiaceae > Prosthecobacter. Next base: position 41,895 of record NZ_JAQSEA010000133.1, read on the forward strand.
GCATTGAGCTGGGCAAAATTGCCGGCGCTGTGCAGAGTTTGGGCAAAATCAAAACCACGGCTGAACGGAAACATCGCCAGTTCGCGCAGATAAGCCGGCATGGGCACCTGGTTGATCGGATGATCTGGATCTTCCGCAGGCAGATCGTCTTTCAATTCTGATGCCGGGTTTTGCAGCGAATGCAGGAAACGCGTGAGTGCCGCATCGCCTGCGATCAACGAATCCCGCGCCAGCCGCATGTCGGTCTTCAAGGGCCCGTGCTGTGGCTGAAACAAAATGTCACCGTATTCGCGCAGCAACTGGCCGAAGGCGATTCCCAAAGGCTCGTTCGAAGTCACCGCAGGGCCGGAAGCCGTGGAGGGATCTATCGTGTACATCGTCTCCGACTCATCGTCGTACCAGCCGCCGAGCTGGCGGGCTAGCAGTGCAGCGCGCAGCGGCAGCGGATCGATTGCTTCCGGAATCCAGCCCAGCGCAGCGAGTCCGCGTGCGAGCTTCTTTCCCTCTTCATTGGGCTGCTGGCGTTTCAACCAGGCCAGGATCACTGTTTCCACTTCCTCCTGGCTCACCGACGTCGTCACCAGGGGCAGCGCATGCAGCTTGCGCATTTTCATCATCTCCAAACCCATGCCCACAAAGTCAGGTGCCACATCATCATCCTTCAGAGTCATCTTCGGCGCATCCTTCATGCCCAGCATGCCGAGCTTCTGAATCATCTGCGCATTCTCATCCTTAAGGGCGTCGTTCTGGCCTTGGAGATACTCGATCTGGCCTTCCAGCAGAATGATCTGCTTCTTGAGATCTTCCACCACGCTGTTGGTGGCGGCGATCGGAGCCGCTTCAGGCTTCACCGCGACCGCAGGCGGGGTTTCCGGCTTTGATTCTGTGAGAAACAACGCCGCCGCACCTCCGAGCGCGAGGAGGATGATCAGCAGAGTGGCCGGGTTGAGTTTCATCATCAAACCATGCAGCGGGAAATCGGTGCGGGCAATCCTGCCTGCCGTTTTCAGCGTACTTTTCCGCTTGGCGCAGGCCTGATCCAATTCAACATACCCGGCACCGGGCACAACCGCCCGCCCCACCCATGTTCCGCTGGCAATTCGGTAACCACGATCTCGATCTCACCCATCGCGGTCTCATCATGGGCATCGTCAACGTCACGCCCGACAGCTTTTCGGACGGCGGCCGCTTCAACGATCCCGGCCGTGCCGTCGAGCATGCCTTCACACTGCTGGCGGAAGGCGCGGACATTCTCGACATCGGCGGTGAATCCACCCGCCCCGGAGCCGAGCCTGTGAGCGAAGCCGAGGAACTGCACCGCGTGCTGCCCGTGATCCGTGCCGTGCGCTCTCAGACAAAGGCTCTCATTTCCATCGACACCATGAAGGCCGCCGTCGCTCGCGCTGCACTCGATGCCGGGGCCGACATCATCAACGACGTCACCGGC
>NZ_JAQSEA010000134.1 GCF_029946185.1 Prosthecobacter sp.
GAGCTTTCAAGTCAGCAAGCAGGCCGGCGATGGGGCGATCAACGGCGTTGCAAAGCCGCGTGTGATTCACTTCGATACCCTTGTGGCTGTCCCACTTGCTGCCAGCGCCGCTGTAGAGCTGAATAAAACGCACACCGTTTTCGACGAGGCGGCGTGCGAGCAGGCAGTTGCGGCCAAACACGGCGGTGGATTCGTTGTCCATGCCGTAGAGCTGTTTGGTGGCCTCAGTTTCCTTGCTGAGATCGACCGCCTGCGGTGCTTCGGCCTGCATCTTGTAGGCGAGTTCATAGCCACGGATGCGAGCATCGAGCTCGGTGTTGCTGGTGCGTGAGGCACCGTAGTCTTGGTTCAAGGCACCGAGCAGATCGAGCTTGTCGCGCTGGCGCTTGCGATCCACGCCTTTGGGATTGTCGAGATATTTGATCGGCACGCCATCGGAGTTGAACTCGACGCCCTGATACACGGCGGGCATAAAGCCATTGCCCCAGTTACGCACGCCGTTCACCACGGTGCCCTCGCTATCCTTGATGACGACAAAGCCGGGCAGGTTCCGATTTTCCGTGCCGAGGCCATACGAGGCCCAGGCACCGAGCGAAGGCCGGCCGCCGAAGACGGAACCGGTGTTCATGGAACAGACGCCACCGGCGTGATTGATGCCGCTGGAAGCGCAGGAATGAATCACCGCGAGATCATCCGCATGCTGCGCCACGTTTTGAAACCAGTCGGAGATCCACAGGCCACCCTGACCGTATTGCTTCCAGGTGCGCTTGCATTCGAGCAGCGGGGACTTCGATTCACCCATGGCGGTGATGGGCGCTTTGAAACTCGCGGGCAGTGACTGACCGGCGAGCTTGTTCAGCAACGGCTTGTAATCAAAGGTGTCAAGATGGCTCGGACCACCTTCCATGAAGAGGAAGATGACGCTCTTGGCCTTCGCGGCACGCTGTGGCAGCGGGATGGAGGCAGCGGCGGCATTTTGTCCGCCCATCAGACCGGCGAGTGCCACGGCACCAAAGCCGCAGCCAGCGGTTTGCAGGAACTCGCGGCGCGTGTTGGGGAGATCGAATCGGTTGCAGCTCATGATGTTAATGGAGGTAAAAGAACTCGTTCGTGTTCAACAAGACCTGGCAGAGATCATTCATGGCCTGATGGAAGGGATCATCCGCCTCGACGGTTTTCGTGTCTGAGCCTGACCACGAGAACTGCGAGGTCAGCGGATCAGCGGAGCGCCAGGTGACGAGACCGGCGGACCATTTCTCCGCATCTGCATTCAGTGCCTTGTCTTCGAGCAGGCCGCTGGCTACACGCAAGGCTTCGATCCGACCGTCCCACTGGTGGGTGGGCGCACGCTTGGTCAGACCACCGATGACGAACTGGGAACTGCCGAGACTGAGCTTCGAGCGGATGTCCATGGGCACCACGGCGCTCTGTATGATGGCTCCTGCGGTGTCGAGATCACGCACGGTGAAGGTGACGTTATGACCCGTGCAGGAAACGCGGGCGACGATGTGATAACGGCGCCCCAGTTCGATGTGAATGTCTGACGGCACGACCTGATAACCGATGTTCGAATTTTCATCTTCACCGACGACTTGGATGATGACGTTGCGCGGCTTGTAGCGTGATTTTTCACCCGTCACACCGAGGCTCCAGCCGAATGACTCCAAGCTGTCCTTCCCGCCGAACCAGCGCGATGCAAGGGTGCGAACGGAGGCATTTACATCGACGCTGTTGAGGCTCGCAATGGCCTCCACGGTGAATTCATCGCCCTCTTCCTCGCCGTTTTGGACAAGGATGCGTTCATGCGGCGAGTTCTCCTTGAATCCACCGCTGCTTTCATCCGCATCGTTCAAGGCCACAGGCGCAGTCGCGGTGCCTGCACGTTTCTTCAAAAAGGACTCTGCCTTCTCGCGCTCCAGCTTCGTCGGCAGACGTCCCAGCACGGCGAGCCAGGCATCATCGATGCTTTCCACGCGTCCGGCCAGTTTGCGGGCGCGGGCCAGCAACCAGTCGCCGTTGAGCAGTTGCAGGGCCTGCGTTGGCGTAGTGGTGCTTTGACGTTCGGAGGTGCTGGCGAAACCTGCGGGCGCATCGAGCGCGCGCAGCAGTTCGTTTTGATTGTTGCGCTTTTTCTTGGTGTAGATGGAGCGGCGGGTGCCGTTGCCATCATCGGCGGGCCCCCCGGACTTTTCATCGAGTTCACCGCTAGCAGCCAGCAGTGCATCGCGCACCTGCTCCGCATCAAGGCGGCGGGGATTGAAGTGCCACAGATATAGGTTGGACGGGTCGATGTTGACGATGGCCGTTGACGGCTCGCGCCGTGCGGTCTGGCGATACGTCGCGGAGAGCATGATCTCGCGGTGGAGGGGTTTGAAGTGCCAGCCATTGGCGACGAACTTGTTGGTGAGATAGTCGAGCAGTTCGGGGTGCGTGGGTTTTTCGCCCATGTTGCCGAAATCACTCGCGGTGGCGACGATGCCGCGGCCGAAATGGTACTGCCAGATGCGGTTCACAATGACACGTGTCGTGAGCTGATTGTCGGGGCGCGTGATCCAATTGGCCAAGACAGTGCGGCGGCCGGTGGAATTGCCGATGGGTTTGATCACGGGTTCCTTCGGCTCCAGCAGGGTGAGGAATCCCGGCGCGATTTCCTGTTCGCCCTTGCGGGTTTTGAGCGAGACGGACGGCGCTATAGGCCCTGTATCCGTTGCGACGAAGGCATCCAGCAATGGCTTTGGCTTGAGGGCGTCAAACTTTTTCAACTCTTCCTGCAAGACCTTGTATTGGGCCTTCTGTTCATCCGTCTTGAGGCTCTTGATCGGATCAAAAGTGTCACGCACCTGCTGCATCTGCCGTTCGCACAAACCGGCGAGTTGTTTTTCCAAGGCCGCACGCTGCGCGTCAGGCTTGCGCACCATCTCTTGCAGATCTTCGGTGAAGCGCGTCAATGAGCGTTCCACCCGGGGTTCAAGCAGAGGCTGGGTCATCACATTCATCTTGGCGCGAATGTCGGCGGTGGCGGCCTCCCATTTGGCCTCTTGTTCAGCATACGCTGTCTTCTCGGCGGGAGTCGCCAGCTTCATGTCATCTCGCCAATGCACCGGGGCGAGGAAGGCACGCAGACGGTAGTAGTCCTTCTGCAAGATGGGATCGAACTTGTGATTGTGGCAGTGGGCGCAGCCCATGCTGAGACCGAGGAAGAGCTCACCGGTGGTGTCCGTCATGTCGGTGAGTATGATGTCCCACTGGCCGCGCACATCACGCTGGTTATATTCATAGACCGGATGCCGAAGGAAGCAGGTGGCGATGAGCACGTTCGGATCATTCGGGGCAATCTCATCGCCGGCGAGTTGCTCGCGCACGAACTGGTCGTAGGGCTTGTCGTCGTTGAACGATTTGATGACGTAGTCGCGGTAAGGCCACACGGACGGGCGATAGGCATCCGCATTGTAGCCGTCGCTTTCTGCATAGCGCACGAGGTCGAGCCAATGCTGCGCCCAGCGCTCGCCGTATTGCGGGCTGGCGAGCAGTGCATCGACCAGCTTTTCATAAGCACGCGGGTCCTGATCATTCACGAAGGCGTCAATCTGTTCGCGGGTGGGTGGCAAGCCGTGCAGATCGAAGTACACGCGGCGCACCAGTTCATGCCGGTCCGCCGCCGCTGCTGGATCAAGCTTCATCTCCGTCTGCTTTGCGAGGATGAAGCGGTCGATGTCATTGCGTACCCACTTGCTCGCCATCTTGGGCGGGGAAACCTTTGCCACTGGTTTGAAGAACCAGTAGTTCCGCTCGTCCGTCGTGAAGCCG
>NZ_JAQSEA010000135.1:0-34632 GCF_029946185.1 Prosthecobacter sp.
TCAAGAGGTCAAGAGGTCAAGAGGTCAAGAGGTCAAGAGGTCAAGAGGTCAAGCGTGCTCTCGAAGCCGAATCGTCCTCGTCCTCGTCCTCGTCCTCCTACTCGAACTCGTCCTCGATCCTACAGCATCGCCGGGTCTTGAATACGGAGTGCTGCGTGAAGGAGCGCGGCACTTTAGTCCGCAGCAGGTCACTCACGCCCGGAACGTGTTCCCAACGCTGAATACCGCAAGCACCCCGACCCTCCCCGCGAAGAGAGATCTCGCGTAAATAAGAACTTCACGCTTCGTCGGAGTGCAGCGGAATAAATTCCGCGCGCCGAGGAGCTTATTCTGCACGGGCGTCGTTCATCAAATGATTGGAAGGAGCGCGGCACTTCAGTCCGCAGCAGGTCGCCCACGCCCGGAGCGTGTTTTCCACGATGAACACCGCAAGCACCCCGACCCTCCCCGCGAAGAGAGATCTCGCGTAAATAAGAACTTCACGCTTCGTCGGAGTGCAGCGGAATAAATTCCGCGCGCCGAGGAGCTTATTCTGCACGGGCGTCGTTCATCAAATGATTGGAAGGAGCGCGGCACTTCAGTCCGCAGCAGGTCGCCCACGCCCGGAGCGTGTTTTCCACGATGAACACCGCAAGCACCCCGACCCTCCCCGCGAAGAGGGATCCCGCGTCATTAAGATCTCAACGCTTCGTCGGAGTGCAGCGGAATAAATTCCGCGCGCCGAGGAGCTGATTCTGCACGGGCATCGTTCATCAAATGATTGGAAGGAGCGCGGCACTTCAGTCCGCAGCAGGTCGCTCACGCCCGTAACGTGTTTTCCACGATGAACACCGCAAGCACTCTGACCCTCCCCGCGAAGAGGGATCTCGCGTATTAAGAACCTCACGCTTCATCGAAGTGCAGCGGAATAAATTCCGCGCGCCGAGGGAGCTATGCGGGAAATCTCTCCAGCAGCGGCTTGGCAAGAAGCCCTTCGCGCCACGCCGCAGGGATGGCTTCGAGGCCGTGGGCGGCTCCGAGGAGCATGCCGAGGACGAGGGCGCGGGCGCAGTTGTCGCCGCCAGCCATGGCGTTTTCGATGGTGGCTGTCTCGAAACTTGGGCCGTGATGAAGGACGAGCCAGAGCACGGCGGGCAATGCCTGAGGAACGGGGCAGGCGCGGCCGAGCTGGCCGATGGCGTCGCTACCCGTGGCGGCTTCGGCGGCTTGCAGTGCCCATGCTGGCGCGGTGTCACGAATGACGCTTTGCAGTTCCCCCCCTTGCAGCAGGCGGTGCGTGGCGCGGGCAAGGAATTCGGCGCATTCGATGGCCTCAGGTGAGCGATGCGTGACCACGGTCTGCTCGATGGCGGCTGCGACGGCTTCGGACTCAGCCTGATCGGCCAGCAGGGCCATGAGTGGGGCGATGCGGGCGGGGCCGGCGAGTTCGTCGGAGGGAACCCCGCTGGTGGCGGCAGTGGCACCCGCTTCGAGATTGGCGAGGGTGCCTTTGGTGGCCTTGTCCACGTAGTCATTGTAGGTGGGCCACATGGCCTGCCAGTCAGCGAGGAAGGCGGTGGCGTCCCAGCGGCGTTCGCGTTGAAGGAAGGTAAGCAGACGCAGGGCCTGATCTCCAGCATGGCCCTGGTCACCGGCCTGCTTGTGCGGGTGGTAGGACTCCGCACCCGGCGCGAGGTAGCCGGTGACGCGGCCCTGCTTTTTGAGAATCAAGGCGGGGTCGTAAATCCAGTGTACGCCGAGTGAGATGGATTCGGCGATGAAGCTGCCTTGCAGCATGCCTGCAATGCGGGAGGAGAGGTCGGGAGTCATGGGGCGGGGAGATCGTGATCGAGGTGAGAGCGTTACGCCCATGCAGTGCCGTGCGGGACTGAAAACTGCGAGCTGAAAATTGAAAACTGTAAATGGAGGACGGTGCGAGGAACGAGTGCTTGTGTGTGCTGGCGGCATTCGCCATCGTGCCGCTCATTCATCCTCTTTCCCATGACTCTCCGCGAACCTGAAATCGTCGAACTCGCCACGCCCACCGGTCCCATGCGCACGCTGGTGCTGCGTCCTGCGGGCGCGGGGCGCTATCCGGGGCTGCTGTTTCATTCGGAAATTTTTCAAAACACGGGGCCCATCTGCCGCACGGCTGCGTTCCTTGCGGGGCATGGCTTCATCGTGGCGCTGCCAGAGATCTATCATGAGTACCTGACTGCCGGAACCGTGCTGGCCTACGATCAGGCGGGTTCGGATGTGGGCAACCGCTTGAAGACCGAGAAATCCGTGGCCGCCTACGATGCGGACAACCGCGCCGTGCTCGACTACTTGAAAGCCCACGCAGACTGCAACGGGCGGCTCGGTTCCTTTGGCCCCTGCATTGGCGGTCACTTGACCTATCGCGCCGCCCTGCAGCCGGATGTGGCTGCTGCGGCATGCTTTTACCCCACCGATCTGCACAAGAGCAGCCTTGGCGCAGGCATGAATGACGACTCGCTCGCTCGCGCGGCAGACATCAAAGGGGAGTTGCTGATGGTCTTTGGGCGTCAGGACCCGCATGTGCCCGCCGAGGGGCGTGCCATGATCTACCAGACGCTGACGGCTGCTGGTGTGCAGTTCACCTGGAACGAGTTCAATGCCGCTCACGCCTTCCTGCGTGACGAAGGCCTGCGCTACGATGCCGAGGTGGCGCGTCAGGCGCTGGGCATGACGGTGGATTTCTTCCGCCGCTGCCTGTGCGAGTAATTGAGGTTATTTAAATTCTATCGTTTCAAACCATGGACTCCACAGCTCTCCCTCAACGCAGGTCACTGATGATACTGCTCAGTTTGCTAGGCGGCTCCCTGCTCGCAGGTTGCATCGGCAAGATCAATGTGATGGGTCGTAATATCCCGGACAGCGAATACAAGGCTTCCTATGATCTTGATATTGCTCGTGAAAAGCAAGGGTTGGAGCCAACAGGTGCGCATGACGAACACGGCCGGATTCCATCCTGGGATCAGTTCTGGTGCAGCGCCGGCGGAACGGGCGATGTGACCAAGCCGGCACGCAGTCGCAGGCTGAAGCGTTACATCATCAAGAAGCGCCGCGCTGCTGGTTTGCGAGAGCTGAGCTCGCGCATGAGCTTTATCTACACAGAATCGAATTCCGACTCCTGGCCGCCGATGTTTGACCACTATTACAAGCCGGGCGATCCGCGCATTTTCCAATGAGAGCAGCGTGAGCGACCAACGGAGTCGCTAGCATGTCTCTGGGTGCCTGTGTGAGTTCAGAGCAAGTGAGCTGCGAAAGCCTCGGGCGTAGGTTGGGTGTGTTTGGCGTCGAGGGCTGCCCATGCTCCACCACCTGCCTCGCCAAACCGCCCGACTGCGAGGACGTTCCTACGCCCAAGTGTTTGCAGCACGCTGACAGACGGGCGGGCTGTCGCCACACCCATCCAACGTCCGGATGCGCTAGGCTTCAGCCGTGATCAAGAGTGGACGAGCAAGTGAACTGCGAGCGGCTCGGGCGTAGGTTGGGTGTGTTTGGCGTCGAGGGCGGTCCATGCTCCACCACAGACCTCGCCAAACCGCCCGACTGCCAGGGCGTTCCTACGCCCAAGTGGTAGCAGCACGCTGAGAGACAGGCGGGCTGTCGCCACACCCATCCCACGGCCGGATGCGCTAGGCTTCAGCAGTGATCAATGAGGTGCGGCATAGTTTGGCGTACATGCCGCCCTGGGAGATGAGTTCCTCATGGGTGCCTTGCTCGATGATGCGGCCGTGCTCGAGCACGTAGATGCGGTCGGCATTGCGCACGGTGCTGAGGCGGTGGGCGATGACGAAGCAGGTGCGGTTTGCCATGAGGTGCTCCAGGGCATTTTGAATCTGGCGCTCGGTCTCGGTGTCCACGCTGGCGGTGGCTTCATCCAGCAGCAGGATGGGCGGATTGCGCAGCAGGGCGCGGGCGATGCTGATGCGCTGCTTTTCACCGACGCTGAGTCTGACCCCGCGCTCGCCTACCTGGGTGTCGAGCAGATCGGCCAGACGTTTGACGAAGGCATCGGCGTTGGCGTTTTTCAGGGCGTCCCAGAGCTGCTCATCGGTGGCATCACGTTTGCCGATGACGAGGTTCTCGCGCACGGTGCCGTTGAACAAAAAGCTCTCCTGCGTGACGTAGCCGATGTTGCGGCGCAGCCAGGCTTTGTTGAGTTCGTGCACAGGGGTGCCGTCGATGGTGATGACACCTTCATCATACTCATAGAAGCGCGTGAGCAGATTGATCAGCGTGGATTTGCCTGCGCCAGTTGGTCCCACAAGGGCGATTGTTTGCCCCGGACGCGCATCGAGCGAGACGCCGTGCACCGTGGGAGTTTTACCCGCGTAGCTGAAGCCGACATTCTCGTAGCGCACATGCCCGGCGATGGTTCCCAGTTCACGCCCGCCTGTGGTGTCGGCTTCGGGTTCGGCATCGAGGATGTCGAAGACGCGTTCCCCGGCAGCGCGGCCTGTTTGCAGGATCTGATTGAGCTGGTGCAGGCTTTCGATGGGGTCGTAGAAAAATTTGACCAGCAGGAGGAAGGCAGTGAGGTCCCCCGTTTGAATCTGGCCTGCCATGAGCTGGCGTGCGCCCACCCAGAGCACAATGACCATGCCGGTGCTGGTGAAGAAATTCATGCCGGGGCGGTAGATGGCCCAGATGCGCATGACGTGGAGCGTGGCGGTGCGCAGCGCGCCGCTGCTGAGGTTGAAGCGGTCATGCTCCTCGCGCTCCATGGCATAGGCTTTGATCTGGCGCATGCCGGAGACGTTGTCCTGCAGCAGGGAGTTCATGGCGCTGCTGGCCTTGCGCACCTTGCGGTGGCGGTTCTTGGAGGTGCGGGTGTAGAGCAGCGCACCGGCCATGAGAAAGGGCAGGGGAATGAGGGCGTAGAGCGTCAGCGTGACGTCTGCCTGCAGCATGAACCCGCCCACGACAATGATTTGCAGCACGGAGACCAGGCCCTGCTCGATGCCGTCAATGAGCACGCGCTCCACGGAGGGGATGTCCTCGGAGACCGTCGTCATGATGTCGCCGGAGTGGCGGTTGTCGAACCAGCGGAGGGGCAGCGTTTGCAGGCGCTGGTAGATGTCGCTGCGGAGATCGTAGATGACCTTTTGCTCGAAGGTGTTGTTTAGCTGGATGCGCAGGGAATTGAACAGGTGCTGGGCAAAGTAGGCGGCCAGCGCCCAGAGTGCGAGCGGGCCTATGCGTTCCCACTGCTTGCCAGGGACGACGACGTCCATGACCTCACGGGTGATGGACGGAAAGACGATGACCATCAGGGTGCCGACGATGGCACAGCCGATCTGGGCGGAGCCGAGCCATGGGTAACGACGAAGGTAGGAAAAGACGCGGGCGATGGTTTTCAATCGGGATGGGAGCTTGATGCTGGCGGGTTAGCAGCTATCTAGCATACGACTTACAGCAACAGGCATATACATGAAATACCATCTGGCACGCGGCGAGGAACAACTCGGCACTTTTAATGATCTGGATGTGAGCGCCGGACTGCGGAATGGACGTTTCAAATCCACCGACCTGTGCTGGACGGAAGGCATGCCGGAGTGGCAGACCTTGCAGGCCCATCTGCAGGAGGTGAACCCGGAGGCGGTTCAGGCACCTGCCGTCGAGCCGCCAGCCATCAAAGCCCTGCGTGCCGAAGTGCGGCAGGATCTGGAGCCGCTCCCTGAGCTGGCCTCACGTGAGCGGAGGTTCGCCGCCAAGCTGATCGATTTCACCCTGCTGATCGTGCCGATAGGGGTCATCCTCACGATGTTTTTTGACTCGGCGTTTGTGGAGGAAATCCAGAAGCTGCAGAACGATACGCCTGCGGTGATGGCCGCCATGCAGAAGCGGGCTGAACAGGTCCAGGCATCCGGTGACGTGAAGCTGGCCATCATGAGCCTGATCTTTGACGTGACTTTGATCTTCAATGTGGTGCTGCTCACCCTGCGCGGTCAGACCGTTGGGAAGCTTTGCGTGGGCATTCAGGTGGTGCGCTCTCCGGACGGGGCGCGGGCAGGCTTTATCAAGGCCGTGCTGCTGCGCTCCCTGCTCTTTCTCGTCCTCATCTTTGCCGGCTCGCTTTCCCTCGGCGGCATTGGACTGGCCCTGCTGCTGGTGGACTCACTGATGATCTTCCGCAAAGACCGCCGCTGCCTTCACGATCTGCTGGCCGACACCCTGGTGACGATTAAGCGGAAGGGGTGATCACAAGCTGTCGCCGCCGGGTTTTCTGCCGTTGTTGTACTTGTTGATCTCCTGAATATCTTCGAGCTGTTCGGGAGTGAAACGCCGGAGTTTGGTGCGGCTTTTATGGGTCACGCCAAGCACAAAGCAGGAGACATCCACCACCAGAATGGCCATCGCAATCACGATGCCGTAGCGCTTCAAGGCCTCATCAATGATTTTGTTCTTGTTGACGGAGAAGGTCTCCGATTTGGAGAACATGGACTGAAACAGCCGCCGCCATCCTCGTGGCTCCCGTGCAACGCTGAACGACCAGATGAAAAGGGCGGTCAGAATGACACAGGCGATTTGGTAGGGAATGGGAATGTCACGCATGTCTTTAACGCCAGAGGACGGCAGGCCTCGCAAGGGTACAATTTATAGGGTGCGCACGATCGGTGTGCAAACGGCGATTTGTTACGGCGCTGCGTATTGATCCAGCGCTGGACTGTCGCCAGTGGCAACAATTCGCGCCTGCTCATTGGCGGCAAGGTGGTTCAGCATGTGGAAGGCGTCCTCGGCATCAATCCCAAGCTTGGCTGCCACTTCATCCGCCGTGCTGCCGGCGGCAGTCAGGGCACCACGCACGCTGGCGAGCTGAGTGAGGAAATTCGTGGCGGCTTTTTTACCCGCTTCAACGCCGGGCTGGTGGTACGCATTGATGTTCACCAGGCTGGCGTAAAAGCTCACGGCACGCTCAAACAAGGCGATGAGCATTCCCAGGCTAAACGCATTGAGTTCAGAAATGTTCAGCGTGATGGACTCCCGGCCCTTCTCCGCCAGCGCCTTGCGGGTGCCGCGCAGAAAGCCCTGAAGGTAGTCGCCGGTGGTGAAGCCGGGATCGACTTCCATGGAGGCCTTGTCACGTGCTCTGCCCACTTCGATGAATGTGACGAAAAAATTGTTCACGCCATCACGGAGCTGCTGCACATAGGCATGCTGGTCCGTGCTGCCTTTGTTGCCATAGACGGCGATGCCCTGATTCACCACCGCACCGGAGAGGTCGTGTTCTTTGCCCAGGCTTTCCATGACGAGTTGCTGCAGGTATTTGCTGAAGAGCACCAGCCTGTCCTTGTAGGGCAGCACCACCATGTCTTTCAAACCCTTGCCTTTGCCGGCATGGTGCCACATCAGAGCCAGCAGCATCGCAGCATTCTCGATGGCGGGGCGCTGACGTGTTTCCACATCCATCGCCGCTGCACCGGCCAGAAACTGCAGTACGTCCACGCCTTGCAGCGCAGCGGCCAGCGTGCCCACGGCGCTCATCAGGCTCGTGCGTCCGCCCACCCAGTCCCACATCGGGAAGCGGGCCACCCAGCCCTGGCCGGAGGAGTGCAAGTCCAGCTCGCTGCCGTCACCCGTCACGGCGACGGCGTGCTTGGCGAAGTCGAGCCCCTTGGCCTTGTAGGCGGCTTCGGTTTCCAGCATGCCATTGCGCGTCTCCTTCGTGCCGCCGGATTTGGAAATCACCAGCGTGAGGGTGGTCGCCAGTTCATTGCCGATCTGGGCCATCAAGCGGTCAATGCCGTCCGGGTCCGTGTTGTCGAGAAAGGAAATCGCCAGCGGCGGATTGGCCGGGGTGATAGCATGCGCGACGAGCTGAGGACCCAGCGCCGAACCCCCAATGCCCACGACGAGCACACGGGAGAACTTTTTGCCATTGGCTGCGGTGATCGCACCGGAGTGGACATCCGCAGCGAACTTCAGGGTTGCGGCGAGAGTCTCGCTGATCTCATGCTGGATGGCGTCATTCGGGGCAAGGCGGGCATTGCGCAGCCAGTAGTGGCCGACCATGCGCTGCTCATCCGGATTGGCGATGGCTCCCGCTTCGAGTGCGATCATCGACTTGAAGGCAGACTCGATGCGACCAGCCATGGTCTTGAAAATCTCATCCTCGAAAGCCATGCGGCTGATGTCGATGGAGAATCCCAGGTTTGAGTAACGAACAAAGTGTTTTTGAAAGCGGTCCCAATGGCTCATGGATCATTGGGAGCATGCGCGATGCCACGGCGCAACCTGTTTGAGCCGTTGACGCATGGAGCGCCCTGCGACATTTTTGACCACTATGAAAGCCGCCCTGTTCGCTCTCGCCATTCTCCTCTCCGCCATGACCACCCTCGCCACCGCCGCAGACGCCCCCTACCGCCACGTTGTCTTCTTCAAATTCAAAGACAGCGCCACGCCAGCCGAGGTGCAGGGCATCGAAAACGCCTTCATCGAACTCAGCAAAAAAGTCGATACGGTCACCGCCTTTGAATGGGGCACCAATGTGAGCCCTGAAGGTCTCAATGACGGCTACACCCACTGCTTCCTCGTCACCTTTAAAGACAAGGCGGGTCTGGATGTCTATCTGCCACATCCGGAGCATTCGGCCTTTGTCGCCAAGCTCAAGCCGCTGCTCGACAAAGTCTGCGTGCTGGACTTCGTGGCTAAATAACTCAGCCGCACACCGCGCAGTCGTTCCGTTTCGGCAGCCGAATCTTGCGAAACTGCATGCTGGCGAGATCCATCGACAGCAGCTCGCCGCAGAGCGTTTCGCCGATGCCGGTGATCAGCTTGATCACCTCCATCGCGCCGATGCAGGCCGCCGTGCCTGACACCGCACCAAACACCGGAAACTGCCGCGTCCAAGTGGGCGGCACTTCGGGCACGTAGCAGGCCAGACAGCCCGATCTGCCGGGCACAAACGTAGTCACACTGGCTTCCAGGGTGTGCATGGCGCATTCCACCATCGGCTTGCCTGCACGCACAGCGGCGGCATTCAAAGCCAGCCGCTCCTGAAACAGCGGCGCTGCGTCCACCACGATGTCTGCCTGAGCCACCAAAGAGGCCGCATTGGCTACCGTCACGTTTTCCGCCACACCCACGATTTCGCAGCGGGGATTGAGTTCGTGCAGACGCCGTACGATGGAATCCATGCGCGGTTTGCCGATGTGATCGTAAGTTTGCAGCAACTGCCGGTTCAAATCCGGCCGCTGCAAATCGCCGCCGTGGGCTAGCACCAGTTTTCCCACGCCTGCCGCAGCGAGTTCCAGCGCCACCAGACCTCCCAGCCCGCCGACGCGGGAGATCAGCACCGAGGCCGCCTTGAGCTTCCGCTGGCCTTCCTCACCGACACCAGGCACCCACATCTGCCATTCATAAAGGGCACGTTCGGGGTCTGTCAGCAGAGGGAGTTCTGGCATAGCGGCACGAGAGAACGAAGGCGGCTGGCAAGCTCGCGCAAAAATAATTCCATCATTTTTCAACACTTCTAACGGACCGCACTCTAACACATTAACAGTTATGCGGGGTATCAGCCCTCCATTGACTGAGTCTTGAGAGTGATTGGTTAGTTATTAACTGAAACCCTGCTTCACCGCAGGACTAAGTTGAGGTTGATCAAACCAGAGGCCGGGCGGAATCGGGAGCCGCCCGGCCTCAATTTTTTCGGAGACTGAGCCGTTAAAGTCGCTGCGCGGTCAAGATGGCTACGCCGTCAAGACTTGCCTTACCGACCATCATTGACCTGCTTGACCTCTTCCCCCCTCACTTCCCGGTCATCGTACACTTCACCCAGCTCGTCTCGCCGCACCACTCGCGTGCTTTTTCCGCCAGTTCTGCCGCCTGAGCGGGGGATTCCGTGATGGCAAAAACGGTGCTGCCAGAGCCGGACATCAGGGCGGCGCGGACTTCGCTTTGCTCCAGCAGCCAGGTTTTCAAGGTGGGCAGCAGCAGGTACTTCTCGAAGACCGGCCGCTCCAGATCGTTGGTCATGACACCCCATGGGCAGATCTGCGGGGTGTAAAGGATGCCGGGGATTTCCTTGGAGTCGGCCCAGCGCTTATAGGCCCAAGGGGTCGGGATGGGGAAGGGCGGCTTGATCAGGACCAGCGGCAGTTGCCAGGGAAAATCCACCTCGCTGACCTCCTCGCCGCGCCCTGCGCCGTCGGCGGCGGGGCTGTCGAGAATGAAGCAGGGGATGTCCGAGCCGATCTGCGCGCCGAGTTCGATGAGCTGGGCCTGCGTGAGCGGTGAGCCTGCAAGTTCATTGGCCCCCATCAGCACCGTGGCCGCATTGCTGCTGCCGCCGCCGAGTCCTGCGCCTGCCGGAATTTTTTTCTCCAAATGAATGCGCCAGGAGGACTGCCTGCCGCTGAGGTTTTCAAAGGCACGCAGGGCGCGCATGGCCAGATTGGTTTCATCCAGCGGGACCGTGGGGTCGGAGCACGTCAGGTCCACCGCCGTCCCTGCGCCGCGGTGCTCAAGTTCCACGGTGTCGCCCAAGGCCAGCCGGCAGAGGCGGGTCTGCACTTCATGAAAACCATCCGGCCGTTTGCCGAGGATGCGCAGCCACAGATTGATTTTGGCGGGTGAATGAAAAGTCATGGAAGATCAAGCGGTGCGCCCGAGCAGAGCCAGCATGCGCCCGGTACGGCCTTTCTCCATGCGGTAGGAATAAAAGCGGTGCAAATCCAAAGACGTGCAGAGCCCCGTGTCGTGGATCTGCGCGGCGGGCACTCCGGCATCCAGGGCCTGCTGGCGGATCTGCGCGGCAAAGTCGATCTCATAGGCCGGGGGCCGGATGCAGGGACTTAGCTGGACGATCACATCCTCCGCGCGGGTGCCAAAGTGCTGCTGCATTTTCTCAATCGCGTGCGTCATGATGCCGTTTTCAGAACCCTTCTTGCCCGAATGCACGATGCCGAAGGCTCCGCTGCGCGGATCGGCCAGATAGACGGCGCAGCAGTCGGCGACGTAGATCCCGATGACGAGGCCGGGAACGTTGGAAACGATGCCGTCCGCGCCTGCGATGATTTCATTCGTGGGTGCCGTGAGCACCACGACCTCCCGCCCATGCACCTGTTCGGCGATGCACAGCGCGCCACCCGAAAAGCCAATTTCTTTAGCTTGGGCGCGATGCCAGTCCCACAGCCGCTCTACCACCACCGCGCGCTCGTCCGCCACATCGATGTCGGGATGGCGCAGGGTGAAGCGATGCGCGAATCCAGGCAGTGCTTCGAGGGCGTTGAAAGTCATCCAAGGTTGATGGGGGTTCATCTTCAGACTGTTCTGCCATGAAAAAAACAAAGGCGCACGGACAAACCGGGCGCCTTTGCAAAAAGTATGGGGAAACGCTTAACGGGCTGCTGCTGCCGTGTCGAGCGTACTGTAGGAGTTCATGAAGCTGTCGGCATCGACGGATGAAGTTTCGGTCATGGCATCAGCGATCTGATTGGTCAGTTCGTTGCGCAGGCGGCTGACGAGTTCGATGCCACGGGAGGTGATGCGAACAAGCACCTTGCGGCGGTCATCCACAGCGTGGGTACGCTCCATGAGGCCGAGCTTTTCAAGACGATCCACCAGGCCGGTGGCGGCTGCCGTGGAGTGTCCCATCTTCCGGGCGATGTCCGTCATCGTCAGCTCTTTTGAAGTGGCGAGATAGCCGAGCAGAAAGAACTGAGCGAAGGAGATGTTATCGCGGTTGAGCTCACGGGAGAGATTCAACAAAAACTCACGCTGACTGTACAAGATGAAATCTGCCAGCTTGGCGTGGTCTTTGGCGAGGTTTTTGGTTCCGTTAATCATGGAGGGAGTCCTTAGAGCTATGGTTTCCGAGAAATTCTTGAATAATGACTAATGTAACAAGTTCTATTGGTAGGATCAAGGCAAAATCATAGGTTCCATAAGATTTTACTGAGCTTAAGATAATAACTTCTTATTTGTGAGAAGTTAATATAAACTGATTATTATCGATGAAGGGCTACTTGGCAAGAACTCTTTCAAAGAGGAGCTGATCCCCCTTTTATTGGAGCGTGCGGCCTTTGGTCTCGGGTGCGAACCACACCAGCACCATTCCCACGAGGTAGATGCACGAAAGCACCGAATAGGCATTGGCGGCAGACTGCACTGCGGTGACGTTTTCGCCATTGAACATCATCATCAGGTTGCCGAGCTGCAAGGCACCGATGGCGGCGACGAGGCGGCCGAAGTTGAAACAGAAGCCCTGTCCCGTGGCTCGCACGCTGGTGGGGAAGAGTTCCGGGAAGTAGAGCGGGAAGAAGCCGTAGAAAGAGGCGGTGATGCCGCCGAGCAGGAAGGCGGTGATGATCAGCGTGGAGGGAATCTCGGTGCCGACGAAGGGGACATTGATGCGGAAGAAGCCCACGGATGCCACAAGGGCGGCGGCGCAGAGCATGGTGTAAGTAACTCGGCGTCCCAGCTTGTCGGCAATGAAGGGGGTGATCAAGGTGGCGAGAATGGCCCCGAGTGCGGTGGCGATGACCACGTAGTCGATGACTGGCAGTGTGCTGCCCTTCGGAGCCAGATCGGAAGCCCAGCGTGCGGCCTGCTGCGCGGAACCCCAGGTGCCGAGCAGTGCCACGGCGGCGAGTCCTGCACCGATGAGCAGATTGCGCATGATGACGCTGCGATCAGCCGGCAGCGTGCTGCCTGCGGCCACGGAGCGGGCCATGTACTGGCGCACGGGGTGCATGTAACCCCAGAGCGCGATGACCATGCCCACCACCGTCACCACTCCGGCGACAGCACCGCCGACCGTGGTCATGGGCGACCACACGTAAATGATGCCTAGCGCTGCAATGCAGGCGATGAGGACTCCCATCAAATCCATGGTGGCCCAATGTGAGGTACTGCCGGATTTCTTTTCCGCCTCCCACTTGTGGGATTCGGGGACGAAGACGAGGATGAAAAAATTGATGATGGCCGGCAGGGCGCTGCTGACGGCGATGAAGCGCCAGGCGCGGTTGTGAAGCAGGTACTCGGTGTTCTCCTGGGAGAGACCCATGGAGTGAATCCAGTGGGTGACCACGTCCAGGCTGGCATTGAGCTGCCAGCTAATAAGACCGGTGAGCAGGAAGCCAATGTTGGATGCAGCACCGATCATCCCCGCGATCCAGGCGCGGTTCTTGTTGCCCCAGATTTCATTGACCAAAGCAACGCCGAGCGCCCACTCGCCGCCCATACCGAGGGAAGCCACGAAGCGCAGACCTGCGAAGTGCCAGGCCTCGGTGACGAAGGCGCAGAGACCGCTGAAGATGGCGTAGGTGAAGATGGCCAGGGTCATGGCCTTGACGCGGCCTAGCTTATCCCCCAGCCAGCCAAAGAGCACGCCACCCGTGGCGGCACCGACGAGGAAGACCGCGATGATGACGGTGAACCACTGCCCCTGTACCACGGCGCTCGCCTGCGGCAGTAGATCTTGCAGCGCGGGTTTGCCGATGAGCGGGAACAGCCCCATTTCAAAGCCGTCGAAGAGCCAGCCGAGGAATGCGGCGATGAGGGCGGCCACGGCGCCCTTGTTGGTGGTTTTAGTGTCGGTCATGGGTGCGTCGGTGGGGAGTTGAGAGGAGTGGGCTTGAACGTATCGGGAGGTCGCGTGTGATCAACGAAACAGGCCGCTGGGTGGCAGCGGCCTGTGAATGGGCTCAGGGGAAAGGTGCGGCGTTATTCTTTGGCGACGCCATTGTTCCATGCGGCGAACATTTCTTCCACCGTGGGGATTTCCAGGGGGCGCACGATGCGGAAGCCCAGCCAGGTGGCGTCCGTAAGGTACCAGATGCTCTTCGGCAGCTGCGGGTCCTGCTGCTTCCACAGGGGATCGGAGGCCTTGCGGGCGGAGCTGCGGAGGAGCTCAGGATCGTCGTCATAAGTGCCGCCACGGGCGACGTGCGGGTAGGGGGTCTTGGAGCGCACCCAGTCGTTGCCGGCAATCGCGGCGCCGGGCATCGTGGGGGTGTATTGATCCAGGCACCACTCGCAGACGTTGCCGTAGATGTCGTGCAGGCCCCAGGGATTCGGCTTCTTCATGCCGACCTTGGCGTACTGGAAGTTCGGGGCGTTGTCGAAGTACCAGGCGTACTCTTTAAGCTGCGCCTTGTCATCGCCAAAGAAATACGCGGTCTTCGTGCCGGCGCGGGCGGCATACTCCCACTCGGCCTCGGTCGGCAGGCGGTAGAACTGGCCGGTCTGGGCGCTGAGCCACTGGCAGTACTTGTTGGCGGCGTGCTGCGTCATGCAGATGGCGGGGAGGTGATCGCGGCCCATGCCGAAGTCCATTGGCTGATACGGCGGCGTTGGCTGGGAGATCAGGTCTTCCGGCTTGTCGGTCGGCTTCCACACCTGGCGGGAGCCGTCTTTGTTGCGGCCGATGCTGGTGAGCTGGAAGGGCTCATACTCGTCCCAGGTCACTTCGAATTTGCCCATCCAGAAGGGCTTCAGGGTCTTCTTCACCTGCGGGCCTTCGTCATCGCCACGGTCAGCCTCGCTCTCGGGGCTGCCCATGGTGAATTCACCGCTCTTGATCACCACCATGCTGAAGGGGATGCCCGTTTTGGGGATCTTGGAGTCGTAGGCCTTCATCTCCGCCTCGGTCTTCTCCTTGGAAGTCTGCACGATGAAGGCGTGAATTTTCTTCACCAGCTCCATGTTGTCCGGGTTGGTCGAAGCCGGGCCCTTCTTTTCCTTTGCCGTCAGCTTCAGGTCGTCAGGCCATGGCGCGCCTTGCTCGATCCACAGCTTGAGGTAGTTGATGTTCTCCTTGCTCAGCGGGCCGCCGCTCTTCTTCGGTGGCATCAAATCGTCATCGTCTGCCGCGAGGGTGGTGGAATGGTAGATCGCGCTCTTGAGGTCAAAGGGGATGATGTTCGGCGCGTTCTCACCCGTGCTGAAAGCTTCCTTCTTCGTCGTGATAACCCAGTCGCCCTTCGCCTTTTCCGCGTTGTGGCAGGAGACGCAGTTCTCTTCCAAAATCGGCTGGATGTGCTTTTCAAACTTGATGCGCGGCGTCTGCTCCAGCACCACACCCGCAGGCCACTCCGCCCCTTGCTCGATCCACGTCTTGATCACTTCGATCTGGGATTTTTCCAGCATGCCTTCCTTCTTCGGGGGCATCGCCATGTCTTCGTCTGAGGCCAGGAGCAGTGTAGTATAGATGGCACTCTTCTTCAGATCGCCCGGCGTCAGGCCCGGGCCGTTCTCATTGCCCTTCTTCATGTCTTCCAGCGTGTGCATGCGGAAGTCGCCCTTGTCCTCTTTCTCGCCATGGCAATGCGTGCAGGCACCTTCGAGCAGCGGCTTGATCTGCTTGTTGAAATCAACCTTCTCCACTGCGCTCAAAAGCG
Organism: Prosthecobacter sp.; assembly: GCF_029946185.1. Lineage (GTDB taxonomy): Bacteria > Verrucomicrobiota > Verrucomicrobiia > Verrucomicrobiales > Verrucomicrobiaceae > Prosthecobacter. The sequence goes on from NZ_JAQSEA010000135.1 coordinate 15,351, forward strand.
CGGGAGTCAGGGCCATTAATGAAAGGAGTGTTCGTGGTGAAAACATGGATGGGGCGATAGCACAGGCTTGGGCGGATGTCCAATACGAGCAAAACCGTGTAAAATTACGGGGAGTGAGGGGATGAAAATGTGAAAAGGATTGTGCAACAGCCATGCAAACAGTCGTAACTTCGTGCTTCAAGCCACTTTTATGGTTTCACCACAGATGACAGCAGCGGACAACAATGCAGCAAAAGCCCGGAAGACCGCAGGAAGGGGGTGGGCATGAATGAACACCCCGTCCGCCTCATGGAACCGCCTGAAGGCTATCCTAGCTGGCTGGCCGATCTGAAGAGCCGCATCCACACCGCCCAGCAGCGCGCCTCCTTGGCGGTGAACCGGGAACTGGTTCAGCTGTACTGGCAGCTCGGGCAGGACATCCTGGCTCGGCAGGCAGCCCAAGGCTGGGGTGCGAAGGTGATCGAGCGTCTGTCTCAGGATCTGCGCGCTGCCTTCCCGGAGATGAAGGGATTTTCTTCGCGCAATCTTAAATACATGCGCGCTGTTGCCGAGGCCTGGCCAAACGAGGAATTTGTGCAGCAGGCTGCTGCACAATTGCCGTGGTTTCATCTTTGCACCCTGATTGACAAGCTCAAAACGCCCGAAGAACGCGATTGGTATCTGCGCAAAGCCGTCGAGAACAACTGGTCACGCAACATCTTGGTGATGCAAATTGAATCCCGCCTGCTGGAACGCAGCGGCACGGCTGCGACCAACTTCGCGCTCAGCCTGCCAAAACCGCAGTCTGATCTGGCGCGGGAATCCCTCAAAGATCCGTACCGTTTCGATTTTCTGGGGCTGACGGAGGAGGCGCAGGAACGGGAAATTGAGGATGCACTGGTGAAACACGTCACCAGCTTCCTGCTGGAATTGGGCGCAGGCTTTGCCTTTGTGGGGCGGCAGGTGCTGCTGGATGTCGGCGGGGAGGAGTTTTTTCTGGATCTGCTGTTTTACCACCTCAAATTGCGCTGCTACGTGGTGATCGAACTCAAGGCCGGAAAATTCAAGCCGGAGCACCTCGGGCAGTTGAGCTTTTACCTGACGGCGGTGGATGCCCAGGTCAAGCACCCCGCTGATGGGCCGACCATCGGTCTGCTGCTATGCAAAAGCAAAAACCAGGTGGTGGCCGAATATGCGTTGCGCGACAAATCGCAACCGCTTGGGGTGGCAGAGTATCAACTGGTAGAGTCACTGCCGCCGGAACTGCTAACCAGCCTCCCGAGCATTGCACAGATCGAGCGGGAACTGGCAGGCAGTAGTCTGCCAGAGGAAGAACAGCAAGACTGAAACAGATCGCGTTGGTTTCCAAGTCGAACTGACACTTCACACCCCAAACGCCCGCGTGCACACTTCCATGATCCCCGCCCTTGTGGTGCAGCGGCGCATGGTGCTGAGAAAAGTCTCGGCATCTGCCAGGCCCCAGGCGAAGAAATTGAGGTGCTTTTTGATGCGGTTCACCATGTCCAGCTCGCGGGTGTCTGGCATCGTCACGCATTCGTACAACTCCTCCACATAGCGCAGCCGGTCGGTCGGGGTGGGTTGAAAGACGGCCTCGCCGCGTGTGTGCTGGCGGATCTGGTCAAACATCCACGGATTGCGGATGGCACCGCGCCCGAGCATGAGGCCGCGCACTCCGGCCTTCTGCACCACCTCGGCGGCTTCGAGATGGGAGTTGATATTGCCATTCGCCAATACAGGGCAGGGGAGGTTTGAGGTGGCGTTGCCGATCAGGTCATAGCGCACTCCTTCGCGATACATCTGCAGCACGGTGCGGCCGTGGATGGTGAGCAAGTCCACGCCATGCTTGGCAAACAGCGGCACCAGCGCGTCGATGGTCTCCGTGTCATCAAAACCGAGCCGCGTCTTCACCGTGAACTTGATGGAAATCGCCTCACGCAGCGCGCCCAGGATGCCCTCGATGCGCGGCACGTCGCGCAGCAGTCCGCCGCCGGCGCACTTCTTGTACACGATGGGTGCCGGGCAGCCGAGATTGAGATCCACCGCGGCGATGTTGTACTCCTGCAGCTCTTTGGCGCTGCGCACCAGGGAAGGGATGTCATTCCCAATCATCTGCGCGATGGCCGGTTTGCCCGTAGGATTGTGAATCAGCGAGGCGAGGATCGGTTTGTCCAAATGCGAGTCTGCATGCACGCGGAAGTACTCCGTGTAGTACACATCCGCCCCGCCATAGCGCGCCATGAGCCGCCAGAACTCCAGGTCCGTGACATCCTGCATCGGAGCCAGCGCCAGCAGCGGCTCAGGCCGTGTGAGGAGTGCGTCGAGATGTTCGGTGGGATTCACAGCCGTCTCTTAACCACGGGTGCTGAAAGTAGTCGAGGGCTTTAGCTCGCTCCGGAAGCCTTCGGCCGGCGCTAGAACGAGCCAAAGCGCATGACTGCTTTCAGCTTGCGCCAGTGCCAGCGTCAGCCACGCCCATTCACTGCCTGATAAACCCCGCACCGCATCGCCGTAACCCTCGGTACCCCCTTTTGAAGAGTCCCCCATTGCCCCCAAGAATGTTGTTTCGTCGTGACCTGTCCGCCATGCGGCGGGTGTGCTGTGCCCTGGCATGCGGCCTGCCATTGCTGGCGCAATCAGCCCCCGACTTGAAATCCACCGAGGACACCGCCCTCCAGGCAATGCAGACGGAGGTGAAGAAGGACTATAAAAACAAAGTCGAGCCCTTTGTGAAGACCTACTGCGTCGAGTGTCACGGGAATCGAAAATCCAAGGGCGGGATCAACTTCGAGGTGGCGGTGCGCAAGCCCGGCGTCGCGCCTTTCAGCGAAGTCTGGGCGAACGCCTACGTCAACGTGAACGCGCATGACATGCCGCCGGAGGACGATGACAAGCAGCCGACGGATGCGGAGCGCCAGGGCTTTCTGGACATCATCGCCAAGACCAAATACCTCAGCACGAAAGATCCCGGCCCCTTTGTGATCCGCCGCCTGACGAAGACGGAGTATGGCAACACCCTGCACGACCTCCTCGGTGTGGATGCCGCAGTAGCCGCCGAACTGCCGGACGAGGTGCCCGGCGAGGGCTACATGAATTCGCTCTCGCCGCTGCAGTCGGAGCAGTATCTCAGCATCGCCAATGAAGCGCTCACCCGTGCGCTGGCCGCCCCAGGTGCGCCGCCCACGGCGGTGCAAAAGCGCCTGTTGGGTGAAGCTCCCGCCGCAGGTGCCGATCTGCGCGCCGAGGCCGGGAAGATCGCCCGCTCGCTGGCCCGCAGCGCCTACCGTCGCCCACCGTCCGCAGCGGAGGTCGCCACGCTGGTGGCTGTGTTTGAGCTCGGTCGCGCGAACAAGCTCGACCACGCCGCATCGCTGCGCCTCATGCTCAAGGCCGTGCTCGTTTCGCCGCAGTTCCTCTTCATCACTCCCGCGAAGGAAGCAGCGGCGGACGAGAAGATCGTGCCGCTCGATGATCACCAGCTCGCCGCGCGCCTCTCCTACCTGCTCTGGGCCACCATGCCCGATGCACAGCTCTCCGAACTCGCCGATGTCGGCAAACTTCACGAGCCCGCGATTCTCAAGGCGCAGGTGAAACGCCTGCTCTCCGATCCCCGCGCACGGGCCCTGTTTGACGGCTTTGGCGCGCAGTGGCTCGGGCTGGCGGAACTGGGAGACAAGACCTTCGACACCAAGAAATTCCCGCAGATGACGGGCGCGATGCGCACCGCCATGTATGACGAAGCGCGGCTGTTCTTTGACAGCATCGTGCGTGAGGATCGCAGCGTCGTCGGCTTTGTGGACAGCGATTACACCTACCTCAATGGCACGCTGGCCGCGCTGTATGGCCTGGAAAAAACCGTCACCGGCCCCGAGATGCGCAAGGTGAAACTGACGAATGCCAATCGCGGCGGCATCCTCGGCATGCCCGGCATTTTGGCCACGACCTCTTTCCCGAACCGCACCAGCCCCGTCAAACGCGGCGTGTGGGTGCTGGAGCAGGTGCTGGGGCAGAAGGTGCCGCCCGCCCCGCCGAATGTGCCGACCCTGGAAAAGCAGGACCCCAAAAAGGCCGCCAGCATGACTCTGCGCCAGCGCACCGAGCTGCACCGCACCAACGCCGTCTGCGCCAACTGCCACAAGATCCTCGATCCCATCGGCTTCGGTCTCGAAAACTTCGATGCCATCGGCCGCTGGCGCGATCAGGATGACACCGGCGGCGCCATCGATGCCGTGGGCGAACTGCCGGGTGGGAAACATTTCTCCACCCCCAAAGAATTGAAAGCCATCATCGCCGCACGCAAGGACGACATGGCGCGCAATCTAACGGAGAAACTCATGGCCTACGCCCTCTGCCGAAAACTCGAAGGCTACGACGAAATCGTGGTGGACGGTCTCATGCAAACCATCGCCAAAGATGGCTTCCGCATGCAGACCATCATCGCCGCGATCGTCACCAGCTACCCGTTCATGAACCGTCGCCTGCAATAAACCTCGTTATCTTTTCACATGAGTCGTACTCACCTGCGACTGGCTTTGAGACGATTTGAAATCATCGTCGAGCGCGAAGTTGAACTGTATGCCGAACACCGCACAGATCTGCTGGTGCAGACACTTCTTCCATCAGGCGATAAGATAACTGTTCTCACCGAACTAAAAAACTGAGTAAGGCCAAAGCTAAAGAGCAAAGAACAGCGATGCAAACCAAGGGCAGGGGGCAGGCCAGTGCTTTGTGGCCCCTACCCATCCTTCAGGTCTATTCCTGATGGGGTGTTGTACCCAAAACAAGTTTAGATACGAGCGACTTAAGGCCTGTGACGTTAATGGAGTATGAGGAGCAAAATAATTGCCCCTCAAACAACTAACTCCACTCCATCAATGAAACATATCGCCTTCCAGGCCCTCCTCTACACAGGCGTTCTCCTTCAGATGAACCCGGTTTTTGCCCAAAGGGTTGAAGCCACCAGCACCGTGATCACTTCCGAGGGAACCATCAGTGAGTTCGGACCGCAGGGCGTCGTCATCAAGTCTGAAGCGGGCAGCCAGCCGGTTCGCTTCATTTCCAGCGAGACAACCAATTATGTGGATGAAAACGGCAACCCTGTAGCCGTGGAACTGGTAAAGTCCGGCCTTCCTGCCACGATCTATTATACTAAAGTGGGAGATACCCTGATCGCCTCCAAGATCATGGTGAGGACATCTGCCACCACATCCACCAAGGTGGTGGCCACCACCCCCGCCGTCACGGTGCCGATAACAGCTGGAGTCATCACCCAGTTTGGGCCTGAGAATCTCATCATCAAGACAGAGTCCGCTCCGGACCCACTCAGCTATTCTTACAGCAAGACCACGACCTACGTGGATGAGACCGGGGCGCCTGTGGCCATCGAAACCGTGCGCTCCGGCGTTCCCGTCACCGTGCATTACACCAAGGTCGGCAACACTTTGGTCGCCAGCAAAGTCATTGTGCGAAAGAACGCGGTCGTGCCTGAGCAGCTCATTGAGAAAAAGACCACAACGACGACCACGACCCGCAACTAATCTTCCCAGATCCCTGCTCGCATCATTCTCAGTTTTTCCACAGCAAACACATATCAACACCACACCTTCTACCACCATGAAAACGCACCTCCTCCTGGGACTCGCCCCGCTTCTCCTCATCGCCTGTGACGCACGCGTCACCACCACCGCCCCCGATTCGGGTCCTGACAAAGTGATCGAAAAACAAACCACCATCATCACCCCGCCTGCCGCTACTTCCTCCACCGAAAAGACGACGACCACCACCACCGAAACCAAGAAATAACGATCTCCCCTCATGAAAACTCACTCATTCTTCATCGCCAGTCTTGCCGCCGTCAGTTTCATGGCCCTCACCAGCTGTGACACCATGGACGACGACGACGATGACCGCCGCCCACCACCGACCACCATGACCACCACGACGGAAGAAACCACACTGACCCGGACTCCCCTGTCCCCAGTCCCAGTTTCAACCACGACAGAGACAAGCACCATCCGTTCCTACTAAGTCTCGATTCATCCCTTTGGCCGGCATGTCTCCACGTGAGACATGCCGGCCATTTTATTGCTCCATATCATGGGATGTAATTACGGCAGTCATGTGAATCCTTGAGAGCAGGCAGGAGGTGCCGCCCAGCCGGTGTATAGCGTTTTCCAAAACAGATTTCCGGATAGAGGCGTATGGCGACGCTCGACGGCGCTTGGAGGACTGCTCGCACCGGGCATGCGCATGCCCAGCGAAGGTAGGGCTGGCTGTCCTCAGCCAGCCGCCGTCGACCTGTCCTTCGTAGCTCGACGCAGGAGAGCGAAGAAGGAAGCCCATGATCTGCTAACAAGAAACAGCCTGCTAAACGGAAATGATTTTTGCGAACCGCTATAACAAGCAGCGGTGCCAGTGAATGTGATCCCTCAGTCTCAAGCGCAGGCAGCTACACCAATCGCGAATGGTGAGAAGCTCCCGCCCATTCGAGTGTGTCGGTTGATGCCGCACTGAGCAGCTCATCTCCGGTGCTACCAGGATCTTGAAGGAGGGAGTTGGAAGCGAGTATATCCGCCTCGTGCCATAACGCCTGCGACCTTCGTTCTTGCAGCTAGGCAGTCAGCAGGAAATTTAAAGCGGTGCTTGCCAGGAAAGCAAAAACCCCAAATCCAGGCACCAGTCGCAGTACCAAAGATTTGGGGAAGTGTGGAAGGTGCGCTCATGGCGCGCCTTCATGCGCCAGCCGCGCCGACAAGAGCCGTCGCGGATCTGCCGACCACTCTATTTAGTGCGGACTACCAGCACTCGGCGATCCATTTGCATTTGCCCCTCGTTGCCATTGGGGTACATCGGAAAGCTTTCGCCATAGCCGTGGGCGCTCAGCACTTCGGCTGGCACCTTGTAGCGCAGGGTGAGTTCGTCATACACCCTCTGCGCGCGTGCGGCAGACAGTGTTGCATTGAATTCATTCGTTCCATCGGTGCTGGTATGGCCCTCGATGTCAAATATCGCTCCCGGCGTTGTCTGGCTCACGTTGCGGATCACACTCGCCACCTGCTCCAGTGCGGCGCGTGATTCAGCATCCAGCAGTTCAGCAGTTTCCTTCACAAACAGCACTGGCAGGGTCACATACGGCAGCTCACGCGTTTCGTTCTGATCTTGCACCACCACCACGTTGCGTTCGGATTGGTACACACGGCGCGGTTGGCCGGGAGTGTCCACGACTGTGGTCGTTTTGGTCGTCTTCACCACTTCCTGCGGCACCGCCGGGGTGGCAGGCACGGTCACCGTGGTGGGTTGGGTCACCACCACCACCTTGGGTGCGATGGACAATTGGCTCTGCACCAGCAGAGGATCAAGCGCTGGCTGGGTCACGATGATATTCCCAGGCACTGCCACAGTGGTGACTTGAGCCTGAAGCCCTGGTGCAAGAGCAAGTACGGAAAGAAGAAGCAATGGTTTCATGAGTAAGGTTGGTTTGGTTTGAATTGGGTTATCCAAAGAGGGTAACGGTGGCGTATGAAACTCCGGCTGTACGGTTTCCGGCCATAATTCACCAGACAGGGAAAAGCATGAAGTTATCCCATCGCCTAACTTCCCATCTCCGGCTTAAAGCTGGTCGCCGACCATTTCGGCGAAGAGACTGCCTTTCTCCCTTGCCATGGCAGCAGTGACGCGAGTGCCCGCACGGAAGTCGTGCTCAAACACCCGGGTGGCCACCGTGTTCACGGTTTGCGGGTCAGACGTCGCCAGATTCAGCTCCACATTGATGCGCTGGCTGAGCGTGTCGTAGTTCGCAGAGCCATACATCACCCAGTCATCACACACCGTCGCCTTCAGGTGGGTCATCCCGGGGTAGGCCCAGACCTTCGCTCCCTTGTCGATGAGTTTTTTCAGGTCTGCCGCATTGTTTTTATCCATGATCTTCTGGTCGGCCTTGTCCGGTACGACAATGCGTACATCCACTCCCCGCTTCAGCGCAGCCTCGAGTTCCGAAACAATTTCATCGCATGAGAAATACGGAGTCTCGATCCACACCCGCCGTGCCGAGCAGCGGATACCCAGCAGTGTCGCCTTCAAAATTTGCTGGCGTCCCTGGCATGCGTCCGTGTGCAGCACGCGCAGCGGCACCTGACGTTTCATGGGCTTCGCAGCCACCGGGGCAGGGGATGCCTCTGCCACCACCGGCTTCTTCACCGCCTTGCTGCCCTTCAGCTTCCTCCACAAGGTATCACTGCACCAGCGCTCCTCATACAGCCGCGCCAGGTCCTGAACCACCGGCCCCTCCACGCGTGACATCATGTCATGCCATTCATACCGGTACTCGCGCCCCAGGTTCATGCCGCCCACGAAAGCTGTGTCCCCATCAATGAGGTGCAGCTTGCTGTGGTCCGCCCTGAAGCAGGGGTTCTCAGTGCGGCGGCATTCAACCGTCGTGCCATCGGTGAGGTAGTCTTGCATATTTTCCACCGGCGTGAAATTTGCCGGCATGCTCTTCGCATGTACGCTGGCCGCCTGATCACTGCCCAGACGATCATAGCGCACGCGCACCGGCAGCTCCCGGGACTTCGCTCTCAGCACATCCGCCACCTCCACGGCGAAGTCATCATTGTCGAAGATGAAGGTCTCCACGTCGATGCTTTTGCGCGCCTCCTTCAGTGCCTTCAAGTACAGCGGAAAGAAATTGCGACCGTCGATCAAAAACTCCACCGAGCCCGAAGTGCGCGGCGGCAGTTTTTCGCGGTCCAGCAAAGTCTCAAATGCCTCCCCGCCCGCGCCGGTGCCTGCCGCCAGCGTCTTGCTTCCAGCCCCCGCCCGGCGGATGACCGAAGCATTGCCCAGAAACAAACTGCGCAGCCGGTCCCGCATGACCACGCCTCCAATGCGTGCCGAGCCCATCGGATCTTTGATCGAAGCGCCCACCGTGCAGCGGAACACACTGCGTGCTACCAGTCCCCCAGGGATGTCCCCGGTTTTCTTATGGGAGCAGCCGATGACCAGTCCCAAGGCCAGTAGAATGGAACCGCGATAGAGCTGAAACGGCCGGCAAGATGGGGTAGTCATGGATTTTCACCCCATCCATCGAATATCCCCGCCTCTCTGCGCGTGCCCATCTGGCAACCGCCCGTCCCGGCGTGATCCTCTCGATAGAATCGAGCCCCCCTGCGAGTAGAAGTACGCACACGAATCCCCTCGCTCAGCCTTCGTCATTACGCCTTCCGTCTCATGCCCCACCGCCCCCTCATCTCCCGCCGCACAACCCTGCGCGGCCTCGGCGCCACCCTCGCACTGCCTTTGCTCGAAACCATGGGCTGGGCGGAGTCCGGCAAAGGCAGGGCCACTTACAAGCCTCCTGTCAGGCTTGGCTTCATGTACATGCCGCACGGGGTGGTCATGGATCAGTTCTGGCCCGCGAGTGCGGAGAGCTTCCTCAACTCGCCGCCGCCTGCTCTGGAATCCCTGCGTTCCGTGCTTGATCAGTGCTTGCTGATGAAAGGCATCTCGGGCGTGCCGATCTCTCCGTTCAACGGCGCGCCGCATGCGCTGGAGCTTTCCACCTGGCTCACGGCCTGTCTTCCGGACGCGGACAAGCGGGATCAGATCCACATCGCCATCTCGGCGGATCAAATCGCCGCGAACTACGTGGGCGGACTCACCTCCCTGCCTTCCTTGGAGCTGGCCACCATGCCGCAGACGCACAAGGAAAATCAGGAAGGGCTCAACGAAGGCTACTACTCGCATTGCAGCTACCGCTCGCCCACGCAGGCCGTTCCCGCAGAGACCAATCCCCGCAGCGTGCTCAACCGTTTGTTTGGCAAGTCAGACAAGCCCGGCAGCCCCACCCAGTCCGACCCGCTGGACCGCCAGATGCTCGATCTCGTCATCGGCGGTGCCAAGGATCTGCGCACGAAATTACCGCAGGGCGATCAGCATAAACTCGACGAATACCTCGACAGCGTGCGCTCCGTGGAGCGCCGCATCGCCGCCCTCGAGTATCGCCAAAAAGAAGCAGCCTTGGAAAAGGCCGGCGTCAGCGCCAGCAAGCGTAGCGCCTCCGACTCACCGCCCATCGAAATCAAAATCCCCGTGAGCGACAAGCGCAGCGAGTACATGCAGGTCATGTGTGATCTCAACGTGCTCGCTTTTCAGACCGACACCACACGCGTCAGCACCTACATCGGCTCCACGCCGAACGGAGTTTCCTATCCCGAGCTCGGCTTCGCGGACATGCATCATTCACAAACGCACCACAACAACAAGCCGGACATGGTTGCCAAACTCGCCGCCATCACCGCCTTCAACATCGCGCAGTTTGCCTACATGGTGAAAAAGATGCACAGCCTGCGGGAAGGGGACGGCACCCTGCTCGACAACTGCCTCATGATGTGGGGCTCCGGCCTCGAAGACGGCAACAAGCACAGCCGCGAAAACCTCCCCTTCATCATCGCCGGCAAAGGCGGCGGCTCCGTCAACACCGGCCGCTTCCTGCCCAACATCAAAGGCAATCAAGGCGACCTCCTCACCACCCTGCTCGCCTGCACCGGCGTGCCGCTGGATCGCCCCATCGGCCTCGCGACCAAGCAGATCACGGAGATGAAACGCAGCGCGTAGGTCCACGCTCCTTCAGCGCAAGCTCCGCCCCTTTCCCCCGTTTGCCTTCTCTGCATGATCTCCCTCCGCACGCTTTCCCTGCTCCTCGCTCTCACCCCTTCGCTGCTGCCCGCAGAAGACTGGCCGCAGTGGCGCGGCCCGCGTCTGGATGGCACCTCCAAAGACACCGGTTTTCCCATCTCCGCAGATGGCAATGTCACCTGGAAAGTCGAACTCCCCGGCAGCGGCCATGCCTCACCCATCGTCTGGCAGGACCGCATCTTCATCGTCGCAGCACTCCCTGAAAACGAAGAGCGCGCACTCCTCTGCCTCGACCGCACCTCAGGCAAACAGCTCTGGCAGTCCACCATACTCAAAGCCCCCACTGAAAGCATCCACAAGCTCAACAGCCAGGCCTCCAGCACCCCCGCCACCGATGGCGAGCGCGTCTTCACCGCCTTCCTCGATAACACAGAAACAGACGTCACCCGCGCCATCAACGCCGGCAAAGTCTTCGGCAAAGGCGAAGTCCCCAAAGGCACCGTCGTCATCTCCGCGCACGATTTCAGCGGCAAACAAATCTGGCAGGTGCGCCCCGGCCTCTTCTCCAGCAAGCACGGCTTCTGCTCCAGCCCCATCGTTTTCGAAGACAAAGTCATCGTCAATTGCGACCACGACGGCGACGGCTACATCGTCGCCCTCGCCAGAGCCGACGGCAAAGAACTCTGGCGCATCGCCCGCCCCAACAACACCCGCAGCTACTGCGTCCCCCTCATCCGCGACATCGCCGGACGCACCCAGATGGTCCTCTCCGGCACCCTGTGCGTCACCAGCTACGATCCCCGCACCGGCAAACTCCTCTGGATCATCGACGGCCCCACCGAGCAGTTCGTCGCCTCCATCGTTTACAGCGAACAAACCGGACTCCTCTACATGACCGGCGGCTTCCCCGAGCACCATCTCCTCGCCATCAAACCCGACGGCAGCGGCAACGTCACCAACACCCACATCGTCTGGCGCACCAACAAAGGCGTCTCCTACGTCCCATCACCCATCATCGAAGGCACCCACCTCCTCAACGTCTCCGACTCCGGCGTCGCCCACTGCTTCGATGCCAAGTCCGGCGAGATCCAATGGGAAGAGCGCATGCGCGAGCACCACGCCTCCCTCACCAGCGCCGAAGGCCACGTCTTTTTCATCAACGACTTCGGCATCCTCCGCACCGTCCAGCCCGACAAAACCTACAAGCTCCTCGCCGAAAGCGAACTCAAAGAAAAAGTCTTCGCCTCCCCCGCACTCAGCGAAGGCCAGCTCTTCATCCGCACCGACAAAAGCCTCATCTGCCTCGGCAAACGCACCACCAAAACCGCCGCGCGGTAAGTGCAGCTGGCGTTGTAGTTTCGCTCGCCCAAGAAACGAACGCTGAAATCGTAATCAGGAAAAGACCCGGCGATGAAAACGACACTCAGAGTTCTGCTTCTTGTGTTTGCCCAGTTGGCATTGGGGGCGGATGCTCCCACCTACGAGGGCTACGAGAGAGATCGCGTTTTGATTCGATCCACCTACCGCCTGTCGGCACCCGTGGTCAATGCCTCCAGCGGAGAAGCCATCCAGGCCGCTCATCGAATTTTCAAAAACATAAGGTTTGTCGGACGCTCCCGTGCACAGGTTTTGGCGATTCTCGGAGATCCGAAGACGATCAGCGGTTACGGAGTCGCGGCAGATGCCGCAGCCGACAGCCCGCTAACCTACCGCTTTGACTCAGGTTTCGGCGGATGGGAGTATGTCATTCGATTTGCGAAGGGTGTTGTCACGCAGGTTGATCAGAAAGGTTTGGACTGACGCCTAGTTGTTCAAGACCACTTAAAAGACTTTTAACCCACGCCACCTCATGCTCCTCCGCTCACTCTCCCTCCTCCTCGTCACCACCCTCACAGCCTTCGCTGCCGAGCCCCTCCCCGCATTCCACGGCTCCATCGAGCGCCTCGATCCAGCCCTCGACACACTGCTCGCTCCCGACGCAAAACTCGAAGTCCTCGCCTCCGGCTTCAACTGGTCCGAAGGCCCTGTCTGGCACGATGGCGGCATCCTCTTCTCAGACGTCCCCGAGAACACCGTCTTCGGCTGGAAAGAAGGCGACACCGCTGCCAAAGTCGTCCTCAAACCCAGCGGCAGCCTCAGTGGCGACGCCCAAGGCTCCAACGGCCTCCAAGTCGATACTCAGGGAAATCTCATCCTCTGCCAGCACGGCGAGCGCCGCATCGCACGCCTTGAAAAAGACGGCACCTTCACCTCGCTCGCCGACAAGTTCGAAGGCAAGCGCTTCAACAGCCCCAACGATCTCGTCATCGCAAAAAGCGGCACCATCTTCTTCACCGATCCCCCCTACGGCCTCAAAAAAGGCGAAGCCCCAGAGCTCCCCCAGCACGGCGTTTACTCCGTCACACCTGCCGGCAAAGTCTCACTCGTGATCGCAGACATCCGCTTCCCCAACGGCATCGCACTCAGCCCCGACCAGCACACCCTCTACATCGCCGTGTCTGATCCCAAGGACACCCGCATCATGGCCTACGATCTCCAAGAAGACGGCACCGCAAAAAACGGCCGCGTCTTCTTCAATGCCCAGCCCCTCAAAAGCGCGGATCGCAAAGGCGGCTGCGACGGCATGAAGGTGGACACCAAGGGCAACATCTGGACCACCGGCCCCGGCGGCGTCCTGATCATCAGCAAAGACGGCAAACACCTCGGCAGCATCCTCACCGGCCAGGCCACGGGAAACTGCGCTTTCGGCTGCGCAGACCACACGACCCTCTACATCACCGCAGACATGTTCCTCCTACGCGTGAAGACGCTGGCGAAAGGGCTTTAGTTCTACATTGTTAGACTTGATCGTCAGGCAGGTTGCTTTCGGCTGACGTCTCAGCGCAGCAAAGTAGCCTTGTTCCTGTGGAACAAGGAACGCTCCGCCTCGCCCTAGACGCTTAACAATGTAAAATTAGCACGTCGTCGAGATATCCTGATCCCATGCGCGAGTGTTGGACTACGGAGGCAAACTCCAGACTCGTGGCAAGCGATTCAGTTGTCAGGCCCTGGCGTTCATCTAACGCAGGGGGATATCAAGAGCCTATTCGCCACTGCCAGATGAGAGGCACGAGGGTGCAGCTGGTCAGTGTGATAAAAACCAGGCCGTAGCGCAAAAAATAAACATCCCATCGAGTCAGCTTACAGGGTCTGCGAAGAACGACGAGCACGGCTGTGCTCCAGAAGGCAACCGAGCCATAGACGATAAAGTAAAAGGATTCTTCTCCTGAGGCTATCAGACCGTCCAGAAACCAAAGCAGAAATTGCACCGCCACGCCTGTCCATAGAAGTGTTCCCACCTTAGGATCGAACTTCATGTCGATTTTGAGCTTCATGCCGGTTTGCTGAGTGGTGTTGCCCTTTCTTTTACCATTACAAGCCGGAGCGAATCAATCAAAAGGACGCTGTAGGGGTCACCAGCTTCACCAGCGCCAGCCCATTCATCACCGCCTTCGTCACAAACGACCCCGGCTCCACATACTCCGGCAGCTTGCTCCCATCCGCCGTCCGCTCAGAGCAGTGCGCATTAGCCCCATAAGGCCCCAGACCATCCAGCGTCGGCGCCAGGTGCCACAGGTGGTTCGCATCGCTCAATCCACCGCGCGGCACCGAGGTCGCCGCAAGCCCCATCATCGCAGCCGCCTCATGCCAGAGGTGAAACAAAGCCTCCGACTCCACGCCCCCAGGCCACGCAGCCGTGACACCGATGCGCTCCGCCGTCAGCTTCGCGCCATTCGCAGCGGTGCCGCTCAGTCCCGCAAAAAGATCATCCGCCTGCTGCAATGCCGCAGGCTCCGTGGCCCGGCACTCCCACTCAGCCACAGCTTCATGCGGCACGCGGTTCACCACCGTCCCACCATTCACCAGGCCAATGTTCACCGTGCGCTCAGCTTCCGCATTCGTCAGCGCAGCAATGTCTGGGAGCACACGCGCCAGCGCATCAATGGCATTGATGCCCTCATGGTGCTTGCTCCCCGCATGCGCGGCCCTGCCTTCGGCTTTCAGCCTCCATGTGCTGCGCCCTTTGCGTGAGGTCACGATGTGCCAGCCCCGCTCATCCACCGGCCCGCCTTCAAACACCAGCACCGCGCGCGCCTTTCCTCCGCAGCGTTCAGCCGTGGCATGGCCAAAATCATCACCAATGATCTCTTCCGCAGCATTCGCCGCCACGATCCAGTGCGTGTGCTCAAAGACATCCGGCGCCGCATCCCGCAGGCTTTGCAGCATCAGCCAGATCAAGGCGGTGCCGCCTTTGTTATCCACCGTGCCCGGTCCATAAATACGCCCTTCATCGGGTCGCTCGTCCCATTTGAAATCATTCAGCTCCTCCTCCTCGGCCGGAAACACCGTGTCAGAATGCGTCACCAGCACGATGGGTTCTCCACCCTCACCGCGATGCGTGAGAAACAGGTGATGCCCCGTGCCCGGAGTGCTGCACCGCGCAAGTTCAGCCCCAAAACCCAGCGGCGCAAAGGCCACCGCAGTCAGCCGTGCCACCTCATCCACACCCGCAGCATTCGCGGTGAAACTGTTGGTGCCCACAAGTCGCCGCAACAAATCCAGCGCCGCCGGGAGGTGCCGCTCTGCCGCCGCTTGAAGAAGAGAAACGTTCATCGCGGTACAGCGCCAATGCCAGGGCGGTTTGGCATGATGAGGTTGCCAGCGGCATCATACGTGATGCCCGCGAAGTCGTCATTCGCGACATAAAAATGCCCGTCTAGGTCGATCAAGTCCGCCCACGGTGCCAGGTGCGCCGCCGCAGTCGTGCCTAGGCTGGTTTCAATCATGCAGCCCAGCAGGATCTGCAGACTCTGCTCCTTCGCCGCCGCCATCATCGCCACCGCAGCGTCAAAGCTCCCGCTTTTCAGCAGCTTGATGTTCACACCATCCACGAAGTCGGCCAGCGCCACGATGTCCTCCACCGTTTGCACACTTTCATCGGCAAAGATCGGCGGCGGATTCCCAGGCAGCAGCGCCCGCAGTTCCACCCATCCTTCGACACCGAGCCGGTGATGAATCGGCTGCTCGATCAGCGTCGGGCTGTATTCCGCCAGCTTCTCAATCATGAGCGGAGCTTCCGCCATGTCCCAGCCCCCGTTCACATCCAGCAGCAGTTTCGCCTCAGGCGCAGCCATCCGTGCCACGGAGACAATGGCAATATCCAGCCCCAGATCACCGGAACCAAGTTTGAGTTTGAGCACCGGAAATTGCTCCGCGATCTCACGCACCTTCTCCGCAAAAACATCGAGATCCTCCGGAATGCTGAACGAGCGGCAGCCCGGAGGAGCGGCATGCGCCGACACACCCAGTTTCGACTCCGCGTAAGCCGCTAGAGGCCGGTCAGTCTCGTGGCCAATGATGTCGTGCCGCAGCAGATTCAGCGCGAGGGCAGCGGTGCGCGGCAGGTGCTCCGGCAGCACGGGTTGATTGAGCAGGGCCAGCGTCAGCGCCGGATCTTCCCCATAGTAGGGGACAAACGGGGCCTCGGTGACGCGTTCACCATTGGAGACACGCAGCACCTGGCGCGTGGCGGAGGTGCCGTGGGCGATGCGAAAGGGCTCGCTTAGCTGAAGGGTTTTGATCTCGAAGTGCAAGGCGCGCAGTCAAAGGTCAAGAGCCCCAATGGTCAAGGAATCCTGTCTCAATTTGAATGGATTCGCCTCCAGCGCATTTTAAAATCTGCACCATCTAACTCGCACCAAATCTGCGGCTGAGCAGATGGATTGAAGTGCGCCAGACACTCCTTTCTGTCGATCAGCGCCCCCACTTCCCCGACCACATATAGCGTCTTCCAAAACAGATTTCCGGATAGAGGCGCATGGCGACGCTCGACGGCGCTTGGAGGACCAAACGCCCTACCAGCGGTGGGCATGCCCCAGCGCTGGTAGGGCTGGCTGTCCTCAGCCAGCCGCCGTCGACCTGTCCTTTGTAGCTCGACGCAGGAGAGCGAAGAAGGAAGCCCATGATCTGCGATCAAGAGACAGCCCGCTAAACGGAAATGAGTTTTAAAAACTGCTATAGAAAAGATCGTCAGGCTTGTCAGCAAGCTGCTTTCGACTGCCATCCAGGCGAAGCAAAGTAGCCTTGTTCCTGTGGAACAAGAAACGCGCCGCTTCACCCCAGACGCTTAGAGCATTTTAAATTATTAGGTGTGTTTGATCACGTGGCGCACCCTCAGGTCGGAGCGTGCAAAAGAACGCAGGCCACGACACACTCGAAGGCACAGGAGGTCCTGAGCAGTCCAGGACGCATAGCTCAGCGGGCACCAAGTTTTTCCAACACGGCCTGATTTTTATTACTGCTGCTTCGCGTCACGGCTGAACATCCGCTGGAAAAGATTCTTCTTCCTCGCAGGCACCTCCACCGGCTCAGGCGCAGGTGGCGGTGGAATTTGTGGGAACCGCTGTGCCGCCTGCGTGCCCGATGTGGTGCGGATGTCTTCGCTCAGCGAGGTCTCACGGACGCTGTCGTTGTCAGTCACGACCTGCGGCTGAATGAAAACGATCAGCTCTTTGCGGGTCACGCTGTTGTTGTCCGTGCGGAAGAGCTTGCCCAGACCTGGGATTTTGCCGAGGAAGGGAATGCCGTTCTGCGCCAGGTTCTTTTCCTCGGAGATCAGGCCGCCCAGCACGATCGTGTTGCGGTCCGGGATGGTCACCGAGGTGACGAGCTGCTCGGTGCCGATGATCGGCACGAGGTTGGGCGTGATGAGCTGGGTGCCGATCAGCGTGTCATTGATTTGAGAAATGGTCAGAGTCACCTCGCCATCCGTGTTGATCAGCGGCACCACCTCCAGTTTCAGCACCACGTCAAGATAGCTGGTGGTGGAGGTGACGGTGCCGTTGAGGTTGGCGGCATTGGTCACGGTGCTCGCCGGATAAGGCACTTTCCGACCCGAGGAGATCACGGCCTTTTTGTTGTTCAGCGCGAAAATGGAGGGCCTGGAGAGGACTTTGAAATTGTTGTTGGTTTGCAGTGCATTGAGGTAAATGCCCAGGCCGCTGCCGGCGGCTCCATACAGGTTCAGGCCGGAGGCGGGGCCGAAGGGTGCGGTGACGACATTGTTGCGCAGGTCATTGATGGCGCGCCCCGCGCCTCCCGTCGTGCCGAGGATGTCGGTGCGGTTGGTGATGCTGCTGGCGCTGAAGTTCTTGTTGGTCAGGGAGGAGATGTAATCAATCCCCGTGGTCATCGTGTCGGTGAGGGTGAGTTCACCGATGACGGTGGCCAGGTAAACCTGGGATGGCTTGCGGTCGAGTTTGTCGATCAGTGCATCCACTTTGGAAATCTCCTCCTGCCGGCCTATGACAATGATGGTGTTCGACATCGGATCGGCCACGATGCGGGATTTGCCGACAAGCACGGAGACCGGCGCATTGTTTTCCGTGGGGCCGGAAACGACGTCAGCACGTGAGCTTCCGGTGCTGCCTGTTGATGTGCCGCTGGTTCCTGAGGCCGCGCTGGCGGTGTCAGAGCCGGATGTGGCTGCTGCGGTATTACCCACCACACCACCTCGTGTGCCCTGGGTGGTTCTGCCGCCGAGGAGCTGGCTGCTGTTCGTAGCCAGCACCTGCTGCCGCTGTTGCTGGATGCTGCCGCCACCGGGCAGCTGGGTGCTGCCGGCGTTCACTTCCTGCAGCCGGTCCACCAGCGCACTCAAGACATCCAGGGCCGCAGCGTACTTCAGCTTGCGCTCATACGGCTCCGTACTCTCCAGCGGTTTGTCAAATTCGGCAATCAGGCTCGCCACGTAGGTGTAGTCCAGCGGCGAGGCCACGACGAGAATCTGGTTCAGGCGCGTGTCTGCAACGACCTGCGTGCTGGGCTGCGGACTGAACGAACTTTGATTCGATGACTGCGGTGAGTTGGCTTGGCCTGCTGATTGTTTCGGATCTTTGTCCCGTCCATCACTGACGGCCGTGCCACGGATGGTGTTCAGGCCCTTCGTTTCTTTTTCCTGCGCCTGCGCATTCAAGGTCGCCTGAATGATCTGGGCGATCACCGCCGCATCGGCGAATTTGATCGGAATGAATTTCGTGACGAGCGAGGAGCCCGTGTCGCCAAGATCAATGGCTTCGCGAATGCCGATGAGCTGCTTGACGATGGTGGCGCTTTCTGTGATCAGCAGCCCCGGCGGGGAGGTGACGGGGGTGATTCTCCCATACGCACCCAGTCCGACGTGACCGGAGAACATGGCGGCAGCCACCTCGGGATCGATGAAATCGAGCTTCATGAAGTAGGACACGATGCTTTCACCGTCGGGGATATCCTGGGCGCTGGTGTAAAATCTCACCCCGTGGGAGAACTGCACGGCATTGGCGCTTTGATTGCGTGCCGGCAGAATCTTGGCGCTGTTGCTGCCAGGTTCGGTCACAATGGCATAACCATTCGCGAGCAGGGAGGCCTCGATGAGCTTGATGGCTTCGGCTTTGGGCACCTGTTTGGGTGTGACGAGGCTGATGGTCGCTCCTTCAAAGATGTTGCTGTCTTTGATCAGCGTGTAGCCCGTGAGCTTTTCATAGATCGCCAGCAGGTCGGCCACCGGATTGTTGGCAAACTGCATCATGACGTTGTCACCGGTGATCACAAAGGCCTCGGCCTCTCCCGGTGCTCC
>NZ_JAQSEA010000135.1:34642-42354 GCF_029946185.1 Prosthecobacter sp.
CCACCTTCAGCGCCCATGCCGCCAGGACCACCGCCGGGTCCACCGAAGCCACCGCCACGGCGGCTGAATCCACCACGACTGCCACTAGGAAACCCACCACCGCCAGGGCGTGCGTCGTCGGCCGGCGTTGCAGGTGCTGCGCTGGTTGCTTCGGGAAGGGGGGGGGGCGGTGTTCCTGTGGCGGTGGGGGCAGGGACGGCTGGCGCAGACGCGGGCACTTCAGGTGCCGCCGTCGTCGTGGTCGTGGTCGTCGTGGTGGTCGACGGGACTACGGCAGTAGGTTCCGGGGCTGGCGGGACGATGCTCTGTCCGCGGACAACGGCGGAGAGGGCAAACAAAAACGTGGTGAGGACAGGAAGACAACGATGCATGCGAAATGGATGGGACGTGAGTGGCGGGTGGGTACTTCAGCGGAGGCGCGCTATTTGCCTCCGCCGTCTTCTTTTTGGATTTTTTCAAACATGGTCTTGATGGCGCTCCGGCGCTCTTCCTCTGGAGCGTTGCGAAATTTTTCATCGCTGAATTTTTCGCGCATGGCGTTACGGAATTTGTCCTTGGCCTTGTCGGAGAGGTTTTCGTATTTCTTCCGGTCCTCATCGCTGGGGCCTCGATTGCTGCGGTTGAGCCGGTCTCCGCCGGAGTCACTTCTCGGCCCTCGGTCGCCTCTGTCACTTTTCCCTTTCGTCAGGTCGCTCTTGTCCAGCGCGCTGTGCCGGATGCTGAAGGTTTCCCCGCCGATGGCTATTTTTGCCTGCGCACGCTCAATGTTGGTTGTGGGCAGTGCCTCCATCAGCTTCCAACCCTTCAGGTTGGGCTCTTCGGTCACGACCAGGGACTGCTTTTCGTTTTTGTCAAAAATGGTCACCACGGGTTTGCCATTGACGTAGGCCATGCCGGTAAGCACGAGGGAGTCCGAGATGCTGACGATGCGGGTGAACGGCGAGTTTTGAATGATCGCGCTCAGGGAGCTCGCATCAAAAGGCTGTGGCAGGTCGGGGTCCACCGGTCCGGCAGGAACTGCGGGCGCGACAGGTGCGGCCTCGGCCTCCTTCGGGGGGAGGAGTTCGTCACCGGGCAGTGGCAGCAGATCGGAGGTCGTGATCGCTGCGTCAGCAGGCGCAGCAGGCACCAGGGACTGGGCGCGCACGCTGAGTGCCGCGCTCAGCATGAGCAGAGTGGTGAAAAGAATTTTCATGGCTGGAATCCTGTTTCAGGTTTGAACCAGCGCGCCAGTACGAGGTTGCACAATGTCTGGGGTGTCTTTTCTTTAGCCTTGGTGTCGATCTCCAGCTCAAGCTGCTTGATGGCTTGAAACTTTTCCGGCGACTGCAGCGACGCCAGCCAGCCCAGCATCGTGGTTTGATCACCCCGCAGCCGCACTTCCACGGCCACTTCGCGATACACGGAGGCGTTCGACTTGCTGTCGGCGGCATCCGGCAGCAGTTGCTGCTTTTGCACCTGAAGCTGGTAGTCGAGTGCCACGTTTTGAATTTCTTCCAGCAGCTTGGCTTGGGCGGTGCCGAGGCTCTCAGTGGTGGGCATGTTCTGCTCCATCCACGCAGAACGCTTGTCCCAGAACTCGCGGTCATCCATCCAGTGCCCATTTTCCTTCTTCTCATTCTCCAGCGAAGTGATGCGTGCCAGCACCGCCGTGCGGCGGTCCAGAAACTGCTTCAGCATGATGAACGTCGCCATCAGCAGCAGGGCGCCTAGGCAGGCACCGAGCAGTTTCTTTTCACGTTGGGTCAGAGCGAGTGCCATGGAATTTGGGAAAAAGGGGGGGCGTTACGGCAGCTTGCCCTGGGCACGGAAGGAGGCCGTCGTACCTTTGACTTCCGGCCGGGGATTCGTCCATTCATAGCGGCTCAGGATGCGGTTCTTTTTGAAGTCCTCAATGAACTGAAACGCGAGCTGCGCATCCCGGGCTTCACCCCGGATGTCGATCTCCTTGCCCTTCACTTCAAATTTACGAATGACGATGCCGCTGCCCGGCATGATGCGGTTGATCTCGCTGAGCAAAAACAGCGGATACCGCTGCGGCTCGATGGCCGGTGCCAGGACTTTCCAGCGTTCATTGGCCTTGCGCACGGCCGCCGCCGGCTCGCTGGTCAGTTCCACTTCTTCGGCCAGCTGTGCCGCACGCTTTTCCTGAAAATGCAGATATGCAAAGCCGAGGAATGCCAGTGAGGCATACAGCATTCCACCCAGCACCAGCGCGCGGATGAGCTTGGAGCGCTGGGTGCTGCTGCTGATCGCCGCTCGCACTCCTGAGGGCAGCATCTTCGTCCAGTTCCGGGTTTCCAGAGCACCATTCGGCGGCAGATCCGCGAGCACGCGCACCGGCAGGTCCAAAATGGAGCTGAGTCGCGTGGTCAGCCCCTTGTCGAAATTCGCTCCTACCAACGCCACCCCGTCAATCGAGTCGGGTCCGAGTTCAGATTCCAAAGTCAGCCGTGCCAGGGTGATCTCCAGCGTCAGCGCCTCTTCAGCGCCCGGTGCTTTGGCAAAGATGTGGCTGTGGTACAGCTTCCCCTGATGACTGGCCGCGAGCACCAGATCACCCTGCTCTTCAATGATGACAATGTGGCCGGCGGGAAGCTGCGCCAGTCTGAGCGCGGCGGTGTAGTCACTGGCGTGCGAGGCGGCCAGCGCTTCGGGGAAGGGCTCCACCAGGATGTCCACACTGATGATGGCAAGTCCACCGTTCTGACCCAGCAGGTGCCAGCGGTAATTTCTGCCCACGGCGTCCTGCTCCAGCTTGAAGCCTCGGCGTTCGAGCTGGGTGGCAATGATCTGCTCCAGCAGTTCAGCGTCCGTCTGCGGCAGAATCAGCCCGATCGTGCGGCACGCGGAAGCAGGCAGGCCGATGAGCAGCGGTTGGCTCACATGACGCGCCTCAGACGGGCTCTCCACCGTCTCGGCACTTGAGGTCGCACGCGGCTTCCACACACGCCAGGTGGCATCAGGGGCGGGGAGGAGCAGGGTAGTGGCGGCGAGTGACATTCGTGGAGGGCTGGGTAGAACGCGCGATGACGTGGGAAGTTGCAGGATTGAATGACGATTATCGAATGTCGGGTGAAGCTCCTCTTGTCGAGTCGTATTACTCCTCGATCCTCCCGAGATAAGTCACTCCTCCTGTGGTCTGATCGCGCCGGGTGACGAGGATGATCTTGGACCGTTTCTGACCGACCCAGCCGATGCTGGTGATGCGGCGCAGCGTCGTGTCGCTGTCATTGACGATGCCGCTGACGGCGTTCAGTTTGTCTCCGCTCAGGCCGAGGATCTGGTAGGCTTCTGTCGCACGGATGCGGCGGTCGTCTTCTGTCCCCGGGACGCCATCTCCGCCATCGCGCTCGCTGATGAAGCGCTGCACATCGTTTTCTGAAGCGCCGGTAATGGCCAGCAGCACATCCTTGAAAACAGTGCGCAGGTCGATCTGGCCTTCGCCATAAATACTGAAGTAATTGCGCCAGTCGGGCTTTTTGCGGTCCACCGCATCCATGCCACGCACCAGAATCATTTCTTCCACGCGGATGAAGCCCTGATTGCGCGGCGCATCGAAGATGCCCAGGCTCTTGTAATACTCGGCCTCCGCACCGTTGGCGCGCTGAGTGCTGTCATTGTCCACCCAGTCAGCCAGTGAATCCGCCGCCACACCGGCGTCTTCCGCATTGAGCTGCCAGTAGATGAAGAGATTGTAGATCGCCTCGCGCAGCCGTTCATCCGTGATGTAGTTGATCGGCAGGCGCGCGCCTTCATAGTTGATGACCACATCAAAGCCGCTGTCCGGCCCCACCTTTTGCTTCATCACAATATCACCCCGCCGAGTGTTGGGATTCAGGCCGACGGCGATTCCGCTCTCTGCGAGACTCAAGGCGCGGAAATCATACGCCGCCTGTTTGGATTCTTCGGCGCTGTAAGTGATGTACTGCACCACTCCCATGACGGTGACAGACATGAGCAGAATGGCCCAAATCATCAGCATGAGGGCAGAACCCCGTTCCGAAGTGGAACGAGTGCTGCGAAAAGTTGCGCATGTGTGGGTCTTCATGGTCTGGCACCTCCTCCGCCACCACCAGGAGGCCCGCCACCTCCTCCGGGTCCACCACCACCGCCAGGTCCGCCGCCCCCTCCGGGTCCACCCCCCCCCCCAGCGCCGCGACCGCCCGGACCGCCCCCGCCGTGACCACCCTGGCCCCCACGTCCTCCGCCACCTCCCTGACCTCCCCCTTGACCCCCTTGACCGCCCCCTTGAGCATTGCTGCCCCCCTGCTGATTGTTGGCACTGCCCGTGTTCGCAGGAGTTTTGCCTGCAATCAACGTCAACACCGGCAGGCTGAAAACCATGCGCACCGGCAGGGTACGGTTCTTCATCACCAGTTGTCCTTCGATGAGGTCCGGCCATTCCGACTTGCTCCACTCTTCATACCACGTCTCTTCCTTCTCGACATAGAAGCGCCATTTAAACGACACCACATCCGGTAGCAGCGGCATCCAGTAGCGCCCCTCCGTGTCCGGCGCATAAATGCCAGTCGTGGACTGTTGAATGCCGGATTTCATGTCGCCGGTCTGTGGAATCAAATCTTCACGCGAGAGGCTCAGGTTGTTCAGCGGTTTTTCATTGTCGTCCACCACCACATCCGGGTACGGGCGCAGGCTCAGGATCGTGTCCTTCGAAGTGATGGGATTGCTGCCAAACGGAAAGCAGTCCGGCGAGCCCGTGATCGTCAGCTCCTGAATCACCGGCTCCGTGCCCTGCACCATTTTCAATGCCAGCGTCGCTGTGCTCGGCAGCGTGGCAAACGTACGCCTGCACAGCTCAATGTACCGGTTCATGGAATCGCTCTCACGCTGGATGTGCTCGATCTCCGCAGCTCCGCGCACCGAGCCGCGAATGATCGCAAACAGGGTCGCCGTGATCATGGAGAGGATCGTGATGCCGATCACCACCTCGATCAAAGTGAAGGCTGAACGCCGTCTAAGGCTGGGCGGGTTTGTAAACATAGACGTCCAGATTGTCCTCCTGCGGCACACCGTCGAAAGACGAGGTCGCGTGGATGTTGAGATTGTACATGTCACTCAAAATACCGCCGCGGGTGGTCTTCAATGACAGCGCCTCCGTGCTGCTCGTGTAGGTGATCCCATAGGTCGCGTCCACGATGGTGGTGCTCATCTTGGCCAGCGGCTTGTTCCGCAGCTCTTCGAAAACATTGCGCATGCCAATGCGGATGATCTGATCACGCTTCAGCAGATTCGCCGTCTCCAACGCCTGATTCAGCGCCTTCGCCAGCCCCAGCACCGCAATGGCAAAAATCGTCAGAGCCATCACCAGTTCAAAAAGAATGTAGCCCCGCGTAACCGGGCGATGGAATTTCGTTTTCATCGCAGATCGGCCGTTTCCTTCACAATATCGGCGGTCAGCGCCGCGAACTCGACGTCAAACGTCGAGGAGGGACCCTCCACATGAATCTTCAACGGCTGGCAGACGCCGCTGGGCTGGAACACCCACAGCTTCACCACATCCCCCTCAACCGTGGTCGGCTCGGCATCATACCAATGCTGAATCTGGTACTTCACCTCCTTGGGAAGCTCATAATTTTCTGACCAATGTTCATCGTACTTCGGCGGCGGCGGGGCCAGCGGCAGTTCGGAGGTCTTGCTGGAGCCAGCGCCATTATCCAGATCGCTTTTATCACCTTCCTCCATCGTGCTCACCACGGCTGGCTCTTCTTCGCCCGACTCCAGAAATTCGTTTAGCTCCGCCAGTTGCAGGTACGGATTAAAATAACGCGAGGCCGTGAACCCCGTGGCATGGAACGCCACCTGATAGGGCCGCTTCTCCTGCATCGCCCTCATCCGCGCCTCACGCGCCAGCTTCAGCAAAGCGGTCACCGGCTCGCGTGCCAGTCGTTCATCCTGGAATCCCTTCAGCATCGGTACCGTCGCCGCCGCCAAAACAGCGACGATGGTCAAAGCGATGACGATTTCGATGAGCGTAAACGCCCTTTTTGCTGAATCCGACACATGCCCGACGAAGATGTCCTGACGCTCGGTGAGTGAATCACTCGCGTCACGGCGTCTCTTCGTGCTTCGGCATGCCCCATTCATTTTGCGGCAGTTTTCTTCCAGTTGCCAAGATCGTCCTCGTCACCGTCAACGCCATTCGGGCCGGCGGTCCAGACGTCAAAAGGCTTCTTGGATTTCGTCGCAGGAAAACGGTACTTGTAGGGGACGCCCCAAGGATCTTTGGGCAGCTCTTCCATAAAAGCGCGGTAGTTTTCCGGAATGGGCTCCAAAGTGGGCTTTTCCACCAGCGCCATCAGACCCTGCTCAGTCGTCGGCATGCGCAGCGCACGGGATTCATAAGACTGCAGAGCCAGTCCAATCGCCTGCAAATCGCTGTCCACCCGCGTGTCCTTGGCGGAGTCGATCTGACCTTTAAGTAGGTAAATCGAGCCAGAGGCCAGAATGGCAATAATGGTCAGTGTGATCACGATTTCAATAAGCGTGAAGGCGGCGGCGGAGCGTGTCTGTGGGTGCGTTGTACGGATTTTCATGACGGGGCGATTGAACAGGATGTATGGAGAGATGAACAGGATGAAATGCGGTTGGTTTCGCCAAGTTTAGCCGCCACCACGAATACCGGTGACACTTTGGGCGATGGCGGCGACAATGGAGTAGGCGACAGTGCCGACCATGACGGCCATAATGATCAGAATGACGGGCGTGATCATCGACGTCATGCGTTTGATACGCTTGTCGAGTTCCTTGTCGTAACGGATGGCGCATTTTTCCATCGATTTCCCAAGCTGTCCGGTCTGTTCGCCCACAGCGATCATGTCTGCCAGCAGGAGCGGAAAGCTGCCGACCTTACGCAGGGTGTTGGAGAGAGGGGAGCCTTCCGAGACCTGGGTGGTGACCTTGGCCAGTAGGGCCTGGATGAAGACATTCGCAGAGATTTTGGAAACGAGACGGATGCTGTTCAGCAGCGGCACCCCGTTGGTGATCAGGTTGCCCAATGAATGGGCGAACTGAGCGTAAAAGCGCATGCTCATGATGGCACCGAAAAGCGGGAGCTTGAGCTTGGTCTCATCCCACCACATCCGGCCTGCTGGGCTGGAGATGTAGCCGCGGAAGGTCAGGACGCCCGCCGTGATGGCGGCGCCGATGGCCCACCACCACTGGCCCATGAATTGATTGAAGCTGATGAGCAACTGCGTGGCCGCCGGGAGCTTCTGGCCGTTTTTGCCCATCAAATCCATGATCTGCGGCACCATGAAGGTCATAAATACCACCATGAGCACCACGCACGCGCCGAGCAGGAATGCCGGGTAGATCATGGCCTGGGTGACTTTGGCCTGGAGGTCGGCCATGACGGCGAGGTTGTTGGCCAGACGACGCAGAATGCTGGGCAGCGAGCCGCTGACCTCACCGGCAGCGGCGAGATTGCAGTACAGGTCATCGAAACTAGGTGAAGCTTTTCGCAACGCTTTGGCCACTGAGGAACCTTCGCGCAGTTCATTGCGCATCGTGGTGGCGATGATGCGCAGGGCTCCCGATTCCTGCCGCTCCTGCATCACTCGAAACGCCTGGTCGATCTGCAGTCCGCCATCCAGCAGATCTGCGACTTCTTCCGTAAACAGGATGAGCTGGGCGCGCTTGAGCTTCACCGGGCCTCCGGCTGCAGCGGCGATTTTCGCTTTGGCTGCATC
>NZ_JAQSEA010000136.1 GCF_029946185.1 Prosthecobacter sp.
GTTGGGTTTGCTGCCCGGAATTGTCTGCCATACCCAGGGTCGCCTCGCTGAGGCTTCCTCCTTCGCTCAAGCTACGGAGGACGAGCTGGCATCCCTGGGCTATAATCCGCAGCCCATTCAGGGCTGGTGTGTGGCGGGACGAAGCGAGGAAAGAGCTCAAAAGGCCCTTACTAAGCGCCATGGATTCAGACCCTTTTTCAACTGTGCGTGGTTCTATATAACGGTTCGCAAAAACTCATTTCCATTTAGCGGACTGTCTCTTGCTCGAAGGTCATGGGCTTCCTTCTTCGCTCTCCTGCGTCGAGCTACGAAGGACAGGTCGACGGCGGCGGACTGAGGACAGCCAGCCCTACCAGCGACTGGCATGCGCGTGCACCGGCGCGAGGCAGGGAGCTTGGTCCTCCAAGCGCCGTCGAGCGTCGCCATGCGCCGTTTTCCGGAAATCTGTTTTGCGAACCGCTAGAACTTCCTCGATTGAATCGACGGCCTACGCTTCAGGGCAGATCCCTGGCGATGCTCTCAACGCGCCGCAAATGGCAACAAGGGAAGCTAATCTCCTTTCCACAATCCAGCCTACATTTCTGACACTCACAGGGAATCTGTGAACAGCGTGTGAGGACACGACGAAGGACGAGAAAGCCGGGGCTGCAATACGTGCGCTGGGTTTTACACGTCCGCGACTTTGACTGCTTTGGCTTGGGCGGCCTGCCACTCTTGGTAGCGTTCCAGTTCGCGCTGGACGAGTTTCAAACAGAAGGCGACTACGGTGGCGTCGTCGAGGTAGCCGACGCCGACGAGGACGTCGGGGATGACATCGGCTGGATTGAGGACGTAGAGCAGAGCCATGGACACGGCGCTGATGGCCCAATAGGGGATCTCGCGGTAGGTGCCTGCCCAGTAGTCCTTCACCATGCTGAGCATGATCTTGGTCTGCTCAAACACCTGCTTGAGCTTGGGCAGCTTGCGTTCGATCTCCTGGGCGCGCTGGTTGACCTTGGCTATGTCCAGATCGTGGTCGCCATTCGGGGGAGTGCTCATTGGGGAAAATAACCATCCGATGCGGTGAAGTCCAGGCGGCAGTGATGGAGCTTGGCGGGATGCAGGGCTTAAGATGAAAAGGCTAACGACAGCGCAGTGTCGCTTCTGAAGGACAAAAAGGACACCGTATTCGAAGACAGTCAGGAATGGCACTCGGTTAAAGACGTGGATCGTTGTTGCCGGTGATGCTGAGCCCCACGTGTCGCAGGCGGGTAGAGGAGCTGAGCGCAGACGCTGCTGGTGGCTGGTGTGGTGCAGCGGAGTGCTGGATTTGCTTCCCGCGCATGCATGCAAGCCCCCCTGGGCGATGCCCAGGGCTGCGATAGGCCGCACCTTTGGTGCTGAAGAACCAGAGTGCTGGCGCTCACGATAACCATCCTTAACCGAGTGCCATTCATGACAGCCAGACTTTTTGCAGCTGTTCATGCGTCAACCCTGGGTGGGATGTGAAGATTCTGCTACGTGAGGGAGATTGACATGCCTGCGGCGGTCCGAATCATTCACGTTCTCATGCCCGCAGAAAACGCTCCGCTTATTATCACCGAGCCGATTCATTCTTTGACCCGCGAACTCATTGAGTGCGGGCGGGATTTTCACCGGCGTGGCTGGTCACTGGGAACGAGCAGCAATTACAGCGCGGTGATTGAACGTGGGCCGCTGACGCTGCTGATGACTGGCAGTGGTTTTGACAAAGGACGTCTGGAGGCGGACCAGTTTGTGATGGTGGATGGAGAGGCTCAGGCACTGGACGAAGCCTTTTCCAAGCCCTCTGCGGAGGCGCTGCTGCACACTGTACTGGCAAAGCATGGTGCGGGGGCGGTGCTGCATACGCACTCCGTGGCGGCGACGGTTTTGAGCGAGCACTTTGTGAAGGACGGAGGCTTGAGAATCACGGGCTACGAAATGCTGAAGGGGCTCGCTGGTGTAACGACGCATGAGTCTGAGGCGTGGATCGAGATTTACCCGAACACGCAGGACATTGCGGCGCTGGCGAGGGTGATTGATGCGCGACTGCGAGATCCTGCGAGGCCGCTGCGCCATGGTTTTCTGATGGCGGGCCATGGCCTTTATACCTGGGGTGAAACTACTGCGGCAGCACGGCGGCAGGTTGAGGTGCTGGAGTTTCTCTTCGAAGTCGTCACACAGAAGCGATTGCTCTTTGGTGCCTTTTGAGGAGCACTATTCCCATGGCCCACATCCGCATTCCCTCCGCAGACCGTGTCATTCACGATGCGGAAAGCATCCGTCATTTTCTCCTGCCGCATGGCATTCATTATGATCGCTGGCCGGTGGCGGGGCGAATCGGGCGTGATGCCTCGCAGGAGGAAATCCTGGCCGCTTATGCACCGGAGGTGGAAGCACTGAAGCAGAGCGGCGGCTACACCACGGCGGATGTGGTGAACGTGACGCCTGATGTGCCCGGCCTGCAGGAGATGCTGAGCAAGTTCAACCAAGAACATCGCCATGCGGAGGATGAGGTGCGCTTCATCGTGAAGGGTCACGGCATCTTTTACATCAATCCTGAAAATGGTGATCCGGTGTTCTCCATCGAGATCGAAGCAGGCGATCTGGTCAACGTCCCCGCCGGTACCAAGCACTGGTTTGATCTGTGCGCCGACCGCACCATTCGTGCGATTCGCCTGTTTCGAGAGAAGGCTGGCTGGACGCCGGAGTACACGGGTGACGCGATTGCCAGCGGGTATCAGCCGCTGTGTTTCGGCCCAACTCCGATTGTGGCGAAAGGCTTCCGCATTGAGCAGGCTGCTTCCAGCGCCGCATGATCACGTTTGGAGGCAAACTGATCCTGCTGGACATTGAGGGCACCCTCTCGCCCCTGGCATTTGTGCATGACGTGATGTTTCCGTATGCGCGGCGGCGCGCAGGGATTTATCTCGCCATGCATTGGGGGACGGCGGTGATTTCACAGCTCGCGCGTGATGTGGGTGTGGCTGGCTTTGCTTCACCAGCCGAGGCGGAGGATGCCGTACATCGATTGATGGAGGCGGACGCGAAGGTGACTGGTTTAAAGCAGCTTCAGGGGATGATCTGGGAGGAGGGCTTTCGCAATGGCGAGCTGCGCAGCCGAATCTTTGACGATGTGCCGTTAGCGCTGGCGGGCTGGTGTCGGCAGGGGCGGGAAATCCGCATCTACTCCTCCGGCAGTGTTCATGCACAGAAGCTCTTTTTTGCGTACACGAAGCGCGGTGATCTTTCGGTGCATTTCTCCGGCTACTACGACACCACGACGGGTTCGAAACGCGAAACGGCCAGCTACGCTGCCATCGCGGCGGATTGCGGTCTAACGGCGGAGCAAATTCTCTTTGTGAGTGATGTTGTGGAGGAATTGAATGCGGCGCGAAATGCAGGCATGGTCACGGTGCTCGCGCTACGGCCTGGCAACCCACCTGCCCTGCTGCATGATCATCCAGCCATCACTTCCTTTTCAGAAATCTCCCTCGCATGAATATTCACGGACAGCCGCACCGCTCCATCGAAGCCGATCACGCCACGCAGAGTGCGCGGATCATTGATCAAACTTTTCTGCCGCATCAGGTGGAGTGGCGTGAGTTGCGGACGCTGGACGATGCTGCGGAGGCGATTCAGGTGATGCGGGTGCGGGGAGCGCCGCTGATCGGTGCGACGGCTGCGTTTGGTTTGTTCTTTGCGCTGCGGGAAGATGCCACGGATGCGGCGCTAGAAGTGGCTTATCACGTGCTGCATGCCACGCGACCCACGGCGATCAATCTGCGCTGGGCGCTGGACCGGGTGAGACGAGTGGTATCGCCGCTGGGTGTTGAAGAACGTGCCGCTGCTGCCTGGGACGAGGCGCTGGCGATTTGCGAGCATGATGTGGAGACGAATCATGCCATTGGGAGGCATGGGCTTGAATTGTTTCGGGCCATTCAAGCGAAGAAGGGTGATCCTGCGGCGACACTGAACGTGATGACGCATTGCAATGCGGGATGGCTGGCCACGGTGGACTGGGGAACGGCGATTTCGCCGATCTATCAGGCGCATGATGCGGGCATGAACGTACATGTGTGGGTGAGCGAAACGCGCCCGCGCGGTCAGGGGGCGTCGCTGACGGCTTTTGAACTCAAGGAGCATGGAGTGCCGCACACTTTGATCGTGGATAACAATGCGGGACATCTGCTGCAGCGCGGGCTGGTGGATGTGGTGATCGTGGGCACAGACCGCGTCACGGCGGAGGGTGATGTGGCGAACAAGATCGGCACGTACCTGAAGGCGCTGGCGGCCAAGGCGCATGACGTACCGTTTTATGTGGCGACCCCTGTGAGCACCATTGACTGGACGATCACGGATGGCATTCGCGACATTCCCATCGAGCAGCGAAGTGCGCGGGAGGTGACTCACATGCCCGGTCTGAATGCGGCGGGGCTGCGTGAAGAAGTGCTGATCGCGCCGGAGGGCACGCAGGCGCGTAATGATGGTTTTGATGTAACTCCTGCGTCTCTCGTCACTGCGCTGGTGACAGAACACGGGGCTTTTCTGGCCAGTGCCGATGCATTGCAGCAGTTGCGCTCTATGATTTAAGCCCTAACGCGTCATTATTTTTGTAATATTTTGACGCTATTTGACATCGGATTGTCAATGCTTCGAGTCACTTTCAACACACCCGAAAAATCACCCTTATGAATCGTTTACTTACCACTGTTTTGACAGGATGGGCGTTGCTCACAGGAGCCTCGAATGTTCAGGCGCAACAACCCGCCTCTCGGGCGATCATTGTCTTTGATGCCTCAGGCAGCATGTATGGCGAGGTGCCGGGTGGTGTGAAGATCGACATCGCGAAGAAGGTGGTGAGCGACATCGTCGGCTCGATTGATCCAGGCATGGAACTGGGTCTCATGGCTTACGGACATCGTAAAAAAGGTGACTGCGAGGACATTGAACTGCTGGTGCCGCCGCAGCCGGGCAGCTCGGCAGCCATCTTGAAAGCGGTGGCGGCTTTGGAGCCGAAAGGCAAGACACCGCTCACAGCGGCGGTGATTCAGGCGGCCAAGTACTTGAAATATGAGGAGGTGAAGGTGTCCGTGATCCTGGTCAGCGATGGCGTGGAGACCTGCCACAATGATCCCTGCACGGCAGCGGATGAACTGGAGCGGCTCGGTATCGACTTCACCTGTCATGTGATCGGTTTCGATCTAAAGCCGGGAGAGTCCTCGGGGCTTGAATGTCTGGCGAAAAAAACGGGGGGGATGTACCTCTCGGCCAAGGATGCCGCGTCGCTGAAGTCTTCGCTGGAAACCGCCATGAAGCAGGTGGCGAAGCCGGTGACGACGCTGGTGATCGAAGCCAAGAAATCTTCCGGTGGCGCATTGATCGAAGGCGCGACCTTTCAGGTGTTTGCGGAAGGTGGCGGTGAAAACGCCATCGCCACGGGCAACGGCGGCCGCTGGAGCACGGAGCTGCCGAAGGCGGGCAAATTCACCATCAGCGCCAAGTTGAACGGCAAAGTCGTCGAACTCGAGGCGACGGTGAAGGAGGGCGACACGGTGACGAAGGAAGTGGTGTTTGCAGAGAGCGGCATCAAGGCTGTCGCTTACGCCAAGGAAGGCGGCACGGCTTTTGAAAAAGATGTGTCCTGGGATCTCTTCGGCCCTGCGAATGCGGAGGGGCAACGCGAAACGATTGCCACGAGTTATGAGGCCAAACCTTTCCTCAAGGTGGTGGCTGGCAAGTACCTGCTGAAGGCCACACGCGGGGACGCCCGTGCCAGCGTGGAGGTCACGGTGAAGGATGGAGCAGCGCAGGAAGTGAAGCTCGTCCTCGGCAGTGGAAACCTCAAACTGAGCGCCATCAGCGCGGAGGGGCAGACCGCCATTACCAAAGACCTCAGCTGGGACATTTATTCACCGGCCGACGCCGAGGGGCAGCGCAAGCAACTCGGCAACAGCTACGAAGCACAGCCCATGTTTACCCTGCCCTCCGGGCCGTGTTTGATCGTCGCCCAATATGGCAACGCGAAGGGGCAACAAGAAGTCGAAGTCAAAGCGGGAGAGACGCAGAACATCGTCGTCCTGCTTGGCAGTGGCAAATTGAAGCTTTCCGTCATCATGGAGGAAGGCGGCAAACCGGTGGCGGAGGGCGTGTCTTGGGACGTCTTGGGCGAAGCTGATGCTGAGGGCAATCGGCCCAAGATCGCCTATAGCTACGATGCGCAACCCACACTCGCACTGCCCGCAGGCAAGTATGAGGTCGAAGTCGTTGTGGGCAATGCGAAGGGCAAAGTCATGGTGGAGATCAAGGCGGGAGCTACGCAGGAAAAGGTGGTGACACTCGGAGCTGGCCGGATCAAGCTCTCCGCTCTCGCCGTCGAAGGTGCGGAACCGCTTTCCACGGGTGTCTCCTGGGAGATTTTTGGCGACGCCGATGCCGAAGGCAACCGGGTGAAGGCAAGTTACAGCTATGATGCCGTGCCTACACTCAGCCTGCCTGCTGGAAAATACCTCGCCCAGCTCGACTGGGGCAGTGCCAAAGGGAAACAGGAGGTCGAGGTCGCCGCTGGCAAGCTCACTGAAGTCTCGATCGTCATCAACGCCGGCACATTGGCCCTGAGCGCCCTCATGGCTGAAGGCGCAGATCCTGCGCCTGAAGGCCTCAATTGGGATGTGTTTGGCGAAGCCAATGCTGAAGGGGAACGTCCGAAGGCCAGCTACAGCTACGATGCGCAGCCTAAACTCCACCTGACTGCGGGCAAGTATCTCGTGGTGGCGACACGTGGTGCAGCGGTGGCTCAGATTGAAGTGGAAGTATTGGCAGGGAAGATGGTGACCAAGGCTCTGACCTTGAATGCTGGAACCTTGAAAATTAGTTCAAGCACGCCCGGCAGCTGGGAGATTTTCGGCACAATGGATGCCGAAGGGAATCGGAAAAAAATCACCTATTCTTATGATGCGGAAGCCAAGCTTTTCATTCCCGCAGGCAAAGTGCTGGTGGTGCGCAGTGAGGGCGACAAAAAGGCTGAGCAGGAAATTGAAATCAAAGCCGGAGTACTTAGCGAGATGAAACTCGATGCTAAATAGTTGCCCTATCCCGTTCTGTTACTCAATAGGGCTTGTAAAAAGTCTTAAACCGCTGACCCTATAGTCCCAAACTATGAAACTAACTCCATTCATTCTGATCGCGCTGCTCGCTGGCGGCATTGCCTCATGCAAAAAAACAACGCCGGAAGCTTCCAAAGCCTCTGAAGACACCCAGAAAGCGATGGAAGCCGTCAAGGAGGCCATCAAATCCAACGCTGAAGTTGCAGCCCAGGAAATGGACGCTGCCAAAATTGCGACTGAAAAGAAGGCTGCTGAATTGAAAGTGGCTGCTGAGAAGGAAGCCGCTGTCCTCAAGGAAGCGGCTTCACGAAAAGCTGCTGAAGCGAGCAAGGCCATCGAAGAAGCCGCCGCGAAGGCGAAGGCAGCGCTGACACCGGCTCCTGCTCCTGCAGTTCAGCCAGCTCCTGTGACTCCGGCTGAATCGGCCGCTCCGACACCTGCGCCTGCGGCTCCGCCGGAAGCGCCTGCGGTGCCGAAATGATGTTCCATTTCACTGCGAAGTGAAGTGCCTAGAGCGTCAGGAGGAAACTCCTGGCGCTCTTTTTATTTTGGAGAATCGGCGGTGCTGACGGTGGGCAGGGCAAAGGGGGAGCCTCTTCGCGTTGAAGAGGTGGGGGCGTTGTGGGGGAGGGGCTTGATTGCCGATCTGGTGCGATGGGAAGAAGGACGCGTGAGGGATCAGGATGATCCCTCTCCTGCCGGATGCTGCGGCGAGGCGTTACACGGCCTGTGGCACGGCGAAGCCGGGGCGGTATTCGCGGGTGAGGAGGGCGAGGGCTTCGGGAGTGGCGGTGTCACCGATGAAGGTTTCCTTGGCGGGGTCGATCTCGAGCATGGGGCCCATCTTGATGTCGAGCTTGGAGGCATCGAGTTCGTTTTTGATGAGGTGCTCGTGGTAGTCGGCGATGACGTCGTTCCAGGGCTGGAAGTCTTTCACGGCGGCTTCGGCTTGCTCGCGGTTGTATTTTTGACCGAGGCGGAAGGAGTTGTTGGCGAGATGGCACCAAGCACTGGAGAAATGAATTTTTTCGACTTCGCCTTTGAGGTCCTCGGATTTGCGGCTGCGGATGGCGTCGATGAAATTGGCGGCGTGACTTTTGCCGCCGTCGCCTTTGAAGATGTGGAGTTTTTTGCCTGCGGCATCAAAGGCGGTGCCACCGCCACGGCTGCCGGTGTAGTAGCCGCCTTCGCATTCGATGATGAGGAAGGCCCCGGTGCGGCGGCGCAGATAGACGTCGGGCGCTTTGATGCCTTTTTGACGTGGGAGATTGTGGAAGTCGATGATGACCGGGATGCTGCCGGTGTCCATGTAGGCGAAGTGGGTGTTGGGTGTCTCGCCAGCGTCATCCCAGGCGAAGCGCCCACCGCCGGCGATGACGCGCTTGGGCAGGGCCACCTTGTCGCGGAAGACGACGTTGCGCAGATCGTCGAGTATGTGCGGGCCCCAGTTGCCCATTTCACCGTTGCCGGTGTTCCAGTCCCAATGCCAGTCGTAGTGGAGTTTTTCGCGGTAGAGGGGTTCGTCTTTCGCAGGGCCGAGCCAGAGGTCGTAGTCCAAGGTAGCGGGCGGTGTGAGGGGCTGCGCGAGTTTGCCGATGGAGTTGCGCATGCTGTAGTGATTGCAGCGCACGTATTTGATCTTGCCCATGGTTTCGGCATCGAGGAAGCTCTTTATCTCCTCCTGCAGGGGATCGCTGCGCTGCTGGGTGCCGCCCTGCACGATGCGGTTGTACTTGCGTGCGGCTTCGACGAGTTTGCGGCCTTCCCAGATGTTGTGGGAGACGGGCTTTTCCACATAGACATCCTTGCCGGCCTGCATGGCCCAGATGGAGGCGAGAACGTGCCAGTGATTGCCGGTGGAGACGACGACAGCGTCGATGCTCTTGTCTTCCATGACCTTGCGGAGGTCCTGGGTGGTCTTCGCGTTGGGGTAAACTTTTTTGGCCCGGTCTAGGGCGGCCGTATCGGGATCGCACAGATACGC
This sequence comes from Prosthecobacter sp., assembly GCF_029946185.1. GTDB lineage: Bacteria > Verrucomicrobiota > Verrucomicrobiia > Verrucomicrobiales > Verrucomicrobiaceae > Prosthecobacter. Next base: position 9,091 of record NZ_JAQSEA010000136.1, read on the forward strand.
GATTTCCACGCCGGGGACTTTGGCCATGCGGCTTGCATTGCCCATGCCCTGGCCGCCGAGGCCGATAGAGGCTATGCGGATGGTGTCATTGGCCCCGAACACACGGCTGGCGGAGAGGGCGGTGAAGGCGAGAGCGGACTGGGAGAGGAAGGAACGGCGGGAGGTCATGGCGGGAGCAGGTTGGAAGCAGGATATTTTGCTGGAACGAAGCGCGGGTTGCAACTCCTTCGCTCAATCCTGTTTTTTCGACCTATCGCACGCTCTGACGCTGATGGGCGCGATGGAGATAAGCGGAGCTTTGTGTCACCGCTACGCGGTTCCACTGGATATAAACGATGGATGGCTTGCAAACCGTGGGTTGGCACCCACGGCTACGATTATGCCAGCGCTACGCGCTTAAGAGGAGGGATGCGGGCGCTCCGGTTTCCATAGTCCTCCATTTCCCGGCGTCACGCAGTGGCGGAGTTGCGTTCGGCTGCGTTGATCTCGCTGATCTGGGTGTTGAGGGTGCAGAAGTCGTAAACGACGCCGACGAGAAAGAGACCGCCGGTGCAGAGGTAGATGAGGCCGGAGATCCATTTGCCCATGTAGAAACGGTGCACGCCGAAGATGCCCAGGAAGGTGAGGAGTATCCAGGTGATGGAGTATTCGAGATGGCCTTGGGCGAAGCGGTGGTCGGCATCGCGATCCATGCCGGGGATGAGGAACAGGTCCACGATCCAGCCGATGAGGAAGAGGCCGCCGGTGAAGAACCAGAGGATGCCGGTTTTCGGCTTGCCGAAGTAAAAGCGATGCGCGCCGGTGAAGCCGAAGATCCAAAGGAGGTAGCCGACCAGCTTGTTATGGGTGGAAGGAAGAGGGATGTTGTTCATAGCTGTGTGTATCATCATGCGTTGTGAAAATCATGCGATTCCAAGTTTTCGCCGTTTTCGCAACCGGTGGCTGAAGGCTGGACAAGCAGAGGCTGGGGCGGCTAAGCTCGATTTACTATGAACACCGCTGATCTTGTCTTTGTGGGTTTCAATCGTCGTGTGGCTGCACTGAAGCGCCAGACAGGGGAGCTTGTGTGGGAATGGAAAGCGCCCAATGGCTTGTCTTATGTAAGTCTGCTGCTGGATGGTGAAATGCTGATCGCCTCGGTGAATGGGTATATGTATGGGCTGGATGCGGCGACGGGAAACGAGCGATGGTACAATGAGATGAAGGGGTTTGGCACGGGTGTGGCGGCGCTGGTTTCTGTGAATGGGATGAGCAGCAATCCGGTGATGGCGGCGGCTGAGGAAGCGACGCAGGCGAGTCAGTCTGCTGGGCCGGTCAGCACGAGTACCTGATGCGGCTCGAGGACGCAGAAAGGAACATTGCGGACAATGGCGGATGCACTAAAGTGTACGGCATGACTCTGACTGTCACCATTCCTGACGTGCTTGCTGCTGCACTCCAGCGAGTGCAGCCTGCTTTGCCACAGGTGCTGCTCGACGGGTTTGCAGTGGAAGCCTAACGGGAGGGCATACTCTCGGCGGCAGAGGTGCGTGTGCTGCTGGGGCATGAATCGCGCTGGGAAACAGAAGATTTTCTTGCCGCACATGAGGCATGGCCAAGCACCACTCCGGAAGAAATTGCAGCTGATGGAAGCAGGTTATGCTTGGTGTCGTGACTGGCCTTCAATTCAAGTGGCATGGCGCTGAAAGTTGACGCATAGCACATCTGCGCTGGCATCGCTACGCGATGCCCATGCATGGATATGTTTATGCGCACGAAACGAGGGGTGTCGCTTCGCTCAACCCCTCGCTACTGGCTTTGATGGCTACGCCATCTCGAAGTTCGGCGGCAGCTTGAATCATCAAGTGAGCGTGCCCTGCCAGATGCACCAAAAAAAGAGGCCGCTTTGCAGCGGCCTCTTCGTGGTTTTGAGTATTGAGCGGATGAGGCTTAGCCGAGGTCTTCGGCAGGAGCGGCGTCGCCGTTTTCGCCGGCGGCGGCAGCTGCGTCCTTGTCTTTCATGGCGGCCTTGCGGCTCATCTTGATGCGGCCCTTGTCGTCGATGCCAATGCACTTGGCGGAGACGATGTCTCCGGTCTTGACGACGTCTTCGGTGCGGTTGACGCGGAAGTCGGCGAGTTCGCTGATGTGGATGAGGCCGTCCTTCTTGCCACCGAGGTTCATGAAGGCACCGAAGTTTGTGGTGCTGACGACTTTACCTGTGTAGATCTTGCCGACTTCGATTTCCTGGGAGGTGCCGCTGATCATTTCGATCGCGCGCTCGATGCCTTCCTTGCGGCTGGCATAGACGTACACCGTGCCGTCGTCTTCGATGCTGATTTCAGCACCGGACTCGGCCTGGATGGCCTTGATGTTCTTGCCGCCAGGGCCGATGAGCTCACCGATCTTGTCAGGGTTGATCTTGATGATCTCGATGCGCGGGGCATACGGGCTGAGAGGCTGCACTTCAGCGATGGCCTGGGCCATGGCGAAGAGAACCTGGGTGCGGCCTTCCTTGGCCTTGACGATGGCTTCTTCGAGGATGCGCAAAGGCAGGCCTGGAAGCTTGAGGTCAAGCTGGTAGCCGGTGACGCCTTCGGAGGTGCCGCAAAGCTTGAAGTCCATGTCGCCGAAGTGATCTTCGCTGCCGATGATGTCGAGCATCGTGAGGTAGCGGGTCATGTTTTCGCCTTCGAATTCGGAGACGAGACCGACGCTGATACCGCCGACTGGGCGCTTGAGAGGAACACCTGCATCAAGGAGGGCCATGACGCCGGAGCAGACGGAGGCCATCGAGGTGGAGCCGTTGGACTCCATGACTTCGCTGCTCACGCGGATGGCGTAAGGGAAGTCAGCCTTGGCTGGGATCACTGGCTCGATGGAGCGTTCAGCGAGGGCACCGTGGCCGATTTCACGACGATTCTGACCACCGAAGCGGCCGGTTTCACCGACGGAGAACGGAGGGAAGTTGTAATGAAGGATGAAGCGCTTGGATTCCGGGCCACCTGCGTAGGTGTCCATTTCCTGAGCTTCGTCAGCCGGAGCGAGGGTGGCGATGGAGAGAGCCATCGTTTCGCCGCGGGTGAAGCTGGCGGAACCGTGGGTGCGGGGAAGCACGGAGGCTTCGCCAGAAAGCTGGCGGAGCTGGTCGATGCCGCGACCGTCGCAACGGCTCTGCTTGTCTAGGATGGAGATGCGGAAGGCTTTCTTCTGGATGTAGTCGAAGGCCTGGCTGATTTCAAAGCCGGTGGCTTCTGGGAACTTGGCTTTGATGGCCTGCTCGACTTCGTCCTTGAGGGCGCCGACGGCTTTGCCGCGAGCCACTTTGGAAGGGGTGTAGAGAGCGCCTTCGATGCGATCGCCAGCGACGGCGTAGGCGATTTCGAGGAGTTCGTCTTTCACGAGCATGAGAGGAACTTCGCGCTTGGCCTTACCGGCGAGGCGGGTGAGTTCTTCCTGGGCGACGACGAGCTTGACGACTTCGCTTTGTGCAAAGTGAAGGGCTTTGACGAATTCCGCTTCTGGGATTTCGTTGGCGGCGCCTTCGATCATGACGACTTCGGTCTTGTTGCCGACGTACACGAGGTCCAGATCGCTTTCGAGGCGCTGCTTCTGGGTCGGGTTGACAACGAACTCACCGTTGATGCGGCCGACGCGGACGGCACCGACTGGGCCTGCGAACGGGATGTCCGAGACGCAAAGAGCGGCGGAGGCACCGTTCATGGCGCAGATGTCCGGATCGTTTTCGCCGTCTGCGCTGAGCAGGATGGCAACGACCTGGGTGTCATAGAGGTAGCCTTTCGGGAACAACGGGCGCAATGGGCGGTCCGTCATGCGGCAGGTGAGGATTTCCTTTTCAGTCGGACGGCCTTCGCGCTTGAAGTAACCGCCGGGGAAACGGCCTGCAGCGGAGGCTTTTTCCTTGTACTCAACGGAGAGGGGGAACCAGTCCTGGCCTTCCTTGAGCTTCGTCGCGGAGACCGCAGTGACGAGGATGATGGTGTCGCCGAGACGCACGGTAACGGCGCCGTCAGCAAGCTTGGCAAATTTGCCGGTTTCGATTTCGAGGGTGCCAGCACCGAGCTGGACTTTTTGTGTATGAATGGCCATAGGTTGGCGTGTGTGTGTTGTTTGGTTTGGGTGAAAATAGAATGCGGGCTTCAGCCCAGCAGCGATGCGCGAGAGTGCGCATCATGCAGCATGAAACATCGGCTGTGCCGACATGCTTGTAGTAGCCTGAAACAGAAAAGGGGCGATGCGCGTGGCATCACCCCTCGTAAAATTCTGTTAGCGGCGGAGACTGAGGCCCTTGAGCAGCTTCTGGTAGCGCTCGTTGGCAGTCACTTTGAGATAGTCAAGAAGCTTGCGACGACGTGCGACCATCTGAAGGAGGCCGCGACGTGTGGAGTGATCTTTCTGATGCTTAGCCAGGTGCTGCGTGAGATCATTGATCCGCTTCGACAAGAGGGACACTTGGACGTCGGCGCTGCCGGTGTCTTTTTCGTGGATCTTGAAGGAAATGGAATCGGTGGTGGTTGCTTCGCTCATGGTTCGTTTGAATGGCCGGACAACTTGTCAGGCGGTGTGTATTCTGGGATGTGGGGCTGCGAAGGAACCATAAACGCCCTTTTTGGCAAGGAGAAGTTTGGGGAGTTTGCGGATATTGGCAGTGGTTTTCGGAGGTTGGAAGGTGGTGTTTCTATGGGAGAACCCAGCCGTGGGCGGCTGTGGCAGGCTGCACTTTCAAGAAAAACGCACGGTGGGCGGGGATTGGGAGCGTGGCGCTGACGTTCAGGAGGGAGACGCTGCTTTTTGCGGTCCAGTAGGCGGTGGGAGAACGCTTGACCAGCCAGAAGGCGTCATAGGTGGTGGCTCCGGCCACGCGGTCGGCCAGCCAGAGCTGAAGCTGGTCGGCGCTGGTCATGCTGGTGGAGGCGGCGAAGCCCGACTCAGCGCTCAGGCCCAGTCGCAGCGGGGTGGAGTCCACCGGCCAGGGCAGGGCGAGGAGGTTTTGCCCTACGTCCAATGATTTGCGCCAAGGGCCCAAACGCACGTGGCCTGTGAGTGTGGTGGACTTGGGCTGGGTGGCAGCTTTGACCATGAGGCCTGTGCCGGGAGGGATGATTTTCGCGTTCTGTGAGAGCTGCGCGGCATCCGCAGAGGAGACCCACTGGCGGACGCCGGAACGTGCCGAGAGCCAATGGGTGTGCCATGCACCGTTCTCATAGAAGAGCACCTGATCGGCGGCTGACGCCACCGCCGCAGCCTGAAATACTTCCACAGGAAACGCCTGCGCCAGCGTCACATGCGGACGCAGCACTGCACGAGCGCCCATCAAGTCTTCCGGCAGAGCTTGGAGGGTGCTGAGCGGAGAAGCGGAAAAGATGGTGGCGACTCCGCCAATGAGAGTGTCGATTTCAAAACGATGACCGGCGTGTGCGCCGTCCAGCACTTCGAGATAGCAGGAAGTGGCGGCATCGACGTGAATCGCCTGCGCATTGGCGAGGATGAGCGCCGACGGACCGGACAACTGCGAGATGTGACCGGCATACAAGGGTGGATTGACAAGGGAGATGCCTGCGGTTTGCGATCCTGCCGTGAAAGTGAAGCTCTGCCAGGCCTGAGGTGGGGTGACTGAGCTGGCACCGTCACGATACGTTACACGCAGGCGGAGGATGCCACGCTCCTTGTCCTGGCCACTCAAACTGCTGATGCCGCTCCAGGTGAGCTGTTCCATATCACCGCTCAGGAGCGTCGGGGTGGGTGCCAGCAGCAATGATGTCCAGGTGCCGAGATCCGTCGAGCTTTCGAGGGAGAACGAAACTCCGGTGATGCTGCGAGGATGGTTGAGATGCGCATCCACGCGTCCATCGCTCGTGGTGGTCAACCACCAGCCCCCATCGAAGCCAGCGTCATTACCAAGAGCGAATTCGATGAGGTCACTGACGCCATCACCATCGAGGTCTGCCTCCGCACCGGGCTGAGTTGAGGTGGAAAGAAGGGAGGTGGTTTGAAGAGAGGCAGGGGAAGTGCCGAGAACATTTGTGACGATGGTGGCCGCTGGCGGCGTGGGGGCGGCCTGGATGATCTGCACGTTGTCAAAGGTGGAAACGCCGAGGTCGTAAGGAGACGAAGACGTGACGGCCAGACCTATGTGCACCCCGGTGGAGAGGCCGGTCAGCGTGGTGCTGCCGATCAACGTCCAGGCGCTGCCATTGGCGGATGCATAAGCGGTGAGCGTGTCACCGGTGCGGACGAGGCGAACCCAGTTGTTTGGCGCGGCGTTTACCGCAGGTCCGCCTGCGTAATCGGAGTCTGCATTGACGGTGGAGCGCGACACCATGCCGAAGCCGTTGTTTTCCGCGGCGGGGGTGGTGAAGGCGATGGCGTGACGTGCGCCTGCGGTCAGGGTCTCACGGATCATGACGCCGGTCTTGCACCAAGAGTTGGTGCTGGCCTGAGTGGTGATGCGCGCGCGGATCTCGCCATTGCCGGTGAGCTGAGTGCTGGCGTAGTGGAAGCCGTCTGCGGCGAAGAAGATGTCCTCCCCTGCCCCGCGCAGTGTGTAGGTGTCCGTGCTGCTGTTGTAAACGGAGCTGCCTGCGAGCTGCACGGTGCCGATGTCCTGTCCCTGCAATGTGGTGACCACCGGTGGCGTGTAGGTGACGCTCAGGGTATTTGAGGCGGTACTGCCCGCGGCACCGACATTTTGCGCCGCATTGGCGGGCAGTGTCGCGGTGACAGCGCCGGTCGCGACGGGAGTCAACGTGATGCTGTAGCTTGTGCCGGAGCCGGTGAGATTGGAGGCTGTGGCATTTGCCACCACGAAATCGCTGAGGGTGAGACCGGTGACGGCCTGGCTGAACTGCGCCTGCACGGTGAAGGGTCCGACTTCGGTCGAAGAGGCGGCACTAAGCGTCACTGATGGAGGCACCAGTGCGAGCGCACCGACGACCTGCACATTGTCGAAGGTGGAGGTGGCGAGCGCCGAGGGAGAAGAAGAGGTGACAGCAAGGCCGACATAGACGGTCTGGGTGAGACCGGTCAGCGTGGCAGTGCTCATGAGTGTCCAGGCATTGCCATTGGCAGAAGCGTAGGCGCTGATGGTGGTGCCGCTGCGCACCAGTCGCACCCAATTGTTTGGCACTGCATTTATAGCGGGGCCAGCGGCGTAGTTTGTGGCTGCGTTGGCGGTCGGACGCCAGACCATGCCGAAGCCGTTGTTCTCTCCGGCAGGGGTGGTGAAGGCCATGGCATGACGTGCGCCGGCGGTGAGCGCCTCACGCATCATGACACCGGTTTTGGACCAGGGATTGGTGTTGCTCTGGCTGGTGACACGCGCGCGGATTTCGCCATCGCCGGTGAGCTGAGTCAGCGCGTAGTGGAAGCCGTCTGCGGTGCCGTAGATGTCGCTGCCAGATCCTTTCACGGTGTAAACGCCGCTGCTGAAAGTGGTGCTGCCGGCCGCGAGTGGCGCGCCTAAATCCTGGCCAACGAGAGCCACGGCTGCTGGCACGGTGAAAGTCACAGAGACCGCGTTGGAAGCGGTGCTGGAAGTGGCTGCGGCATTTTGAGCCGCGCCTGCTGGGAGGCTCACGGTAACGACACCGGCCGCCACTGGAGTCAAGGTGATGGCATAGGCCGCGTCGCTGCCGGTGAGATTGGAGGCGGTCGCATTGCTCACGACAAAATCGGACAAGGTCAGGCCGGTCACGGACTGGCTGAACTGCACCTGCACGGTGAAGGGGCCGGTTTCGATGCCGGAGGCTGCGCTGAGGGTAACGGAAGGCGACACGACGGTCTGCGCGCCGATGACCTGCACGTTGTCAAACTCAGCCGTGGCGGTCAAACTGCTGTCGGCAGCGGTCGCGGCCAGTCCGACATACACCTGCGCGGATAGATTGGTCAGGGTGGTGGAGCTCACGAGCACCCAGGTGCTACCGTTGGCGGAGGCGTAGCCGGTGAGGACATTGCCTTCACGCACGAGGCGCACCCAGTTGTTTGGCGCAGTGCTCATGGCGGGGCCGCCTGCATAACCGGTGGTGGCATTGGCGGTGAGACGAGAGACCATGCCGAAGCCATTGCCTGCGTCTGGAGGGGTGATGAACATCATGGCGTGGCGTGAGCCAGCGGCGTGTGTCTCGCGAACCATGACACCTGCCTTTGCCCAAGGATTGGTGTTGGTGAAGCTGCGGACCCGAGCGCGCACTTCGCCATCGCCACTGAGCGCCACGTGCTCAAAGCGGAAGCCGTCTTCGGTGGAGTAGATGTCCGTCCCCGAGGCGACGAGTGTGTGGACGCCGGTGCTGATATTGATGCTGGTCGATCCGGCGAGGAAGCCGCTGCCGATGTCCTGGCTGACGAAGGCGGGGCCGCTGGTCGCTGCCGAGTAGGTGCGAGTGAGAATGTTGGAGGCAAGGTTTGTCACCGTGTCCGCATCCTGCGCCTGACCTGCGGCAATGCTGAGAGTGACATTGGCCGTCGGTGTGATGGTGAAGCTGTAAGTGGTGCCGGAGCCGGTGAGAGCGCTGGCGGTGCCGCCGGTGACGCTGATGTCTGCCAGCGTGAATCCTGTGACGGTATGACTGAAGGTGGCGGTGACACCGAAGGGGGCGCTCACGGAAGCTGGAGCTGCGGTGGCGAGTTCCACGGTGACTGGCAGAGGCGCGGAGACGGGTGCGTTGTCGATCTGCTGGAGGTAGGCGACGAGATTGGCGAGGTCCGTTGGATTTAATGTCACGCCCTGATGCGCGGTGACGGCGTCTGCCAATGTGGCCGAGGAGCCGTCGTGCAGGAAAGGGGCGGTGGCCCAGAGGCCGCGCAGGGTGGGGACATCGAAGCCGGTGAGCGCGCCATTGAGGCGTTTGCCGCTGGTGGGCTGCTTGATGGTGCCGACATCGCGGAAGACATTCAGTGAGCTGTTGGTGAAGGGTGCGCCGCTGTGGCAGGAGGCGCAGTTTTGCTGACGGAAGACGCGCTCGCCGGACGCAGCGGCCGTTGTCAGGGTGCCGTCCGTATTGCGATTCGGGCTGCTGGATTCTGTGGTGAGAGAGGTAACGTAGGCGGCGAGGGCATCGAGGTCGGGGCTTACTCCGGCCTTGGAATCTCCCAGCGGCTGATTACGGGTGCCGGTGTTGAATTGAGCATCCGTCATGAGGCCGGTGCCGCCGGAGAAGACGCGGATCTGTCCTTCGAAATCATGCACCTCGTCGAAGTTGCCGGTCCAGTGCAGTGCACCATGCGCGCCGTGGCCGCGCAGTGTGATGGTGTTGCGCAGGCCTTCGCCGACGCCGGTGAAGTCCCAGGTGCGACCGTCGTGACCGCCGTCATTGTGACAGGAGGCGCAGGAGATGTATTCCTGCAGAGCGACGCGCACGTCCGCCGCATCGTAGAAGAGTTGTTTACCCTTCAGCACAGCGGCGCTGAGTTTTTCGGTGGTGACGGTGCTCACCACGCCCAGGGTGGGAGGGGTTGCACTGCCGCCTTGGATGAGGCTGCTGACGTCATGCACGCTGACGGAGCGGCTCATGAAATTATGCACGAACAGAGTGCGGCCATCGGGTGAGAGCGCGAGACCTTGAGGAGCGAGGCCTGCGTCGAAACGGGTGATCACGGTCTTATTCCATGCGTCCACCACGGCGATGGCGCGGCTGCTTTCCAAGGCTACGAAGATGTAGATGCCCCAGGGGTCAAAGGCGGCGGCGCTGGGCATGCCGGCGTTGTCGAAGTCCACGCGGGCCGCGTAGTCCTCCGCCTGCGTGCTGAGATTGATACGGCTGGCGATGGCGCGCAGTGACTGATCGTGATTGAGGCTTTCGCCATTGCGAAGCGTGCCGCGCTTGATGTTGTCCTGCTTGGAGGGCACCCAGGCGGAAAGGCCGTCGGGAGAAATGGCGGTGGCGCCGAGGTAGTTCGGGAGGCCGCGTGCGGAGGTGGGGGTGTCGGCCTGCTCGCTGTGCTGGAGAAGGATGGTGCGCTCCAGTGCGAGCGTGGAAGCGGTAACGACGAGGACCTCGCCACCGCGCCCGGTGGTCGTGGGTGCGGCGGTGTTTTCACCGGGCAGAGGAGGCGTGATGAAACGGCTGACATAGACACGTGCGCCATCAGCACTCACGGAGACATGGCGAGCATGCTGTCCGGTGGTGAGCGTGGCGATCTGTGCGCCGGTGCTCGGATTGAGCTTGAGCAGGCGGCCGCTGCCTTCGAGCGCCACATAGGCGGCAGTGCCATTGGGATCGAACGCGATGCCAAAAGGGCGTGCGCCGCGTGGCAGAGTGAGTGTGGCGGCCAAGGCGTAGGTGGTGCCGTTGAGGATGGAAATGGTGGAGCTCTCCGCATTGGTGACCCACACGCGGCCATCGGGCGCGAGTGCGAGGCTGCGGGGTGCGGTGCCGACGCTGGTCTCGGCCAGCTTGGCGCGAGTGACTGAGTCGAGCACGGTCACGCTGTCGGTGTCCGGATTGACGAGCCAGACGCGGTCATTGCCCGTGGCGCGATCTTCGAATATGAGGCTGGAGGAAACGGCGGGCTTTTTCGCGGTGAGCGGCGCATACACGGCCTGGAAGAAGGTGCTGGTGACGACTGCGCCGGTGTCATCGGTAGCAGTAACTACCACGGTGTAGCGGCCTGGATTTGCAAAGGTGTGGCTGATGCTGGCGCTGCTGCTGTAAGCAGTGAGAGCTGTGCCGTCGCCAAAGTTCCAGCGGAAGCGAGGGTTGGCACCGCCGGTGCTGGCGGCGGTCAGAGTGACAGCACCGCCTGAGCCTGCGGGCGCGGATTGCGGCGGCTGCATGACGAGGCCGTTGCTGATCACCCAGGAGAAGGAAGCGGTCGCGGGAGTGGTATTGCCATCGGTCACGCTGACGGTCGCGGCGAAGGTGCCAGCGGCGGTGGGTGTGCCGCTGATGACGCCGGAGGCTGCATTGATGGAAAGGCCGGTGGGAAGACCGGTGGCGCTGAAAGCGAGTGTGTCCTGATTTGCGTCCGTGGCCTGGATGGCGAGAGAGGTTGCTTGATTGATGACGCCGGTACGTGTGCCGGGGTTTGTCACCACGGGAGGGGTGGGAGAGGCGAAGGCATTCACGTTGACCTGCCAGGCGAGGACTTCGTGCGTGTTGGTGGAGCCGCCGGTGGCACCGGTGAAACCCATCCATGCGCTGGGGCCGACGAGATTGGCGAGCTTTAGCGCGGTCTGGGTGAGAATCGGAGTCGCGGGCTTGGTGGTGCTGATGCCCTGCACGATGTAAACGCGCAGCGTGTCGGAGGGGCCGTCGTAGTCCACCCAGAGCGTGTGGCTTTCACCGTTCTCCATATCGAAGGTGGGCGTGGTGGTGCCCAGGTGCGGTGAGACGACACCATTGGTGAGTACACCGATGTGGTTGGCATTGGGGTCGGTGCCACCGGCGTAGGTGTCCAACTCGATGGCGAGACTTTTCAAAATGCCTTCATAGCCTTCACCGCCGCCCGGAGCGCCGAGCGCGGTGGCGGCGTTTCCTTGCAGCACGAAGGTCATGCCGTCTGCGCCATCGCCGGTGCCTTTCATGCGGAAGACGAAGCGGCTGGTGAAGGAGGTGCCTTCGGAGACGGGAACGGGTGCGGTGAGGCAAGCTGAGCCTGCCTGATTGCCCGTGTTGGGAGTCAGGACGAGGACGCCATTGCTCACGCTGGTGCTGCCATTGAGCTGAAGGCCGGCGGCCGAGGGGAAGCTGGCAAAGTTTTGACTGACATTTGGCGGGGTGATGGTCCAGGTGAAGGTGGTGCTGGCAGTGGTGATGCCATCGGTCACGGTGACTCGTGCGCTGCTGAAAGTGCCGGTGGCGGTCGGCGTGCCGCTGATGACGCCGGTGCTGGAATTGATGGCAAGTCCGGTGGGCAGACCGGTGGAGGAGTAAGTGACTGCGCCATTGCCGGGAGCCACGCCGTAAACAGCGAGTGTGGCCGGTGCATTCACGGAGCTGAACTGGCTGCCGGGATTGGCCATCGAGACGCTTTGCACTGGATCTACCTGAATGATCTTCGCGATGGAGTAGGCGCCATTGGAGGCGACGCCAAAGAGCATCCAGTAGCCGGGGGTCATCACGCTGAGGTTGGTGTGGCCTTGCACGGCGTAAACGCCGGGAGCGGTTTCTGTGAAAGGCAGGCTGAGATAGCGGAGGTCAGTGTTCATCGAGTGGGTTTGCGATGACATTTTGATGAAGCTGAACTTGGTGATGCCGGGAGTGGCCTGCACGGCAAAGGTTGTGCCGATGCCGATGTAGGCGGGGGACTGGGTGATGACGGGACGAGCGGCCAGGCTACCGTCCGAATTGTAGAGCATCGGCGGAGTGAAGAGCTGCCCGTCCCGATGGTCGGCGCTGTTGCCGGAAAGGCCGCCACCACCGGACCACACACGACCGTCTGGGAGCAGCAGCGCGAGGGAGTGATAGTTGCGGGGCACGCTCATGGGCGCGAGCTGCCGCCACTGGCGCGTGGTGGGATTCCACAATTCGGGGACCAGCACGGAGCCTGTGTCATTGAACTTCAAGCCGGAGGTGTTGCCGCCGATGACAAGCACTTCGCCATTGGGAAGGATGACGGAATTGGAAAACTGGCGTGTGTAGGACATCGAGGGGGCGCTGGCCACCACGGGTGTGCCGGTGCGGATGTCGATGGTGAAGGCGAGATTTGTGCTGGTGCCGGTGGAGCTGTCCGATGCGTTGGGGGTGGTGCTTGCTGAGCCGCCTGCCACGAGAATGCGGCCTTCGTCATACATGGCGAAGGAGCCTTCCTTGGGATAGTGCGCGCCGGGGACATTGACACCCGAATAGGTGAGGCTGCCGGTGGCGGAGGTGGTGAGCCAGTTCATCCGGTCGGTGGGGCCCCCGTGAAACAGACGGCCATCGGGTGCGACAACGATGAGCGGATGCCAGCGCGTGACATAACCTGGCAGGGCGACCTGCGGGGCCCAGTTGATGCCGGTAAGCCGCGCCCATCCGCCAGCGGAGGTCCAGCGCTCTGCGGTGTTGGTGCCACCGTCGCCGGTCACGGTGAAGACGCTGCCGTCGGTCAAGGCCACACTGGTGTTGTACCAGCGGCCATCGTTCATGTTGGGCAGAGCGGTCCACTGATTGGTGCGCCAGTCGAAGACACTGCTGAGCTTGGTGGTATTGCGCCCGCCATTGATGACGACCCGGCCGTCCGGGAGCATGGAGGTGCCACCGCAGAACATGTCGTGGCGGGTGTTGTTGATCTCGGTGAAGACGCCGGTGGCGGGGTTCCACACGGCAGCGTAGGTGAACTCCGGCCCCCCAGGAAAGGTGGTGCGCTGGTTTGAGGCAAAGGTGAGGAGGCGTCCGTCTGGCAGGGTAGCGGCGGTCACGGGAATGTGCGGGCTCCAGGCGATGACGCTGCCCCATTCCCCCAGGGAGATGCGATTCACCGCCACGGTGGCGGCGGGTGCTAGCAGGGTAAAGGCTGGAGCGAGTGACTGGGCTTCGGCGGAAAGCTGGTCGCTCAAACCATGATCGTCCGTGCCAGCGGTGAGGGAGGTGGAAATGAAGCTACCGATGAGAACAAAAGCCGCAGAGCGGGTCAGAAAACCAAACCATGAAGACAACGCCGCCTTACTATTCGCTTTTTTTGTAATTTTCATATAAACGCGTCGCATAATTTGGATTAAATATCGAAAATACGACATAACGAAAGCAAAAATTAACATTTTATATAATTTTGATACAATTAAGCTTTAGTTTCTTCTGTACCAGAGCGTACTGGATGCTGCGAATGATCGAAATTGGACTGGCTGGACGTGATTTGGCTCGTTGAAGGGGTGGCCACTTGCCAGCATCGGCATTCTCATCCACTAAAAGCCCCCCCTTCCCCACCACCTATGTCACGCACGTTCAAACTCGCAGTCCTCCCCGGAGATGGTATCGGCCCTGAAGTCATGGCCGAGGCGCTCAAAGTCCTCGACGCCGTCGCCGCCCGTTCCAGCCTCACCTTTGAATACAACCACCAGCTTGTCGGTGGTGCTGCGATTGATGCGGTGGGCAAAGCACTTCCTGCGGAAACCATCGCCGCCTGCGAAGCCAGTGATGCGATCCTTTTTGGTTCCGTCGGCGGCCCGAAATGGGAAAAACTGCCGCCTAATGAGCAGCCTGAACGCGGAGCGCTGCTGCCTCTGCGCAAGCACTTTGGCCTGTTTGCCAATCTACGCCCCGGCAACTGCTACCCTGCCCTGACGTCCTCCTCGCCAATCCGCGCCGACCTCGTTGAAGGCGGCTTCGAGATGCTTTGCGTGCGCGAACTCACGGGTGGAATGTACTTTGGCCAGCCGAAGAGCCGCACTACCCTGCCGGATGGCGACATCGAAGTCATCGACACGATGGTCTATAAGAAGAGCGAGATCGTCCGCATCGCCCATGTGGCCTTCAAAGCCGCGCAACTGCGCCGCAAGCACGTCACCAGCGTGGACAAGGCCAACGTGCTGACCAATTCCGTCCTGTGGCGCGAAACGATGGTCGAGGTCGCCAAGGAGTACCCCGATGTAACGCTGGCGCACCTGTATGTGGACAATGCCGCGATGCAGCTCATCAAGGCACCGCGCAGCTTTGACGTGATCGTCACGGAAAACCTGTTTGGCGACATCCTGAGCGACGAAATGGCGATGATCTGCGGATCGCTGGGCATGCTGGCCAGCGCCAGCCTGGGCAAGCCGAAGGGCGACGGACTGTATTTTGGCCTGTTTGAGCCTTCCGGCGGCACCGCCCCGGACATCGCGGGCATGGGCATCGCGAATCCGATTGCGCAGATCCTTTCCGTGGCGCTGCTGCTGCGCTTTGCGCTTGGGCTTGAAGCTGAAGCGGCGAGCATTGAGTCCGCTGTGAAGAAAGTCATCGATAGCGGTCTGCGCACGGGTGATATTTTCAGCGGTGCCGAAGGCACGAAGAAGGTGAACACGAAGGAGATTGGCGAGGCGATTATTGCGGCGCTGTGAGTTCCACTTCACAATCGAGTTCCGCACCGGCTGGCAAACTGCCACCGGTGCGGCGATTGGAAATGTAGAATGAGCCGATGGCTAGCACCGGCCTGTGGCTGAGACGAGCCACTCGTCCGCCGGATCAGGCGCACTCACGCTTCAAACTTTGACACACGGCAATGCAGCGTGCCGGACTGGCTTCGCTGTTTTGTAGGATGTCGATTCTTCGTCAATCGGGGTCATGCGAGAGCACTGATCGACGGACAGGAGTGTCCATCGTACTGAGCCTCACCCGTTCACCACATTTACGGGCTTGCCTGCGAGGAAGGCTTTCAGGTTGGCGGCGGTCATGTCGATGAGGCGGACGCGGGATTCGCGGCTGGCCCAGGCGACGTGGGGAGTGATGAGGCAGTTTTTGGCGGTGAGGAGGGGGTTGTCGGCTTGGGCGGGTTCGGCGGAGAGGACGTCGAGTCCGGCAGCGGCGATGCGGCTTTCGTTGAGGGCTTGGGCGAGGGCGGGTTCATCGACGAGGGGGCCGCGGCCGGTGTTGATGATCATGGCTTCGGGCTTCATCAGGGCGAGGGTGCGTTCGCCGACGAGGTGCTTGGTGGCGTCGGTCAGGGGGCAGTGCAGGCTGATGACGTCGCACTGGCGGAAGATGTCGTCGATTTCGGCGGCTTCGACGCCGACGGGCGGTGCTTCCTTCCAGGTGCGCTTGGAGGCGAGAACCTTCATGCCGAAGGCGACGGCGATGCGTGCGACGGCGCTGCCGATTTCGCCGTAGCCGATGATGCCGAGGGTGCGGCCGGAGAGCTCGATGATGGGGTGATCGTAGTAGCAGAAGTCGGGGCACTTGACCCAGCCGCCTTCTTCCACGCTTTTTGCTGCGTGGCCGACATGGTTGGTCATTTCCAACAGCAGGGCGATGACGTGCTGAGCGACGGCGGGGGTGCTGTAGCCGGGGACATTGGTGACGACGATGCCGCGTTCTTTGGCTGCGGCGACATCGACGATATTGAATCCAGTGGCGGTAACTCCGATGTATTTCAAATCGGGCAATGCTGCGATGATTTCGCGGGTCAGCGGGGCTTTGTTGGTGATGACGATCTCTGCACCGGTGCAGCGGGCGACGGTTTGATCCAGCGGCGTGCGTGGATGCACCTCACAGGTGGCGATGGCTTCGAGGGGCTGCCAGGAGAGGTCGCCAGGATTTGCGGTGTGGGCGTCGAGAAGAACGATTTTCATGTGAGCCTGATTCTATGCCGACGATTCGGCGGTGCTCCACTCAAATTCGCCGAGGGGATTGGGCGTTCCACCGAAGGTTTGCATCCCAGATATTTACCATGCCTTTTACAAAATCGCCCAAGCAAGAGACGAGTTAAAGAACCGCGCCCGGTTGAGAATCATGAAAGACAAACCCTACATTTCGCGCATACTCGGGCTCTCAACTTCATCCGCCGTCATGCGTCCCCTTCTCATCTCCCTGCTTTCCATCGTCTGTCTGCTTGCCGTCGCCGCCCCAAAAGAGGAGGTGAAACCGCTCAAGGTTCTGATGGTCACGGGCGGCTGCTGTCATGACTACGAAAACCAGAAGCTCATCCTGAGCGAAGGCCTCAGCGCCCGGGCGAATGTGGAGTTCACCATCGTGCACGAAGAAGGGCCGGAAGGTAAAAAGGACAAGAGCCACAAGATCTCGATCTATGAAAAGGACAACTGGGCCGAAGGCTATGACGTGATCCTGCACAACGAGTGCTTTGGCGGAGTCGAGGACGTGGCGTTTGTGGAACGCATCGCCAAGGCGCACCACGACGGTGTGCCGGCAGTGATGCTGCACTGCTCCACCCACAGCTACCGCACGGCCAAGACGGATGAATGGCGCAAGTGCGTGGGCCAGACCTCGATGAGCCACGAGAAGAACCGCGATTTGAAGGTGAAGAACATCGCCGAAGGGCACCCGGTCATGAAAGGCTTCCCAGCGGAATGGCTCAACGCCAAAGATGAACTCTACAAAAACGAAAAACTCTGGGAGCACTTCGTTCCGCTGGCCAAGGCCTATGGTGAAGACACGAAGATGGACCACAATGTGGTCTGGGTGAATGAATACGGCAAAGCCAAGGTCTTCGGCACCACGCTGGGCCATGGCAATGAAACGATGCAGTCGCCCGTGTATCTCGACCTCGTCGCACGCGGCCTGCTATGGGCCTGCGGCAAGCTGGACGAAAATGGGAAGCCGCTGCCGGGCTACGAACCGAAACAGAAGTAAACTGGCTCAGGCCCGCAATAGCTCGGCAAGAGTCTGCAGCAGAGTTTCGGCAGAGTAGGGTTTCGGGATGAAGTGTTTTACGCCGGCCCCCATGGCCTTGGCCACCATTTCTTTTACGCCCAGACCGCTGGCGGCGATGATGCGCACCTGCGGATTGATGCGCATGAGCACCTGAATCGTCGCCAGACCGTCCATGACGGGCATCATCATGTCAGTGATTACGGCAGCTATTTCTTTGTGGTGGGCGGTAAACAAGGTTGAGGCCTCAATGCCATCTGCTGCGAGCATGACACGGTAGTCGAAGGCTTCGAGGGTCTGCTTGATGATCTGCCTGACCGTGATTTCATCATCCACCACCAGCACCAGTTCACCCTTTCCACGCGGCAGCACGACTTCGGGAGCCGGTACGGCCTGGGCGCTCGGAGGGCCGACCGCGGGCAGGTAAAGCTGAAACTGGGTGCCGTTGCCCAGCTCACTGTTTACACGCATGAAACCGTGATGGCCTTTGATGATGGCGAGCGTGGTGGAAAGTCCCAGTCCGGTGCCTTTGCCAAGCTCCTTCGTGGTAAAAAACGGCTCAAAGATGCGTTCCTGCACTTCAGGTGGCATCCCGGCGCCATTGTCTTCGACCTCGATGAGGACATGAGATCCGGGCCTGGCCTCGGCACTGATTGTTGTGCAGCCCTCATCAAGCATCACGTTCCGGGCGGCGAGCTTTAGAATGCCACCATGGGGCATGGCGTCACGGGCATTGACGCAGAGATTGAGCAAGACCTGATGCAACTGCGTCGGGTCTCCCTGCACGCCCCATAGACCTGCCTGGAGATTGCACCGCACCTGAATGCTCTTCAGGAAAGTTTCATTGGCGATCTTTTCGATCTCTTTGAGCAGCTGGCCCACCTGCACTGCCACCTGCCGCCCTTCAACACCTCGGGCAAACGAGAGCACCTGCTGCACCATGTCCGCCCCGCGTTTTGCGCTTCCTTCGATGGTGGACAGAATGTCCAAGCGCAGTGCATCCTTTTCCCGCAGTTTGAGCAGTTCGATGGACATCATGATAGGAGCCAGCACGTTATTAAGATCGTGCGCGATGCCACCCGCCAGCGTGCCGATGCTCTCCATGCGCTGAGAACGCAGAAGCTGGGCCTCGACCTGTTTGCTCTCGGTGATGTCCTCCGCCGTGCCGACGATGCGCAGCACGGTGCCGTGTGAGTCGCGCACGGGAAAGGCGCGGTCATGAATCCACCGCACAGTGCCGTCAGGACGCAGAATGCGGTAACGCTCGTCATATTCACCCCGCTTGCGCTTGGCTGCAGTGATCAGAGTCAAGCGCTCCCGGTCATCAGGATGCACCGCCTCCAGCCAGGTGAGCGGGTCTGCATATAGACTGGCGCAGCTGCGGTGCCAGATTTTTTCGTATGCGGGACTGACGTAGATGATTTCGCGGCCCTCTGGGTCCGTCATCCAGAAGACTTCCTCGATGGTTTCTGCAAACTGACGGAAGCGCTTCTCGCTCTCGCGCAGAGAAGTCTCCGCCTGCCTACGCTCCGTTCCTTCCAGTGCCAGTGAAACGAGATTGGACATCGCCAAGGCGAAGGTCTTCTCATCCGCAGTCCATGCCCGGAGCGTGCGACTATGCTCAAGACAGAGAACGCCGGTGCGAACGCCGCCAACAATGATGGGCACATCCAGTATGGACCGGGTGGCATGGGCAAGCAGGTAGCTTGCGGCAAACTCGCAGGTGCTCGGATCGGTGGCGGCGTCATCGGCAATGATCATCTCCAGCTCTAGCAGTGCACGAAAGTAGGCCGGATAGGTGGAGGCGGAAAGCTCCATGCCGGATGAATGCCGCCCCTCCTCCCACTCGAAGAGATCCACACAGTTGAGGACGGAGCGGTCACTGTTGTAACGCCAGATGCTGACGCGGGAAACGTTCAGGGTCTGGGCGGCGCCCTCGGCGATTTTTTGCAGCAGCAGCGAGGCATCCTCACCCTCCCCGCCCCAGTGACGTGTCAGGTCGATCAAGGTGGTGCGCTGCATGATGAACCGCTTGTCGGCTTCGAGCAGCTCCGCTTCACGCCGGCGGATGTCGAGTGCGAACCCAATATCCGCAGCGAGATCATCCAGCAAAGCCAGCTCATCTGCGTCAAAAAAATCGGCAGTGTTGGCGTACAAGTTGAACACGCCGATGGTTTTGCCCGCTGCTTTCAACGGCAGCGAAGCCATTGAACGATACCCCCGGCACAAAGCTTCCGCACGCCAGCATGCGGCCTCGGGATCATGCTCGATGTCATTGCACACCGAGTGTTCAGCGGAGTGCAGCGCACGCGTAGTCATGGTACATTCCAAGCCGGGGAGCGATCCGCTGAAGATGGCCTCAAGCCTGCCCAAGGTATCCTCTGTGGCGCCATAGTGCGCGGCGATTTCCAGCAGGCCGGAGTCATCACTTAGCAGGCCAATCCAAGCCATGCCAAAGAGGCCTTTTTCAACCGCTGTCCGGCAGGCGGTTGTCAGCATCGCCTGCGGATTCTTCTCACGCACAATGGTCTCATTGATGCCGCTGAGCACTGCATAGAGACGATTGAGCTGCTGGATGCGCTGCTCCGCTTTTTTACGGCCGGTGATGTCCTGCATCTGGGAGACAAAAAAGGCGGGGGTCCCCAGTTTGTCATTCACCATCGAAACGCTGAGAAGCACCCACACGACACCGCCCTGCCGATGAAGATAGCGCTTCTCCATCTGAAATGTTTTGATTTCGTGGCGGAGCATTTTCTGCACATTGGCGAGATCAAGATCGAGATCGTCCGGGTGAGTGATGTCCTGAAAGGTGGCAGCAAGCAGTTCGGACTCGGTGTAGCCGACGATTTCACACATCAAGCGGTTAACACGCAGGAAGCGGCCGTCCGGGGCGACGAGAGCCTTGCCGATGGGGGCATTCTCAAAGGCCGCAGCAAAGGTGGCTTCGCTCTCGCGCAGCGCGTCCTCAGCGCGTTTGCGTTCGGTGATGTCTTGAGCCGTGCCAAAGTAGCCGGTGGATTTGCCCTGATCATCAAAGCGTGTCTCTACATTCACCAGGACCTGCGCAATGCGCCCGTCCGCACGCACGGCACGGTATTCGAATGGCGGAATGACGGCACCGGGACGTGCGGCAGTCAGTTGCGCATGGTAAGAGTCGTGTCGGACGCGGTCGTCGGGATGGACCATCTCCCGCAGCTTGTCGTACGTGATCCTGACCGATTGCGGCTGCAGACCAAAAATGAGGTAGAGTTCGTCGGACCAGTGGATGAAGCCGCCGGTTTCCGAATATTCCCAGCTGCCAATGTGGCTGATTGCTTGAGCGAGCCCGAGATCGGCGCTCAACTGAGACAGAGCCGCCGCTGTGCGTTTACGAGCGGTGATGTCCACCAAAGTCGCCACTACATGCGGCTCGCTGTGGAACTCGATGGTCTCCATGCTGGCGATGACATGAAGGACTTCGCCATCCCGCGCGTGCAGCATGAGTTCCATATCGTGAATCGAACGGTCTTTATTCAGAGCTTTGCGAAGCAATGCGGTCACGGTTTTATCAAAGACAGCGAGATCAATCATGGAGCGATCCACCGCCTCCTCGCGGGTCCACCCTAGGAGGCTGGAGAAGGCGTCATTGACCTCGATGATTTGTTGATCACGCATGCGAACAATGGTCAAAGCGACCGGGCTGCGGCGAAACGCTTTGATCAGACGCGTTTCGCCTTCACGAAGCATCTCCGAGGCCTTCTTGCGTGCGGTAATGTCTTCGGTGAACATGATGATGCCGCCGATCGAATCATCCGCCTGACGCCATGGCTGGATCTCCCAGCGAATCCAGTCTGTCCTGCCATCCTCTCGGAGAAAGGCTTCCTCCTCGCACTTTTCGGCTTCGCCCTTCAAACAGCGCTGATGGA
This sequence comes from Prosthecobacter sp., assembly GCF_029946185.1. Taxonomy (GTDB): domain Bacteria; phylum Verrucomicrobiota; class Verrucomicrobiia; order Verrucomicrobiales; family Verrucomicrobiaceae; genus Prosthecobacter. The sequence continues at coordinate 30,212 of NZ_JAQSEA010000136.1, forward strand.
TTGCCAACCAGTGTGACGGAGATTCAGGAAAGACCTCGTAATGGCTGCGTCCGATAATGGACTGATCCCCCAGACGGTAGTCTACCATCCAGCGGCGGCTGACGACCAGATACTTCATGTCACGATCCAGCATGGCAATAGCCGCAGGATTGTGCAGTGTGTACAGCCGCAACTGCTCCTCACGCTCCCGCAAGGTCTGGGTGCGCTTTTTTACCTGCTTGGTCAGAAACCAGTTCCAGCCGACGAGCAGTGCCAGCAGCGTCGCGCTGCCGAGTGCACCGTAACCGAGATAGCTCAGATAGCGGGTGCTGCTCAATTTCTGCCCAAACCATTTCTTATCGATCCGGGTAAACTCCTCCTTTCCCACATCGGCGAACCCTTTCTCAATCAACAGCAACAGGCTGGCATTCCCTTTGCGAACCGCACGGTGAAACTTCCCGACGTTGATAGGCTTCGTCATCCTAAACTCTGCCTCCAAGCCCTGCTTATGGAGGAAGTAAAGCGCCGGGGGCTTGTCCACGACAAAGACATTCACTTTGCGCTCATTGGCAGCAGTGATGATGGCTTCATAGTTTTTGTATAGCAGCAAGGGACCAATGCCATTGTCCCGAAGCTGCTGTTCGACCGCATCCCCCGCTTTGACGGCCACAGGGAAACCCTTCAGGGAAGCTACATCATTGATGCCTGAAATCGATTCGCGAAAAAAGATGGGGACTTGGAGGGTGGCGTAAGGCCGCGAAAAGTCCAGATAGACAGAGCGTTCTACGGTTTCGAAAACCGTGTCAATCACATCAAACTCACCTGCCTTCATCCGCTTCACGGCCTCGCCCCAGTCCATGGCATGAATTTCGGCGGTTACCCCCGTCATTTTTTCCCAAGCGCGCCATTGATCGATAGTGATTCCCTGCACAGTCCCGGCGCGGTCTCTAAAGACATAGGGGGGGTAATTGTCGTCAGTCACCACACTTATTGTGCGCGGTGGCTTGGCCTGCTGCCCCGAGGCCGCGGGACACAAGCAGGCGATGAGTCCGCAAAAAAGGAACAAGCGGGATTTGCCTTTGGTGGCATTTTTGCTGACCCGACTGCACGACCACCCGCAAAACCATGTTTTCCAAATTTTGCTTCCAGGGGTCAGCCAGTTTGCTTGTCCTAACGCACAAGCCCCTCCTTGATTGACTGCAATGGAGGAAGTTCTCAACATGCACCTATGTCAGAGCGTGTAAAAGTTCATGGTCATAAATTACCTCATCCAGCCCACGGCGTCTAATTCTTTGAGCATCAAAGCGATAAAGATTTTAGGCGCTTTTATTATTACTGCTGAACATCGGCTCCGGCATGCAGCACGGCATCGAGCGTCTTAAGCAAGGTTTCCGCCGTGTAAGGCTTCGGAAGGAAATTTTTAACGCCTGTATTGGCGGCTTTTTCTTCCATGCCTGCAGCATTCATTCCACTGGCAGCGATGATGCAAATTTCCGGATTCATCCGCATGAGCACCTGAATCGTCGCCGGACCGTCCATAACCGGCATCATCATGTCAGTGAGCACTAGAGCCACTTCGGAACGATACTGAGAATAAAGGGAGACGGCCTCGGCACCATCTGCAGCCAGCAGAACGCGATACCCAAAGGTTTCCAGGGTTTGCTTGGTGATCTGCTGCACGGCGGCCTCATCATCAACCACCAGAATCAGTTCGCCGGCACCACGGGGGAGGTCGCCAGGGATCGCAGCGTCAACCTCCTCATGCTCGGACATGTGAGCCGGCAGGTAGATGTGAAACGTGGTGCCAGCCCCAAGTTCGCTCTCCACACGAAGGAAGCCATGATGGCTTTTGACGATGGCCATGACTGACGACAGTCCAAGCCCCGTGCCTTTTCCCAATTCCTTCGTGGTGAAAAAAGGTTCGAACATGCGTTCGATCACCTCGGATGACATGCCCGTGCCATTGTCCGCCACCTGAAGATGGAGGTACTGCCCAGGCTTCGCGCCCGGAATCATTGATGCGCATTGTCCATCCATGAGCAGGTTCGTGGCGGACAGTTTCAACTGGCCGCCGTTGGGCATAGCATCACGTGCATTCACACTCAGATTGAGCAGCACTTGATGAATCTGAGTGGGATCCCCCTGCACGACCCACAAGGGCGATGAAATTTCACAGCAAACCTGGATGCCTTTCAAAAAGGTCTCGTTGACGATTTTTTCGATCTCCTTGAGCAGGTGCCCGACCTGCACCGCCAGCTGCCGTCCTTCCACGCCCCGGGCAAACGAGAGAACTTGCTTCACGAGATCCGCCCCACGTGTGGCGCTGCCTTCGATGGTGGAGAGAATATCCAGCTTTTGCGCACTGCTTTCCTGCAGCTTTAGGAGCTCGATGGCCATCATGATCGGTGCCAGCACGTTATTGAGATCATGTGCAATGCCGCCCGCAAGCGTCCCGATGCTTTCCATGCGCTGCGCCCGTAAAAACTGCTGCTCCAGCTTCTTGCGTTCGGTGATGTCGGTATTGATGGAAAGGATCGACTGTGGACGACCTTGGGCATCTTTGATCAGAGTCCAGCGCGATTCCACGATGACGAGCCGTCCTTCCTTGTCGAACTGCTGCATTTCACCCGCCCACTCGCCCTGTTCTTTGACGGTTTTCATCACGGAAAAAAACTGCACCGAATCACGATTGAGGAGCTCCACCTGAGAAAGATTCAGCACCTCGCCAGCCTGCCAGCCATAAAGCCGCTCCGCACTGCGATTCCAATAAAGGATGTGGTGGTCTTCTGGACCGCAAACGATGATGGCGTCACGCGCCTTGTCCAAGAGGGAGGCCTGCTCGCGGATTTTATCTTCGTCCATCTTGCGCCTGGTGATGTCACGCATGATGCACTGCAGACGTCCGTCAGGAAGAAGGGTGGACCCTACTTCCGCGGGAAACAGGGTGCCGTCTTCGCGGCGGCACACCCATTCGCTACGCAACACTTCGCCTTGGTTCAACCGAGTCAGTTCTGGCAAAATCCGCACCATTTCACCGGAGGCAACGATATCGACGAAACCCATCCGCCCAAGTTCTTCACGGGTGTGGCCCAGCATCTTGCAGGCTGCCACGTTGGCTTCAAGCAGACGCCCGGCAGTATCGGCAACAAGAATGCCGTCAGAGGCTGATTCAATGAGGGTGCGGAACTCGGACTCGCTCGTTTGCAGGGCCAGTTCGGCCAGCTTCCGCGCGGTGATGTCTTCGGAAAAGATGATGATGCCGCCGATCGCACCGTCTGCATGGTGCCATGGCCGGATTTCCCAGCGGATCCAGTCGATGGAGCCATCCGAACGGACGAACTTTTCGTCCTCATTCTTTTCGACCGAACCCGCCAGGCAGCGCCGATGGATTTCGATCCAGTCAGGCGGCATTTCAGGAAATACTGCGTAATGACTGCGCCCGACGATATTCTGTTCACCCAGGCGATAGTCTTTCAGCCAGCGCGGACTGACCACCAGATATCTCATGTCATGATCCAGCATGGCGATGGCCGCGGGACTGTGATTGAAACAAAGGCTCAGTTGCTCCTCACGCTCCCGCAACGCGCGAGTGCGCATCCGGATCTGGCCCGCCAAGATCCAGTTCAAGCTAAGCAACAGCATCACCAGTGAGACTCCCGCGAGGGCTGCGTAACCCAGGCTGCGGAGATAAGGGTGTTCATCCAAGGTCTGCCCAAACCATTTTTGTTTGATTCTGGATTCCTCATGCCCCCCCACGTGCTCGAACCCTTGTTCAACGAGTTGCAGCAGTTGCACTCTGCCTTTGTGAACCGCACGATGAAACTCCCCAATGTTAATGGGGTCGGACATCCTGAACTCCGCCTTAATGCCCATTTTTTGCAGGAAATATTGAGCCGGCGGTTTTGCCATGACGAAGACGTTCACCTTGCTCTCACCAGCCGCAGTGATGATGGCCTCATAATTGTTGTACAACATCATGGGGGTAATGGCATTTTCCTGCAAAAGCTTGACTGAGGAGTCTCCCAACCTGGCGGCGACTGGAAATCCGTGCAGAGAAGACAGGTTGTTAATGCCAGTGATTGAGGAGCGGAAGAAGATGGGGACCTCGATGGTCGCGTAAGGTTTACCGAAATCCAGATACGCCGTGCGCTCCGGAGTTTTAAACACCGCGTCGATGACATCAAACTCACCGGCTTTCATCCGGCGCACGGCATCATTCCAGTCCATGCCATGAATTTCAGCGGTGACTCCGGTTCGTTTTTCCCAGGCACGCCATTGATCAATGATAATGCCCTGCAATTCCCCCTCATTGTTTCTGAAAACATAGGGAGGAAGATTGTCATCCGTCACCACGCTGATGGTATGCGGGATCGCTGACTCCTGCCCCGACACATCCAGGGAGACGAATAGAAATGACAAAAGCAGGAGGATGAAACACCTTTTCCAGAGAGGACCTGCTGGCGCTGCCTCCCGTGATGTCAGATCAGCCCCCTGTGCCATGGTGCACTCGGAAAACAAGGCGGGAATGTTGATAGGAGCTTCCGTCATGCTTCAAACTAGGGTCGTATAAATGGGGGGGAGGGAACCGCGATCTTTCGCTGGGTGAATTTTTACGCTTAATACGCCTACGGGGAGGCAACAGGCTGAATGTTAAGAACGGCGTGAATCATTCTCAGCAAAGTTTCCGCCGTGTAGGGTTTAGGGATGAAGTTTTTGACACCAGCGCTTGTGGCCTTGAGCACCATGTCTTTCACGCTCAGGCCGCTGGCGGCGATGATGCGGACTTTGGGATCCATGCGCATCAGCACTTGGATCGTCGCCGGGCCGTCCATGACTGGCATCATCATGTCAGTGAGCACCACCGAAATTTTCTCCTTGTGAGCGGCATACAAGGAGGATGCCTCGACACCGTCAGCAGCAGGCAGCACGCGGTAGCCAAATGATTCCAAGGTCTGCCCGGTGATATGCCGAACGGGTTCCTCGTCATCAATCAGGAGAACGAGTTCGCCATTGCCACGGGGCAACTCAGTCTCAACAGGAGCCGGTATGCTCACACCTTCTGCCATCTGCGCAGGCAGATATACCTGGAATTTGGAACCCTTGTCCATTTCACTGGTAGCACGGATGAAGCCTTTATGACTTTTGATGATGGCCAGCGAGGAGGACAACCCCAGCCCGGTGCCTTTGCCAAGATCCTTGGTCGTAAAAAACGGTTCGAAAATGCGGTCTATCACCTCCGGCGGCATGCCTGTCCCGGTGTCTTCCAGTTCGACGAGGAGATACGGCCCGGACTTTGCTCCGGGCATCATGGTTGCGCATTGCTCATCCACCAGTTGATTGCTGGCACTGAGGTTCAAAGTGCCGCCGTTGGGCATGGCATCGCGTGCGTTGACACACATATTGAGCAGCATCTGATGTATCTGCGTAGGATCTCCCTGAACGATCCATAGATTTGCCGGGATGTCGCTGCTGACGCGAATGTTCTTGAGGAAAGTTTCATTGGCGATCTTTTCAATTCCTTTGAGCAGATGACCGGCCTGCACCTCCACGCGCTGCCCCTCAACCCCGCGCGAGAAGGAAAGCACCTGGCGCACCATTTCCGCCCCGCGCCTGGCACTGTTTTCGATGGTGGCCAGCACCCCCATCCGCATCGCATCCTGCTCGTGGAGTTTCAGCAGTTCGATAGACATCATGATGGGAGTCAGCGCATTGTTAAGATCATGCGCGATGCCGCCGGCGAGAGTGCCAAGGCTCTCCATGCGCTGAGCGCGTAGCATCTGATCTTCGAATTTTTTGCGCTCGGTGATGTCGGTGTTGACCACCAAAATGCTGCGGGGCTGGCCTGCGGCATCACGTAGCAGGGTCCACCGTCCCTCCACGACGAGATTGCGGCCGTCTTTGCCCACCTGCTGCAATTCCCCGTCCCATTCCCCGGTTTGCAGGACTTTGTCATAGGCCTGCTGGAAAAATTCGGGGCTTTTGTCTTTGATGTTATCTGATACCAGACGGCCTACGGCCTCCGCTGACGTCCAGCCATAGAGCCGTTCAGCGCTCTTGTTCCAGTAGGTGACGTGGTGATCGAGCCCGCAGACCAGGATGACGTCGCGGGACAGATCCAGCAGTGATGCTTTTTCGTGTGCGACCATCTGGGATGCCTCCAGCTCCTGGGTGCGCTGCTTCACCCGCTGTTCGAGGTCTCGTAGATGTGATTTGGACTCTTGCAGCAGGCGCGACTTTTCCGTGAGTGAAATGGCCAGTTGCAGGACTTCGATGATGTCGAAGGGCTTCTTCAGAATGAGCATGCGGTCACGCGGCTTGATCTGCTCCTGCACATCGCTCCAGTTGCAGTCCGCATAGGCGGTGCAGATGACGATCTGCATGTCCGGGCAGACCTGCCAGATCTGCCGCGTGGTCTCGATGCCGTCCCAACCCGGAGGCATGCGGACATCGACAAAGGCCATGGCATAAGGTCGCCCTTCTTCTAGGGCGAGTTTGACCATTTGCAGGCCTTCCTCCCCCTGAGATGCAGTGTCAACGGTGAAGGTCTGCACCTGCTTTACTGTACCAAATAGCGCCGCTTCGGCAGCCTCGAGATCGTTGCCTGCGGCATTGGAAGGAGCGAGGATTTTACGAAAGTCAGCATGGATCGAGCGATTGTCGTCGATGACGAGAATGCGCCGGTTGGAGGCAGTCATGGAGGTGTGTGGCATGGTTGGATGCATCAAAGCTGGATTAATTCTCCAAAGGCAGCGTGAGCGTGAAGGTCGCGCCCAGGCCAGGGCCATCACTGTGCGCCTTCAAAGTTCCGCCGAGTTCCTTGGCGGCCAGCGCTCCGCTGTGCAGGCCGAAGCCGTGGCCCTGTTTTTTGGTGGTGAACCCGTGGGAGAAAATCCGGGTGATGTTTTGCGCAGGAATGCCGACGCCATTGTCCATCACGATGATCTCCAAGAACCCCTCTTGGTTTTGTGCTACACGAACGGACATGAGCCGGTCGCCCTCACAGTTGTCCAGCGCATGCTTGGCATTGCTGAGGAGATTCACCAGAATCTGCATCACCTTATGCCGGTCCGTTTTCAATGGCGGCACGGGGGCGATTTCACGCGTCACATTGACATCGTGGCGGCTAAAGCTGGCGGCGTTGATGCGGATGCTGTCCTCGACCAGATCCTCCACTGAGAGAGACTCCACCACTCCGGTGCCACGTGCGTAGCTCTGCTGCATCGCCACGATCTCCTTGATGTGGTCGATGTTTTTTTGCAGCATTTGCATCTCCTCCAAAATGGCCTGCTGCGGCTCCGCCAGATGCACCGCCAGCTTGAGCAGGTAGTCTGGCAGCATCTTCCCGCGCGGGTCTGTGGTGAGGAAAGCAGGTAGATCCTCTGAGTGCTGCTGGAGCATATCCGCCACGTTTTTAAGGCTGCCGATCCTGAATTCGCGCACTTTGCTGGTCGCAAGCTCAGCCGAGACGCCGACGCTATTGAGCACGTTGCCGACATTGTGCAGCACGCTGGTGGCTACCTCGGCCATGCCTGCAAGGCGGGAGGTTTCGAGCAGCTCCGCCTGAGTCTTGCTCAGTTCCGCTGTGCGCTCCACCACCTGCCGTTCGATTTCCAAATTGCTGCCTTCGAGAGTGGCACGGCGCAGCGAGATCTCAGACATTTCCTGCAGCATCCGGCGAATGGCGACGAAGAGAATGGCATCTTCAAAAAGCACCCAGCCGGCGTGCTCCACCCAGCGCCAGGAGCTGGTAGTCAGCACCCCGAATACGGACTGCGGCCAGAACAGGCCGCGGAGCAGGTGATCTGCCGCCACCACCACCGTGGCTGTCACCAGCACACGCCAGTCGCGGTAGAAGGCGAGAAAGGCCAGGGAACCGAAAATATGGAAGTGCGTCTCGATGCGGCCGCCAGTCAGGTGGATCAGCAGCGCGGAGGTCAGCACTTGGGCAACAGCAATGACATGGCGGGTCATGACCTGTCCGGGATGCTGCAATGCCAGCCACACCGGGAAGCCGGTGATCGCGCCACCGAGCAAAACCGCAGCCCAGACGTGCAAGTGCACCTGGCTGGAGTCGCCGATCCAGGTCAGGGGAGAAATCCACAAGGCGGCCGCGATGCCCGCCAGCCATTGGACGAGCATCAGACGGGCGAACAAATGGTCTGTGTGCCTATGCAAATCATTCTCTGCGTCGCGAAACAACTCCGCCGCACGTTGTTGCAGAGCCGAGTCAGGTGGTACTGCGGGGAGAGTGCCCGAGTCACCCACCAGCGTCCCGGTTTGCTGGCGCAGTCCCATGTCTGTGCCGCTGAGCAAGGCGGGGGCTTGTGTCAATGGATTGTCCTGTGGCAGGATGTTCGTGACTACTGCTGACATGCGGTGCATTCCTTTTGGGTTTTTTTCCATCCGAGAGCACAGCCGAAAACGGGTGCGCTGGCGGCATGGGCGATCTTTTTGTTCAATAAGCTTTCAATGAAATCACGTCCGGGATTGTCCCCTGAATGGCCGCGAGCCAGGGTGATCCCCCCTTGGAACATCAGACCGCCGCTGACATCATAGAGCAGCGTCTGACCCGAGGTGACCGCCTGAAAGAGGCTGGCTTCTTCGCCCTTATAATCCACATTCACCTGCACCCCCGGTATGGCTGCGGCAGTGCGCCATAGGTCGGATTTCACCCAGTCTTCGGTCATGCCCTCAGGCTGTATGAACCACACCTGCGCGCTGAACAAACCCTGGCAGTGGGCCATGAGCAGCTCGAGTTCGCCGAGGGTCGCGCGCGAGCAAGGGCAGCGCGGGTGCAGGAACATCACGAGACTGGACTGACCAGGAGCACGGTGCGCAAGGCTGGTTTCCGGCCATTGCGGCAGCGGGGAGCCGGCGGGGCCTGCGGTCTGGGAATACTGCGCCATCAGCACGCTTCCGGAAAGTACCACCAAGAGCCAGACCCCGGCAATGGTGCTGATTTTCAATGTGGAAGCGCCAAAGCCATTTGCTCCCGTCCCCTTGTCAGGGGGGAGGGAAGATTGAGGCGAATCTGGCGCTATGGGATTGATCACCCATAAACATAAGGGGGCAGATCAAAGCCCCCCAACTAAGCCATGCTTTATTTCATAGTGGTGAACCGCTTAGTGGTGCACCTTTCCGGCTCTGTTCTTATTGATCGAGGTCCAAAGGTATATCACCGGTCTCCGTATTCTTTCTGGACTCTGGAGCGCGCAGGGCTCTGGAGCCGTTGAAGCTTTCGCTATGGGCATGCTTGTAACCAGCTGGATCTAAAGTCTGCCAGAGCCGGTCTCTTTTTTCGCTGGAACACCCAGTCAATAGGAGGGCAGCCAGCATGCCCGGCAGCAGAAACAGGCGCTGAAAACAAAGTTCGTGAAGTGGTAAGGAGGTTTTCATCGGTCAAGGGGGGGTGATTATTTTTGTCCGTAATACGCGTCCGGCCCGTGTTTGCGCAAATGATGCTTTTCCAAGATGTGATGGGGGATCGCCCCGATGGCGGGATTCAGGGTGGCAGAACCGAGAGCCATGTGAGCGCACATTTCGAGGGCGATGCTGTTTTTCAGTGAATCCATGGCGTTTATGCCAAACGTGAAAGGCGCATGATGGAGCTGCAGGACGGCTGGCATTTCGAGTGGGTTCAGCTTCAGTTCGCGCAGGCGCTCGACGATGGCGACCCCGGTGAAATGTTCATAGTCTTGGGTCACTTCTTCAGGTGTAAGCGCGCGGACCAGTGGAACAGTGCCGTGAAAATGGTCCGCGTGCGTGGTGCCGAAGCAGGGAATTTCACGTCCGGCCTGCGCAAACATGGTGGCATGCAGGCTATGAGTGTGCGTGATGCCGCCGATCTCGGGAAATTCACGGTAGAGCACGAGGTGCGTCTTCGTATCGGACGAGGGCCTAAATTGGCCCTCCACCACCCGGCCCTCAAGGTCGAGGACAACGATGTCGGCAGGCTTGAGTGCCAAATAATCCACACCGCTCGGCTTTATGGCCCACAGACCGGAGGCACGGTCAATGCCGCTGACGTTGCCCCAGGTCAGGCGTACGAGGCCGCTGGGTTCCAGGGCACGATTGGCGTCACAGACTTGTTCGCGGAGATCTTGGAGGGTCATCGCAGGCATGAAAGCCCAAACGTCTTACAATTCCAGCAACATAAACCGTACTGCGAAGCGTTAATACATTGATCCTTGAAGGTTGACGTGGTGAACGCCCCCGTTGACCAGTACCGCTTACACACATGCCCGCCACCGACGCCCCCCCTGCAGTTCCTGATCAGGAAGCCATCGCCAAAGCCTCTCTCTGGGTGGCTCCGCTCCGAACCGAAATCGCCCGCGTGCTGATCGGCCAAACCGCGTTGGTGGACCGCCTGCTGGTGGCGCTGCTGACCAACGGCCATGTGCTGCTTGAAGGTGTGCCGGGCATTGCCAAGACACTGGCTGTGCGCACGCTGTCGGGAACATTGAAGGCCAAGTTTCAGCGCATTCAATTCACACCGGACCTGCTGCCAGCGGATGTCATCGGGACCATGGTGTACCATCCTAAAGACGGCACGTTCACGCCACGGCTGGGGCCCATTTTTGCCAATTTGGTGCTGG